>JBHGAZ010000040.1:0-33635 GCA_041946765.1 Terriglobales bacterium
CGCCTCGCTTCCACCCCAGCACGCCAACATCAGGCGTGCTGGGGACCCCGGCTGCGCTCGGCGCCCTGGGAAAATGACAATCAGGAGGATGTGCGAGCTAGAATTTCAACAAAGCCCCACATCTTCCAAACCCGGGCAGATGTGGGACACCAAGCAACAATCCGCTCGAGACGTAGCAAGCTACGTCTCTACCAAGTCGCCGAGGACGGCTGTGGCACAGAGCGTGTTTTCTACCGATTGCTTGTCTCGCCATTTCGTCTTACTATCCCTTTTCCGTGTCTTCGCCGAAAAACAATGCCGACCTCAAGGAACGCCTCGTCTCTGCGGCGCCGGTGGAAGATGACGCGTCGTTCGAGCTCAAGCTGCGGCCGCAGCGCTTGCAGGAGTTTATCGGCCAGAAAAAAGTCAAAGACAATCTGAACATCGCCATCCAGGCGGCGCGCTCACGGGGCGAGGCCCTGGACCATGTGCTGTTGTACGGGCCGCCCGGCCTGGGCAAGACCACGCTGGCCACGATCATTGCCAATGAGCTGGCGGTGGCATTTCAGCAGACATCCGGCCCGGCGCTGCAAATCAAGGGCGACCTGACCGCCGTGCTCACCAACTTGCGCGACAAGCAGGTGTTGTTCATAGACGAGGTACACCGGCTTCAGGCCGCATTGGAAGAGCTGCTGTACTCGGCGCTGGAAGATTACCGGCTGGACATCATGATCGGGCAGGGGCCGTCGGCGAGAACGCACACCATAGACGTCAAGCCGTTCACGTTTGTGGGCGCCACCACGCGGGCAGGGCTGCTCTCGGGTCCGCTGCGCTCGCGCTTTGGTATTGTCTTGCGGCTGGAGTTCTATACGCCGGAAGATTTGGAGATTATTGTGCGGCGCTCGGCGGAGATTCTGGACGTAGCTATTGATGACGAGGGCGCGAGAGAAATCGCGGCGCGATCGCGGGGCACGCCGCGAATTGCCAATCGTCTGCTGAGACGCGTCCGCGATTATGCGCAGGTGCGCGGAGCGGGGCATATTGATAAGAGCACCGCGCAGGCGGCGCTGGAGATGATGGAAGTGGATCGTCACGGTTTCGACGAGGTTGACCGCAGGCTGCTGCTGACCATCATCGAGAAATATCAGGGCGGACCTGTGGGCGTAAACACGCTGGCCGCGGCCCTGGCAGAAGAGCCCGATGCCATTGAAGAAATTTATGAGCCCTTTTTGATCCAGATCGGATTCCTCGACCGCACGCCACGCGGGCGTGTGGCCACACAGTTGGCCTACGAGCATTTCGGGATTACTCCGCAGCGGCGGCAGAACGGATTGTTCTGACGGCGGTCACGCCCTGCTTTTCACTCTGGGAAATCGCAAAATTGTGAGTTGTTCGCCCCGTCCCGAAATGGGTTGCGCGGCGCAGAAACCAGCCCGCTCGGCGTAACAAGTTGTCCTCAATAGCGTTTAGCTAGATAAATGCTACAGCGCAGCCCCGAACTGGGGCGCGATCATGCGGAGGACTTCATCATGAACTTCAAGCGAATCGCACTGGTTGCAGTTCTACTCGGGTGGGCCAACATTTTCGCAATCGCTGAGGCGGACAGCGCGCCGAGGCGGGGCACGCCTATCTACGATCCTAAAACTGAGACCACCGTGAAGGGCTCCGTGGAAGAAGTCACGCAGCAGACAGGCAAGCGGGGCTGGAGCGGCACCCACCTGATGCTGAAGACTGGTTCGGGGAATTTGGAGGTGCACGTTGGTCCCGCGCGTTACATTTCCGAGCAAGGCTTTTCGTTCGCCAAAGGCGACCAGATTGAGGTCACCGGTTCGAAGGTCACAGTTAGCGGCAAAGAAGCGCTGATCGCACGTGAGATCAAGAAAGAAGGCAAGACACTGAGGTTGCGCGACGAGCAGGGATTCCCCAAGTGGCCGCGAGGGCCGCGCGGGCGGTGAAGGTCTCATAACAGCAGAGATCCCTGGCGGTCTCCACCCCAGAACGCGCACCAGCGGCGCGTTCCGGGGACCAATTTTGAATTTTGATTGGCAGAGGGTTGGCGCCAGGGGACGCGGCGCTCCAGTCTCGCGGAAATCTCTAAGCATTTTCAGCAAGGACCCACATCTGCCAAAACCGGGCAGATGTGGGGCACCGATTCACAGCAATTCGCGTTAGCCGACCAGCGTGGCTTCCTGTTTGAGCTTTTCCGCCTGATAGTGGGTGACGAGGGCGTCAATGAAGGGCTGAAGCTTGCCGTCCATCACCTCGCCGAGCTGGTGGATGGTGAGCCCGATGCGATGGTCGGTGACGCGGTTCTGGGGGAAGTTGTAGGTGCGGATTTTTTCACTGCGGTCGCCGCTGCCGACCATGGCGCGCCGCTCCTTGGCCAGCGCCTGCTGCTGCTTCTCCTGCTCCATTTCGTAGAGGCGGGCGCGCAGCACACGCATGCCTTTTTCGCGGTTCTTGATCTGCGACTTCTCGTCCTGGCAGCTCACAACGGTATTCGTCGGCAGGTGAGTGATGCGGACGGCGGAATAGGTAGTATTGACCGATTGTCCGCCGGGGCCGGACGAGCAGAAGGTGTCAATGCGGAGGTCCTTCGGGTCAATCTTGACGTCCACTTCTTCGGCTTCCGGAAGGACGGCGACGGTAACCGCGGAGGTATGCACGCGTCCCTGCTGTTCCGTGACGGGTACACGCTGCACGCGATGCACGCCGCTTTCATATTTCAACCGCGAATAAGCTCCCTGGCCTTCGATGATGGCGATCACTTCCTTCAAGCCGTGAACGCCTGACTCCGAGGTGGACAGCACCTCCACCCGCCAGCGCTGCGATTCCGCGTAACGCGTGTACATGCGGAAGATTTCGGCGGCGAACAGCGTGGCTTCGTCGCCTCCGGTGCCGGCGCGGATTTCCAGAATGACGTTTTTGTCGTCGTTGGGGTCTTTGGGGACCAGCAGCAGCTTGAGTTGCTGCTCAACGTCGGCGATGCGCTGCTCCAGGCTGGTTAGCTCTTCCTGGGCGTAGGCGCGCATCTCGGGATCCGTTTCCTCGGTCAACAGCGCTTTGCTTTCGGCGATTCCCTGCTTCAGGTCCTTATACTCGCGATAGCGTTCCACGATGGGCTGAAGTTCGCTGTGCGACTTGGCAGTCTTCTGGTACTTCGCTGAGTCGGAGATCACTTCCGGCGACGCCAGAGCCCGGGTCAGCTCTTCGTACTTGGATTCGATTTGTGCGAGACGGTCGAACATCAGTTGACAGTTTCCAGTTTACAGTTTCCAGTTGTCAATTACTGCGGCTCAGGGCAGAAGAGCGCATACCGGTACTCAATAATTCCATTGTAAGCGGTTTCGGGTTGCCGCAGCGAAGACACTCGGCAATCAGGCACTTCGATATTGAGTGCGCCAGGGAGATATCGAGTGTGCTAGGGGAATTTCGAGCTGAACACTGGCCAGTGGCCACTGACCACTGCGCTCATGCCAGCACCAGCTCTCCGCCGCGCTGTTTCTCCAGTTCCATGGCGCGGTCGAGAGCCACAATGGCGCATTCCACCTGATCGTCGCCGGGCGGCTGGGTGGTGATCCGCTGCAACCAGAGACCGGGTTGCGTGAGCGCCTTGAACAGCGTTGATGCCAGGCTGGAATCGCTCGCGGCCTTGGCGCGCAGCCTGGCGGCCAGGCGGATGATCTCGTAGGAAACGGCGGCAATAACCGGCAAGAGCGCGATGCGCACGCCGAAGCGCGCCCAGAATGTCGTTACCGGCACCAGGGTGTAAACGGCGATGGCGATCAGCATCACCGTCATCAGGAAACTGGTACCGCAGCGAGGATGGTAGGTAGAAAATTTCTGCGCGGCGGCGATGGTCACCGGATCGCCGGACTCGAAAGCAAATACGGTCTTGTGTTCTGCCCCGTGGTACTGATACACCCGGCGCAGGTCCGCCCAGAGCGATGTGGCCCAGATGAAGAGCAGGAACAAGGCAATGCGGATAATGCCGTCCACCAGGTTAAAAGCGATGAAGTTGTCGAACACTGGGGAGACACGCTTCATTTCTGTGGCTCCCACCAGCGGCAGGAACTTGTACATGAAAATGAAGAAGCCGAGGGAAATGGCGATGTTGACCGCGGCTACCCAGCCGCTGATTTCCACTTTCCTGGTTTGACCGGATTTATCCTGCTGAATCTCACCGAGGGCGACATTGGCAGAAAAACGCAGCGCGCGGAACCCCAGCGACATGGCCTGTCCGAGAGTGACAATGCCGCGCACGAAAGGCCACCCCATCCAGGGGCGACGCTCGGAAGGCCGGTGCAACGGCTCCGAGTGCGTGACCATCTCGCCCGAGGGTTTGCGCACGGCGATGCCCCAGGCGTGAGGGGAGCGCATCATTACGCCCTCCAGGACGGCCTGGCCTCCCACCAGGGTCTCCTCGCCGTTTTCCAATGCTGGAAGCAACTGGACGGCAGCCAGGAAACGCGCAAGTTTTCGCCACGAACTCATAAACCAATTAGATGATCTTAGTTTACCAGTAGGTTACATGCTTTCGGTAACCTGAGACGTACTTTTCCTAGTCTCGCCAGGCAACATTTTGTGTTTTCATCAACCGGACAGTGATATTTTCCCATAACGGTCGGGAATCAGCGTGTGTTGGAGAGCGCCATGGACAAACTGGCGGCACGCATCGAGCGCGTACGCATTGACTTGTCAGCGATACAGCAGGAGCTGACGACGGGCGCTGCGTGGGAACGCCGCGGCGCCGAGCCAGACCCGCCGGTTTCGGCTGAAGTGGATCTGTCCGCGCTTAAGGAATTGAAGAGCAGCGTGGATGAGATGCGCCAGGTGCTATGGTGGCTGCTGCAGGAAATCGCGCTGGGAGCGGGCACCGACCGGGATGTGTCTCTGCACAATTTCCGTCTGACTCGCGCTGCCGAAATGTTGCGAGCGCTGCGCACAGATATGATCGAGGCCCCAAGGCTGAGAAGCGGGGCTGAAACCCGCGGTTTCATTGATGCTCTCCAGAGCGTGGCCATGGTGGTGGTGGACCGTCATATGTCCGATAACCATCACAAGCACGCGGTCGAATCCGGCAATTCGGAAAAGAAGTAGGCGTTCCGACCGCCGGATGCGATTTTCTGATTGCCTGGCGGCGCGCAATTTCGCATCGTACGGTATGTGGACCGTTTTGCCGCTGCTGCCGAAGCCATCGCCGGCACTACCCGGAAAAATGAAAAGGTGCGGATACTGGCGGACTATCTGCGTTCGCGCACTCCGGGGGAGGCGGCGGCCTCCGCAGTATTCCTCTCCGGACGTCCGTTTCCGGCTTACGAAGAGACCACATTGCAGGTGGGCGGTGCGCTGCTGTGGCGCGTGTTGTTGGACATCTCCGGCGGGCGCGAGGCCGCGCTGGCCGGGGCGTATCGCAAGCACGGCGACATCGGCGCCGCAGCGGGCGAAGTTCTGCTTTCTTATCGTGCTCTTACCCAGGCTAGCGCGCAGCCCAGCCATTTGAATGTCCTGGAGGTCGCAAAGAGCTTTCATGCCATTGCGAACGCGCGCGGACCGGCGGCGAAAGCTGTGTCGCTGCGCGACCTGCTGCTGCGCGCCACACCGCTGGAAGCCAAGTACCTGATCAAGATCATCAGCGGTGAACTGCGAATCGGGCTGAAGGAAAGCCTGGTGGAGGAGAGCATTGCTGCGGCGTATGGCGTCCCGATCAAGGATGTGCAACGCGCCAACATGTTGCTCGGTGACATCGGGGAAACGCTGCGTTTGGCTGCGGAACACAACCTGCACGGCGCGCGCATGCGGATGTTTCATCCTCTCGGGTTCATGCTCGCCAGCCCGGTAGAAAGCGCGAATGAAGCCTTCGATTTCTTCCACCATGCCCAGGTGGAGGACAAGTACGACGGCATCCGCGCCCAAGCACATATCAGCGGCGGACGGGTGCGCATTTTCTCACGCACTCTGGATGAAGTGACGAAGTCTTTCCCCGACCTGGTGGAGCCACTGGCGGCGTTCAGCGAAGACGTGATTCTGGATGGCGAAATCCTGGCCTGGAACTTCGAGCCGGGAAACGCGCATGCGCTGCCGTTTTCCGAGTTGCAGAAGCGATTGGGACGGAAGAAGGTCACGGCGGCAATGATGCGCAGCGTGCCCGTCGCGTACATCGTATTCGATGTGCTTTACGCGCGTGGGGAGCTGACCATTGATCTGCCGCTGCGCCAGCGCGACGCCATTCTGGATGAGCTATTTGCTGCCGCAGCGCACCATGTCCGCGGCGCCAGCAGGGCAGCCAGGCTGCGCACCCGCGACGTGCAGGGACGTCTGGTATTCGAACCCGCAGTGGTTTCTCCCAGCGCAGATGCTGGTCATGAGCTGCCCCCGCAGAAGGAACACGAGGAAGCGGGCGTTGCCGTGATCCGCGCGCCGGCGCTGCGGGCAGATTCGGTGGCACATCTGGAGCAGCTTTTCACCCGCGCCCAGGCTCGGGGCAACGAGGGCCTGATGATCAAAGATCCGAAGTCGGTTTATACGCCCGGAAGGCGCGGCCGCTCATGGCTGAAGCTGAAACGCGAGCTGGCTACACTGGATGTAGTGGTCACCGCCGTCGAATATGGTCATGGAAAACGCATTAGCGTGCTGAGCGACTACACCTTTGCGGTGCGCAGCGGCGAGGGGCTGGTGAATATCGGAAAGGCGTACTCCGGCCTGACGGACCGCGAAATTGCCGAACTCACAGAGTGGTTCCTCGCGCACACGGTTGCAGAACACGGTCTGATGCTGGAAGTGGAACCGCAGATTGTGCTGGAAGTCGCGTTCAACGCGGTGATGCGCTCCGACCGCCACAACAGCGGATACGCGTTGCGCTTCCCGCGTATCCTGCGATTGCGGCGCGACAAGCCGCGGGATGAGATTGATACGCTGGAGCGGGTGAGAGAAATCTACGAACGGCAGCAGTTGCCGAAGACAGCATGACCAGATCGGGTGATCGGGCTATTTATCGTTGAGGCGGTTGCGCGGCGAGGCCGCCCGCGCGACTGCCGGCGCTACTCTCGAACGGCGAGATCGAACTTCTGCTCGTGTTTAGTCCCGTTGGCGTTGGCCGTGACGATGACGTTCCACGGACCAACCATCGTGAACCTGCCGGTCCCTTCATATTCGCCGTTGCCTTGGCCGGCGAGGATGACTTCATTCTTGCCCATGTCCATCATCGGCATCACCAGGGAAGCCTTCACCTGCGCGGCGGTTACCGGATTGCCGGCGAGGTCGGTGATCTTGACCCGGAATTTAACCGGCTTGTTCGCCTTCGGCGGATCGGGATCAGTGACCAGCGTCATTTTGCCGGAGGATGGGGAGGCTGCCGGCGAAGCAGCGCTTTTCGGCTGCGGCTGCGGCACTGGTGTGTTGCAGGCAGCGAGAACTATGAGAGCGAATAGTACGAGAGCAATAGCAAAGCGCACGCATTCCTCCTGATCGAGCAGCAAGATTTTCTCATGCTTCGCATTCCGGGATGTAGGGCAAGCAGTTGCTGATGGACAGTATCCGGGAAGTTTCGATTTACGAATTACGATTTACGAAGTGACGCGGGCGAGGGCGCCCGCGCTGCATCTCCGGGAAACCGGCGTTTTTTCCGTCTCTGCGCCAAAAAGCGGGGCGCGAGGGGTGCGGCCCGTAATGACGAAGGGGACTGTCCGCAAAGTCCTTCCCCACCCTGTGGCTCGAAAGGCGCGAGCGACAAGGGCGGGATTCATAGGGTATTCGCTTGCTGCTGCATCTCCTACCGCGGTTTGCGGCGGCGCTCGAGGATGGGCATGACGCAGCCGAACTCGCAGACCTCGTGTTCGAACTGAATGGTGGTGTGGTGGATGTGGAGCGAGGCCAAGGTTTCCTGCACATCGCGCAAGATGCGTTCACTGGCTGAGGGCGGAATGTCGGGAATCCGGATATGGCAGGAAAGCGCGTGGGTGCGCGAGCCCAGGCTCCAGACGTGCAAGTCGTGAACGTCGTTGACGCCTTCGACTTGCGCGATGGCGTCGTGGATGTGCTGCATCTCCATGCCGCGCGGTGTGCCTTCCAGGAGTATGTTCAGGGTCTCGCGGATGATGCCGAAGGAAGACCATAGGATAAGGGCACCAATGCCGAACGACAACGCCGAGTCAATCCAGTGCTGCCCGGTATACATGATGGCCCCGCCTCCGACTATGACTGCCGCCGTCGAGAGTGTGTCCCCCAGTTCGTGCAGCAGCACGCTGCGCAGGTTGAGGTCCTGGCTGTCTGCCCGCCACACCATCAACGCAATGACGCCGTTCATGACCACGCCACCGGCCGCTACTCCTATCATCACGCCCGGACGCACTTGGACGGGCTGATACAGGCGGTCGAAAGCTTCGTAGAAGATATAGAAGGCTATGCCAACAAGGGTAATCGAGTTGATGAATGCGGCCAGCACGCCGGCGCGATCGTAGCCGAAGGTTTTCGTCCGTGTCGGCGCCCGCGATTCCATGTAGACCGCAAACAACGAAAGCGCCAGGGCCAGGAAATCCGAGACGTTATGTCCAGCCTCGGAAAGCAGCGCCAAGCTGCCCGCTTTTATCCCAGCGATGACCAGCAGGGCGATGTAGATCAAGGTAACGATCAGGGAAATACGAAGAACTTTGGAGGTTCGTTGCCGGTCTTGCTCATGGCCGGTATGGGAGACATGCACGTGCATGGGGCGTAGCCACCGGCAGTGGTCTGTTCCAGTTTAACGGCGCTCAAGGGCGGCTTCAACCGCAGATGTGCGGGCTGCGAGTAGATTGCGCTCAAGTGTAAATATAAATAACTCGCCCCAGTTGGCAGCATGATCGTAGTTGCCCGCATCCTTGAGAGTCTGAGAGCGATTCTCCGTTCATTTCGCGTTCCTTCGTCTGCGAAAGTCGTACGCCGGCAACACGTTAACGTAACCGCCGAGGCGGCCATACCCCACATCCTGAAAACCCGGCGCTACGAAGTCGCAACTTAACAGAGGGAGAGCTCACCTTATGAAGAAGCATTATCTGTATACGTCGTTGTTGGCGCTGCTACTGGCCGCGGCCTTCGCGGGCGCACAAATGCGGCCTCGAGGGATGCCGGGCATGGGCCAGCAGTATCCTGGGTATCCGGGGCATTACCCAGGGCAGCAGGGGCCACTGGGCACGGACGAGCGGACTACCAGCGACGAAATGCGCAAACAGGTCAAAGTTGACGACCAGACGCTGGAGCGGCAAATTCAGGAGCAGCTGGCCACCCGCCCGGAAATGACGCGGGTGAAGGTGCACGTAAAAGATGGAGTCGCCCAACTGACGGGTGTGGTAGCGCGGAAGGAAGATCGCAAGGAAGCAAGGCGGCTGGCCGAGTCGGTGCCCGGCGTTCGCGATGTGAAAACGAAGCTGAGTGTCAACGCGACCGCGGCAAATATGGGGTCAACACTCCCGCCGGGGGCGTCGAGCAACACCAGTCCGTCGGGTGCGAATACGAGTTTGGGATCTGCTCCCGCTACCACAGCAAGCAGCGGAACGGGTGCGGGTCAGCCTACCAACGCGGGTGCTCTCGGCCAGACCCAGTCAACGCCTGGGGCTACCGCACCGTCTGTGGCGAATGACTCAATCGGGTCGCCGTCAGATCTGAAAGTGCAGAACCGCATCCAAAACGATCTTCGGGCGAGCAACCCCGCCGCGGCCGGAGATGTGGCGGTTGATGTCACCGACAGCTACGTCATCCTGAACGGGTCCGTTCCAGACGAGACGGCCATGAAGCAAGTGGTGGCGGTTGCGCAGTCAGGGGCGTCCGGGAGAACGGTGGTCAACAAGATGACGGTTGCACCGGCGGCCAGCATGGGCGCGAATGCCGGCGCAAGCACGGGCGGTGCAAGCGGGGCGGCCGCAACGGGCCCCAGCACTGGAACCGCACCGGCACGTCAGGCTGGCGGTCCGGTGTCCAGCGGCGCGGAGCAGAGTGCGCCCGGCGTGTCCGCGAATGCCGCAGAGACAAGCTCGCTACAGACCCAGATCAATAACGCCCTGCAAAAAGAGCCGACGCTCGCCAACGACAACGTCAGCGCGAATGTCAGCGATTCGGAAATCGAGTTGAGCGGCACCGTCGCTACCGGCAAGGAGAAGCAAACGGCGCGGCGCATCGCGCAGTCGTATGCGGGTAACCGGCGGGTGGTGGACCGGATCACCGTGATGGGACGCGGTCAGAGCAAATCCATGCCAGGGATGAAACCGAGCGAGACTCCTGGCATGGACGCCGGCACGATGGGAACGGAGAAGCCGTCGCAGACAGAACGGCCGAGTTCGGATCGGTGAGTTAGTTCGTGTTTGTTGGCTCTGAAGGGAAATCCCCACCCTGTCGCTCGAAAGACGCGAGCGACAAGGGTGGGGCAACCCCGCGGTTGTGCGTTTAATAATTGCCGGGAAAAATAGAACACCCCCCTGGCGCTCGAAGCCCGCCGGACTGCCGGCGAGGACGCCGGCGCTACTGATTATTGCCGCGTTCCAGTTCCAGCAGTTTGCGCTTCATCGCAAGGCCGCCGCCGTAGCCTCCCAGCGTCCCGTCTGACGCAATTACACGATGGCAGGGCACCACAATGGGTATGGGATTGTCATGGTTTGCCATGCCAACCGCGCGGAAGCCGCGAGGGCACCCGACTGCGCGCGCAATGTCGGCGTAAGTGCGCGTCCGTCCGTAAGGGATCTCCAACAGCGCGTGCCAGCAGCGCATTTGGAACTCCGTGCCACGCAGATCGAGAGGGAAACTGAATTCGCGCCGCTGTCCGGCAAAATATTCTTCAAGTTCTGTCTGGATTGGCAGCGTGTTGTGCTGCGAATCTGGTACTCCTTGGAGGTCTTCAGGCAAGTTTGGGCGTGCGTCCGGCAGAGGCAAGCCGAGGCGCAGCAGGCCCTCGGGGGACACCACGATTGTCAGCAAACCGATGGGAGAGTCGTAGACGGAATATGACAGCGGCTCCATGGGGCAGGTCTCAGCAAGATTTCAGAATTCTAAAGCCACTCATTCGATTTACGATTTACGAATTACGATTTACGAATTTTCGTGCCCCGCGCTGTGTATCTCCGCCAAGCCGGCGTGGCTCTTTTCCTGCCCTGCCGCCGAAAAGAACGGCGCAAGCGTGGGGCACCCGCGCGCGGGTTCTAAAGCACAAAAAAACAGATGCCTCCTCGGGCGGGCTGTGCCCTCCTCGTCATGACACAAAGGGTCTCACACACAAAACTACATCTCATATAAGACTACGTCTAAAAAAGGGCCCCTCGCACTCACGAGGGGCCTGGGGATTGAGGTACATCAGGGAAAATTTATTGCTGCGGCGTCGGTGACGGCTGCGTCTGCGGCTGCGCCGGGGGATACGCAGGCGGTGCGGTCATGGGCGCCGGCTGCGGACTCATGTTGGACGACGGCTGCGCATTCCACTGCCGGGGCTGTGGCGCCGGCTGCTGATACTGCGGCTGCGGCTGGGTCTGCGCCGGAGCAGCGGTGGTACCACTCACTCCGCCCTGCGATCCCGTGGTAGCCGCCGGGGCCGCTTCGCTGGGAGCCGCGGCAAAGGAAGCAAGCTGGTCAACATTGTTCTTCAACAGGCTGATTTCCACGCGGCCGCCAGTGGTGCGGCGGGGCTTGGCGCCGGAGGTGGTCGCCGGAACGGGAGCATTGCCCATGCCCAGCAGATAGATGCGATAGACGGGTATCTCGTGGTTCAGCACAAGGTAGCGGACAACGGACTGGGCCATGTGCTGCGAATTCTCCACTGCTGCCCGGCCATGACCGGCAGAAAAGCCCTGTACTTCGATAATGTATCCCCGCTGGTCCTTGAGCGGCTCAGCCATTTCATCCAGGGCCGCCTTGGCCTTCTTGCTGAGGGCCACCTGTCCCGGACGGAAGCGGATTTCGGTTTGCGATGTGGCCTGATACTGATCAATGTTGCCCACGACCTGCTCGACCGTGTTCAGCCGCGTGCTGGCCTGCTGGGCAGTCTGGTTGGCCATCTGGGCCCGATTGGTGGCCTCGATCGCGTGCTGGTCAGCTTCGTTCGCCTTGGCCGATGCGAGGCGAATTCCTTCCGTAGCGCGCGCGTCCACGTCGCGGATCATCCTGGCGTTGGCGGCCGTGAGTTCATCAAGTTCGTTGACGCGGTCACGGATGGGCTGCACTTGACGCTGCACGTACTTCTTGCGCGCGAAGGGATTGATCTTGCCCCAGAAGCCTTCATGCCGCTCCTGCGTAAGCGGCTGACGGGCGCTCAGTCCCTGGTCCGTGCTGGGCTGAGCGGTTGTGGTCTGGGCCGGCTGGGCCGCAGGAGCCTGCTGGGTGTTCTGCTGGGTTTCAGTCTGGCTCGAACTGGCTGCGGGTTCGTTCTGATCGGGGGTGCTGTTAGTTTGCGCCATGGCTGGCGCCATGAGGGCGGCTGCCAGCGGCAGCGCAATCCAAAAACGGTGCGTCATGCGAATTCCTCCCGGGTAACCAAGGCGCCCCTGGGTTCAGCGCTTGGGTACAGACTTGTACAAAATGGGGAGCTCGGTCGGATGCAGTTCACGTTGGTGGTGACGTGACGCTTAGGGTTAGTACCGGACGCGCTCCGGATAGAGTCATTACAACTCGGATGCCAAACTCGCGGCCCTAGAACGCGTTGTAACTTACTGATTCCACGAGAGGGAATTTTTCAGGGGAAATGGAAGTGGGTAGGAAAGAGCTGGCAGCGGTAAATTTGTAAGTACTTTGGGACGTGCTCCGTATCCAGGCATTTCCGTCCGAGGCCCCAAGGAGTCGGTTTGTCCGCCAAACCCAAGAAGTCGTTTGTACCCCAAAAACAGGCGGAAGCTGGCGCAGGCGCGGTGTGCGTGCGCCGGAATCCCGCTTTGGGAATCTCCTTTTTCAGGAATATTAGGCACAATTTTTGCTGCATCTATGCAACTTAGTGCGGGACTATTCATAAGTGCTGTTCAATACTGAGCGTTATTGGCTCCCTCTCCCGATCGAGGGCGCATGGGCGTCACGAAAAAAGATCAGGTTCTGGAGACCCGGTCCGGCTTTGAAGATCCCGAGGTGCTGCGGGAATTGGTACGCCAGTTTCCGGAAGGGATCTATGCCACGACTCCTGCCGGCGAGATCGTGGACGCCAACCCTGCCCTGCTGAAAATCCTTGGAGTCAAATCACTGGAAGAGCTGCGCTCGTTGCGCGCCGAAGACCTGATGGTAGATCCGGCGCTGCGCGCAAAGGAGATGGAACTGCTTGAGCGGCGCGGCTCGTTGCGCAATTTTGAATTTCAGATTCGCCGGCGCGACGGGCAGGTGCGGACAGTGCTGGACACCGTGTACCGTTCGCAGGATCCGTGTTCCAACCAGGTGATTTATCGCGGTGTGCTGGTCGACATCACGGAGCGCAAAGAGCTGGAAAACCGGCTGCGGCAGCAGAGCATTCGCGACCCGCTGACCGGCTGCTTCAATCGCCGTTATCTTACCGATTTCGAAAAGCGGGCGCAGAAGGCGGGCTGGGGATGCCTGGTCATTGATGTGGACCACTTCAAGCTCTACAACGACCGCTATGGCCACAAGGCGGGAGATGAAGCGCTGGTGAAGCTGAGCCGGCTCCTGATGAGACATGTGCGCGCCGAAGAAGGTGTGGTGCGCATGGGAGGCGATGAATTTGCCATCCTGCTGTTCGGCGCCAACGCCGCCATCACCGAGGCTGCCGCCCGGCGCGTTCAGCAAGCCGGGATGGAACACGCGCCAGTTCCATTCTCGCTGGGCTGGGCCACGCGCAATGGCGCCGAACGACTGGAGAAAACGCTGGCCCGCGCCGACGATAATATGTTCGCCATCCGCATAAACCGTCGCCACCCCGAACGGCGCAGACGGTAGACGACCGGAATCACACTTCCTGCTCCAGGAAACCACAAGATCCTTCGACTCGCGCGCCAAACCCGGCGCGCTCGCTCAGTTTGACAAGCTGTTTGAGTTTTTCAGCAGAACACGAATCTGGAATTTCACCTTTCCGCAACGCGGCTATCGCGGCCGCAGAGGCGGCGGTGCTGCTCCAGGATGAAGTTGTCGGTCATGCCGGCGATGTAGTCGCAGACCAGGCGTTCGGGCGGTTCCTGGTCGTGTTTTTCGCGATAGCTGGCGGGAAGGGTTTCGGGCCGTTGCATCCAGTATTCGAAGAGCGTGGTAACAACGCGTTCGGCCCTCCGCTTTTCTGGGAGCAGTGGTGCGCTGTAGTAGAGGTGCTCGTAAAGGAATGATTTGACCTGTTGCCGTTCGGCATCAACTTCGTCGCTAAATGCGGCCAGACGCTGGCCATAGCGGCGGACATCGTCCAGCGCGGAGACGCCCGAGCCACGCAGGCGCGCGGCGGTGTTGGAAATCAAGTCGCCGACCATGCGATTGAACATTGCCTTGAGCGCCTCATTGAACTTCAACTGTTCCGGGGCGCCGGCGTGGTCCGCTTCCACCTCAGCGTAAAAGCGTTTGAAGACCGGGACTCCCGCGCATATCTGTTCCACATTCAGAATGCGCGCTTCGTAACCGTCGTCCAGGTCGGCGGTGTTGTAGGCGATCTCATCCGTGAGATCAATCAACTGCGCCTCCAGCGGTGGCAGCAGGTCCAACGCGTATTCCGTGAGGCCGGGGAATTCAGCGCCGCTGTAGTCGCGTGAATGTTTGATGATACCTTCGCGCACTTCGAAGGTGAGGTTTAAGCCGGGGAACGCTACATAGCGTCGTTCGAAATCCTCGACGATGCGTAGGGCGTGCAGGTTGTGATCGAAAAAGCTGCCGTGCGCGCGCATGACCGCGTCCAGCGCCTTCTCGCCGGCATGGCCAAAAGGCGGGTGGCCGATGTCGTGCGCCAGCGCGAGGGCTTCCACCAGGTCGCTGTTGAGTCCGAGCTGCGCCGCGATGGTGCGGGAAATCTGCGCCACTTCGATGGTGTGCGTCAGGCGATTGCGGAAGTGGTCGGAATAGCGGCGCGTGAAAACCTGGGTCTTGTTTTCCAGGCGGCGGAAGGCGCGCGCATGAATGATGCGGTCGCGATCGCGCTGAAAGTCACTGCGGTAAGCATGCGGCGATTCGGGGTACCGCCGTCCGCGTGACTGCTCCGGTCGCACCGCGTATGGGGCGAGCATAGCTTCCAGTTTCCCGTTTCCCGTTTCTGGTTTCAAGTTGGAAAAATTGGCGCAGGGTAGAACCGGTGTTTCCGTCTTCCCGAAAAACTGTGCTGGCGATCGGAAGTCCTTGGGTTCGCCGGGCGAATGCTCGGAATGATGTCGGCGATGCGGTGAATACCTCGGCGCGGCTGATGGCGAATGCCGCCGGGGGACAGATATTGATCAGCGAGTCCACGGCCATAGAGCTGGGCTCGGAGTTTGGGTTGAGCGTGCTGCCGCCGTTGAAAGTCAAAGGCAAGTCGCAGCCGGTGCATGTGTCGGCGGTGAACTGGGCGCAGGCGGAGCGAGCCGTCGGGAACGCTTGAGTGCAGAGCGCGCAAAGGCGAGCGGCCTGTCTTTGGCCGCGACGCGAAGGAGGGTTACGATCCCCCGATGACCCGATTCACCGATGGCTACGCCGGCTTCTTGGAGCCGGCGGGCGCCTGATCTTTTTCCCAGGGGCGCTTTGTGCGTTTCGCGACCGGCTGATCGCGGCCGTTAAGGCGATCGTAGACGTAGCCTTCCGACACGGTTCCCAGGGATTCGTTATACAGGCTTTGCAGTCCCAAGCCTTCCTTCAGTTCCTCGGTGAAGGTGTGCAGGGCTTTGAGCTTGTCGGCGGTCGCGGGGAGCTCGGTCTTGGTGGTCTTGAGGAACTGCTGGTATCCGCGATTGACGAGCTTGGAGATTTCTCCGCCGACCAGGTAGCCGGGGTAGGCGAAGATAGTCACGCCGTCTTTGTCTGTCTTTTGAATAGCGGCGGAACAGTTCAGTTTCTTCAGGAATACGCGGTTGGGAGTGCCGGGTGCGTCCAGCAGATCAAACCCGTGATCGCGAAACCAGTTGAGGGCTTCATCGTATGTACGTGCCTTTTGCTTGGCCATGTCTCCTGCTTATGAATGCGTAGAAATTACCTACAAATCTTTGGTGGAACCGTGCCGTCCCTTCCAGCATGCGTCCTTGCGGGACTGCCTTCTCGGCTGCAGGGCGGTTCTAATCCAGCGCGTCCACCAGAGCCGTGCCCGTTACGATACACCGTTTTGATTATCGTGTTGCCTTTCCTGTCCGGCAACCCGGGCCACGAAGGAACAATGTACCAATGGATGGGGCCGACCATTCAGGGCAGCCGGACAAATTTCGCATACATCGCTGATTCCGGCAACCGGCTGCATTCATCCAATGAAACTACGCATGGGACGACCAGAGGCCAAAATCATGCTGACCCCGCGACCGCTGGGCGAGTGGGTGTTGGACCGGATCGGGAACACACCACTGTTGCGCCTGCACCGTGTCAGCGCCGAATTCAAGGGAGTGCAGGTGCTGGCCAAGGCGGAATGGTTTAACCCGGGCGGGTCGGTCAAGGACCGCGCTGCCGCAGCCATTGTCGCTGAAGGGCGGCGCAGCGGGAAATTTGTCCCTCACCATGTGCTGCTGGATTCGACCAGCGGCAACACGGGAATCGCTTACGCGATGATCGGCGCGGCCCAGGGATTCAAGGTCGCCCTATGCATGCCGTCCAATGTTTCTGTGGAGCGCAAACGCATCCTACATGCCTACGGCGCGGACATCCTCTATACCGATCCGGCCGAGGGTTCCGACGGCGCGATCCTGAAGGCGCGGGAGTTGGCGGCAGCCGAGCCGGGACGATATTTCTACGCCGACCAGTATTCGAATCCAGCCAACTGGCACGCGCACTACTACGGCACCGCTAGGGAAATCTGGGAGCAGACCGAGGAGCGCATCACGCACTTCGTCGCCGTTCTGGGCACCAGCGGGACGTTCATCGGTACCGCCCGGCGGCTGAAGGAATTTAATCCGCAGATCCGCTGCATTTCGCTGCAGCCGAGCTCGCCGTTTCATGGGATTGAAGGGGCCAAGCATATGCCAAGCGCCATCGTGCCCCAGATTTACGATCCCACGCTGGCGGACGAGAACCTGGAGATTTCGACAGAAATGGCGTACGAACAGGTGCGGCGGCTGGCGCGGGAAGAAGGACTGCTGGCTGGCGTCTCCAGCGGGGCTGCGCTGGCCGGCTGCATCGAGGTAGCCGGGCGGATCGCCGCCGAAAAGAATCGGCGGGACGATGCGGTTATCGTGACCGTATTTCCGGATTCCGGCGACAAGTATTTGAGCGAAAGGTTTTGGGAAGACGTGTAAGTGGTAATTTGCAGAGTAAAGACGTCGAGGTTGTCGGGGAATTACAGGCTTTGCAAATTACAAATTACCAATTACAAATTTTTCTGCTGTGTTGAAGATCGGCAAAGCGGAGTTTGAAGCCTTGCGGCGTCACGGGGAGGAAACGTATCCGTACGAATGCTGCGGAGTGCTGCTGGGCGACAGCAGCGGTAACGGCGAACGGATTGTCACCGAGGTGGTGCGGTGCGGCAACACGCGCAGCGACCGTCCGGAAGATCGTTACAATATTGACCCGCGAGAGTTGGTACGCATCCAGCGGCTGGCGCGTGAGCGCGCGCGGGACATCGTCGGTTTCTATCATTCCCATCCTGACCACCCGGCGCGCTGGTCGCAAACCGATCTTGCGGAGGCGCACTGGCTGGGCTGTTCCTATGTGATCACCAGCGTCAACAAGGGCCAGGCGGACAGCACCAACGCGTTCCTGCTGGCCGGCAGTGGCGAAGAAGAAAAGCGGTTTGAAGACGAGCCTATCGAGGTGGTGGGGTAGGCGGACCATCCTTTACGCGCTGGGCTCGCACAAATGTCGTCCTCAGGACTTATTCAGTGATTCCCAGATGTTTGTTCGGGCTGCAGTCCCTACCCCATTTGGCTTGAGGCGGGAATAGGGATTCCTCGCTACGCGACGGAATGACAAATCAGGGCTGCTCGGTTGTATCGTGTCACGGAGTCAGGAAGTCGCGTCAAGGTACACCACGATACAGAAAGCCGCGTTACGATACAGGAAGGGACTATCGCCGCTTACTATTCCGAGTACGATGCTCTGAATCCAAGCCGAAGTAAGGGGCATCTGAGATTTCTATGAAAATCATTATTCCCACGCCGTTGCGGCAGTACGCTCAGAAAAAGGCCGCCGTGGATGTGCCGGCCAGGACCGTCGGCGAAGCTTTGCAGGCGCTTACGGCGCAGAATCCCGAACTGCGCAAGCACCTTTACAGCGAGGATGGCAGGCTGCGAGCCTTCGTCAACGTATATCTTAACGACGAGGATATACGTTACCTGGACAAGGAAAACACTCCCGTGCGCGAGGAAGACACGCTGTCCATCGTGCCGTCAATCGCAGGAGGGAAGGAATTTACGAATTCCAATTTACGATTCTGAGTACGAACTCCGGCTCGATGACGCTCAAATCGAAAATCGTAATTCGGAAATCGTAAAGTAAGAGTACACAGTTATGGCTATCACATTGCCTCGTAATGCGACTGCGACCGCTACCACGCTGAGCAATGAAGAGATCCTGCGCTACTCGCGCCACCTGATCATGCCCGAGGTAGGCATGGAGGGGCAGCAGAAGCTGAAGGCCGCGCGCGTGCTGTGCATTGGCGCGGGCGGATTGGGATCGCCGCTGGCGCTGTATCTGGCGGCGGCAGGCGTAGGGACGCTGGGGATCGTGGACTACGACGTTGTGGACTTTACCAATCTCCAGCGCCAGGTGATCCATACGACGGCGGACGTGGGACGCAAGAAGCTGGAGTCGGCGGCGGAGGCCATCGGCGCGATTAATCCTTTCGTAAACGTAAAGCCGTTTGAAACCCGCCTCACCAGCGGGAACGCGCTGGAGATCTTTCGCGAATTCGACGTTATCGCGGACGGCACCGACAATTTCCCTACGCGTTATCTGGTCAACGATGCCTGCGTGCTTACGGGGAAGCCGAATGTGTACGCGTCCATCTTCCGGTTTGAAGGTCAGGCCAGCGTGTTTGGAACGAAAGAGGGTCCGTGCTACCGCTGCCTGTATCCGGAGCCGCCACCGCCGGGACTAGTGCCGTCGTGCGCCGAGGGCGGAGTGCTGGGAATCTTGCCCGGACTGCTGGGCGTGGTCCAGGCAACGGAGACGATCAAGCTGATCCTCGGCTCGGGCGAGCCGTTGATCGGAAGGCTGATGCTGGTAGACGCGCTGGCGATGAAGTTCCGCGAGGTGCGGCTGCGCAAGAATCCCGACTGCCCGGTTTGCGGCACGCGTCCCACCATCACTCAACTGATTGACTACAACCAGTTCTGCGGCATACGCGGAGAGGAAGCGGCTGTGAGCACAACGGGAATCCCGGAAATCCAGGTGGAAGAACTCAAGCAGATGCTCGACCGAGGCGAAGACGTTTATATTCTCGATGTGCGCGAGCCGCACGAATACCAGATCTGCAACTTGGGCGGAAACCTGATCCCGCTGGGCGAGCTGCCCAAGCGGGTGAACGAGCTGGATTCCAGCCGCGAAATCGTGGCCCATTGCAAGATGGGCGGACGCAGCGCCAAAGCGGTGGATTTCCTGCGCAAAGCAGGATTCACAAAGGTGCGTAACCTCAAAGGCGGAATTCTGGCCTGGGCCGACCGCGTGGACCGCAGTATGCCCAAGTACTGACCCCGAACCGCGGATTTACGCGAATTCGATTTGATCCGCATAATCCGCGGTTAGTCTTTTCCGAGGCTGACTTTCAGCACTACTTTCCCAAAGTTTCTTCGTTCCGCGAGCAGGCGGAAACCTTCGGCTGCCTGATCCAGCGGAAATGTGTGTCCGATGACAGGCTGGAGCTTACCTGCGCTGATCCACTGTGTAAGTTGGGCCAGAGCGGGTTCGATGACTTCACGATGCGATGAAAGCGGGCTCAGCCAGAGTCCATGCACACTGTTGCCTTTCGCATAGAGTGCCTGCGGGTCGAACTCCGGCTTCCTGCCGGTGGCGGTGCCGTAAAGGATGCACCGTCCCAGAAAGCCCAGGCAGCGGATACTCTTGCCGGTGTGCTCGCCGCCCAGCATTTCAAAGACAGCGTCCACGCCTTCGCGGTTGGTGTGCTCGCGGATGAGTTGTTCGTAGTCCTGGCGCGTGTAGTTGATGCCGTGGTCGAGGCCGAGCGCAGAGGCGCCTTGCAGTTTGCCGTCCGAGGAGGAGGTACCATACATCTCGACGTCGAGCAGCTTGCCAATCTGCACGGCAGCCGTGCCGACGCCGCCGGCAACAGCGTGGATCAGCACCCGCGGGCGGCGGTGTTTGGGACGCAAGGGATCATTTGGCAGCAGACCAGCCTTCCAATAGGCAAGATAGGCGGTGAAATAATTCACTGGGAAAGCCGCCGCCTGCGCCGGGCTCCAGCCGGCCGGCGACGCCCACAGGCGATGTCGCGGAACCGCCACCTGCTCGGCAAAAGCCCCGGTTTCGGTGTAGCCCATGACACGCTGGTTGCGGTTTGGGGCGACGAAGCCGGCAAACTCGCGGCCGGGAACAAAGGGCGGCTGGGGTGAGCCGGGATAGCGGCCGGAGATGGCCATCAAGTCGGCAAAGTTGATGCCAGCTGCCTCTACCTGAACCAGCACTTCGTCCGTTTTAGGCTGAGGATTGGGCAGTTCTTCGACGCGAAGCACTTCCGGCCCGCCATGACGGGTTGCAACGAGCGCTTTCATTTCAGTACTCAGTACTCAGTACTCAGTTCTCAGTTGCCGGACTTAAATCCTATGTTGCCAGCAAGAAGCCCTCTGGAAAAACAAGAAAACAAAACAGAAGAGACGTAGCAAGCTACGTCTCTAGGCCGTGGAAAAGCAAGTTTGGGATAGGAGACGGCCTGAACCCGAAACTCCGCAAAAGGCCGGCGGCATTCTCCCCCGAGACTAGCACCGGCCTTTCTATTCTCAGACTGCAAGCGCCTGAGATGGGTTAATATCGTTGGTAGCGCCGGCAACGGGCGCCAAGTCAGCGGGCAAACTCCCCCGCTGTGCCCAAGATGCGTCTGCCGGAAGCCGGCGTCAACGAAAAACGTACGGCCGTTGTTGTAGTTCTTGATAACCGTAACCACCGTAACTAAGCCCCCGAATGGGGAAGGAGTTTTTGGTTCGGGGGTGTATACTTCGAAGCAGAATTGTTCACCCTTATAACGCTGGAAAACACCGGGCGAGCATCCAACTTCATACGTAGCGGCGCGGCACAGGCCCGCGACGCCCGCTGTTCTTTGTACGCTGAGTCGGAGTATTTTTTGCCTCGAGAATAGGGGGCAAAAAGCCCCGGAACAAGCATGGGCCCGGAGGGAGGATCCGGCTTGGATCTCGTTATTATAAGAACTGTATTCATAATACTGGTTGCGATTGCTTCATACTGGCTGCATCCATTCGGACTGAATTCGGTGGCAGCGAGCGCGACGGGGGCAGTGATCGGCGGGGCGGTGGTCCTGGCCGAAATTCGCCTGCGCGAAGTGACCCTCAAGCGATTGATGGGGGCTGCCATCGGTAGCATCCTCGGGATCCTGGGCGCCTACCTGTTCAGCCTGGTGATCCGAAGCGCCGTTCCGGACAGCAACACCGCCCGCTTCCTGCAACTCGTGATCATGCTGCTGATGGCCTACATTGGCCTGGTGGTCGGGGCTAAGAAGGGCGATCTGCTGGACCTCTCTGCCATGGGCGGGGTTTTTGGCAGCGAGAAGCAGATGAAGCGCAGCTACAAGATTCTGGACACCAGCGTGATCATTGACGGCCGCATAGCCGATATTGCCGAAACCGGGTTTCTGGACGGCTGCATCGTTATCCCCAATTTCGTGCTGCGCGAACTGCAACTGGTGGCGGACTCGGCCGACTCGCTCAAACGCAACCGGGGGCGCCGCGGGCTGGACATCCTGCAACGAATCCAGAAGATTGCCACGCTGCAAGTGCTCATCGTTGATGACGACTACCCCGCCATTCGCGAGGTGGACCTGAAGCTGATCGAGCTGGCCAAGCACTACGAAGGCAAGATCATCACCAACGACTTCAACCTGAACAAAGTGGCGCAGTTGCAGGGCGTCGAGGTGCTCAACATCAACGAACTGGCGAACTCGCTGAAGCCGATTGTGTTGCCGGGTGAGTTGATGAAGGTCTTCATCCTGAAGGAAGGCAAGGAATACAACCAGGGTGTCGCCTATCTGGACGACGGCACTATGGTGGTGGTGGACAACGCGCGCAAGATGATCGGCAAGACCATCGAGATCGCCGTGACTTCTGTGCTGCAGACCACCGCCGGGAAGATGATCTTCGGCAAGTTCGACGAGCGCGGAATAGCGGCCATGGGCCGTCCGGCGGGTGAGATGTCGAATCGGAGGCCGGCCGCAAGCAATTCCCATTCCGTAGCGGCAACTCCGGTTGCAGCAGAAAAATCGGAATAGCTCTAACCACAGTCGCATAGGGTGAATCCCCATCCAGAAAAGATGAAAGTGGCTGCCGGTCGTGATTGGCAACCAGGATGGCGTCATTCCGAGCGACCGGAGGCCCGCTTTTGGCCGAAGGGAGTCGAGGAATCTGCATTTCCGTCCACAAAAGTCAAATGCAGATGACTCGACTCCCGGATCCTCCGCTTCGCTGCGGATTCCGTCGCTCGGCATGACGCCCGTGTCAGCTACATCCGGTTCCCAAGCCACGGTTATTTTCAGGGCAACTAAACTGAAGTCATCCCCGCAATTTCTATCTCGCCCCGCGATGCAGCTGAATGCTGATGGCTGCAGTTACCTTCGTCCCTGTCCTTCCGCTGCACGCTGCCAATAGCCCTACCGGCGCGGGGTTACGAAAGTTTGCGCGGAAGGACAACACTGCTGGCGCAGCTCATTCGCGCTGTGATACTCGAATAGCTTGCCCACATGCAACAGGAGACCGGATGCGCTCCCCCAACTCTGCGCTTTCCGCAGAAGACATATCGCACGTTGACCTGGCGGCGGACACCAAACTGATCCGCGCCGCCCTGCTCATGCTGCTGGCGGTGACGACCGCCCTCGGCGGTGTCACCTGGAATTCCGTGCAGGACCTCTCGGTTCACGTCCAGGCAATCCCTGTTTTCCTGTTCGTAGTGGTGTGCATCATTGTGGTCAGGATGTACGTCCGGGCCGGCGAAATTGCCAAGGTCTGCGGACGCGCCTTCCAGTTGGACGGAGAGGCGCTGGCATCGGACAAAGCAGAAAGGCTGCTGGAAACCATCAAGGCCTCGCGCGAAAGTTTCCGCGACCTGATTGACAGCTTCGGCGTGGCCGTATTCACGCTTTCTCTCGACGGCAAAATTCGGACTGCTAATAAGCGATTCCGCGAAATTCTGGAGCGACCCTTTCCCCAACTCATCGGCAGCTCGATTTTCGATGTCATCGCTGGACCTTCAGCCGAAGCACTCAAAGCTGCCCTCCCCCGTTTCCTCGAAACACGCCACTGGTCAGGCGTCGTGCCGGTGTGTGTGGCTGCTACCGGACAGTGGCACTACTTCCAATGCACGCTGCAGCCCGTCTTGCAGGATGGCGAGGTTGTCTCCATCACTGTGATCGCCGACGATGTCACCGTCGCCCGCGAACGCGAAACCCTGTTCGCCAACCTGTTCGAGACACTGCACGAGCCCATCTGGGTAGCACGCCCTGATGGGCGTTTCCTTGATCTGAACCAGAGTATGAGCGCGCTGATCGGCAACGGCGAAAAGCAGCCGCTGCTGGATTCCAGTCTGCTGGACATCGTGCTCGAACCCGAACAGTCCATCTTGCGCGATGTCATGCGGCGCCACGAGCCGGTGCAGGACCTGGAGCTCACGGTTGTGCGCCAGGACGGATCGCGCGCCGCTTGCATTGCCAGCGCCACCCCGGTGATTGATGTCAGCGGCTCCGCCCGTTACTACGGAACTTTCACCGACATCAGCCGCCGTCGCGAGATGGAGCGCCGGCTGGCCGGTGAGCAGCAACTGCGCGAGCAGATGATCGCTTGCCTGCCCGATGCCCTCGTTACCCTGGACCGCCAGGGCCGGTTCACCTTCCTCAGCAGCCGCGGGCAGGCACTGTTCGGTCGCGCCGCCGAGCCGCTGCTCAACACGCTTGCCGCCGACTGCTTCGATCCTCAGGATTTACTTGCGTGGCAGACCTTACTGCAGGATTCCCTGTCGCGAGCGGGAAGCGTCTTCACCCGCGAGCTTCATGTCCGCCGCGGCGACGACGGCGCCTGGCGGACCGTGCTGGTGCACGCGACCGCGCTACAGAACCAGGAACAACAGATTGAGGGCGTAATCGCTTCGCTCCGGGATGTCACCGATGAACGCCTGATGGAGCAGCAGTTGATTGCCGGCGAGCGCATGGTGGCGGTCGGGCGCATGATCGAAGGCTTCTCGTACGAGTTGAACAATCCGCTGACCGCTATCTTGGGCGCCTGCGAATTGCTAAAAGAAGCGAACTTACCGGCGTCGGTTGACCCGAAGCTGGAGCTGCTGGACTCCCAGACCCGCCGCGCGTGCGAAATCGTACAAAATCTGCTGCTGTTCTCGCCGGCAGCGGACGCCATGGCCAGCCTCAACCTCGCAGAACTGATTCACCGCACGGTCGCCCTGCGCCGCCATTCCCTGCGCGCCAGCCGCGTTTCTGTCAGTGTGGTGGGCGGCGAGGACATTCCGAATATCATCGGCAATCGCGCACAACTGATGCAGGTCTTCATGAACCTGCTGGTTCATGCTCAGCAGGCGTGCACGTCCGGCGGCAGAGATCACGGCGCTATCCGCATCTGCATTGGCTATTCCGAGAAGACGGTCTGGTGCACTTTCCAGGACGACGGTTGCGGCATCCCGGCCGAGGACCGCGAGCGCATCTTTGAACCCTTCTTTGCCAGCAAACATGGTGCTGCCGGTCTGGGCCTGAGCATTTGCCGCTCCATTATTGGGTCCCACGGCGGCTCCATCTCAGCGTGTCCGGCGCCGGACGGCGGGTCCATTTTTTGCGTAACCTTGCCGGCCATCAGTTCCGACGCGAGCGTCCCTTCATCGAACTGAGGTCCACAATCTCGCCGATTATGGTGTCCCCGCCCAGAGAAGATGCTCCGCATTGAGCCGCGTTTTGGGGTTAGCGGATTACAAAGCCTTGGCCAGGGCCTCGGTGAATTGCGGCGCCGCGATCTGGCACATCTGCCGCGCCATCCGCACCATGTCTTCATAGCTAGCCAGCACACGGGAGCTGTATTTCATCGACAGCTTGAGGCTTGGCGAATACTGCAGGATCAGGCACTTCGTAATCATTCCATTGATCGCCAGGCACTGTCGCCGGACTTCATCCAGCGCACGGCGAAGCTCGCCGTTGTCATCCTTCACCTCGCCACGCGAAGACTGCGAAACGAACGAAAGCACGGCGGAGATGTTTCTTCGCATGCGCTTCAACTCGCAACGCACGTTGGCGCGGATGTCGGAGTGGAACTGCATCTCTTCGATATGTTCAAGGCTGGAGATCAATTGCTCCAGCGAAGTAACGTTGATCCGCTTGTCGTCAAACATGACTCACATCTTTCACTGACACAACCATCGGCTCAGGATCGGCTGCATTGCGGGGTCCAAGGCCGCATGCCGGTGAAAGGTCAGAGTGGCTTTGTAAGTCCCAATGCCGATCCTGCCATTGCGGATTCAAATGTACAGCAATCCGGCCAAGCGCAGCATGTACGCGGTTCAATTGTTCTATTGTTGGAACAACCCGGGGCACCTCGGCAGTCGCAAAGTAATAGGTCCAGATTACATTGGCTACCAGAAAAGCAAGCATGTCCAGGAGCCAGACAGCGCTGTATTGCGGCAGGCTGTATTGCGCCACCACGGTTGTAACCGCCACATCCACGGCAAGGTAAAAGAGGAATCCGATCCCGATCCCATATACTCGATGCCGCCAGGGAATACCGAAATAGCCGGAGAACAACGCAATAAACGCGAATATGCCGCATACCACCTGTGCTGTGGCCTGGTCCATCGCGCGCGCGAATGTCATCCATGCTGTAGGCTGTGCCCCCGGACTCCAGACGGCAAATCCAACCGCCACCGCGGCAACCGTGATCGTGGCTACCAGGAAATGAGCCAGTGTTCCCTTGGGCAGAGTCTTTAATGGATAAAACACGACATGGAACACTTCCATAACGACCATAATCACAAACACCAACTGCGGCCCGTAAGCTGCCCAGGCCATAGTTGTATATAGCGACATCGCATAATGCCCGATGTAAAACATCGCCAGGGATTCAACCGTCAGGAATGCAGTAAATGCGGTGAATGCGGGATACTCCCGGTACGCTTTTCTCCCAACGAGCAATGCAAGGAGATAGCCCCGGACCAGCATGGTAGCGATCCAGAGACTAACAAGCAGAGGGTGCGTGGAGAGCGTCATGGGCCACCTTCCGGGACGGGCAGATGGCCCCAAGGCGCAATCATTGGTGGGTCGGGAGAAGCACCTACCTGGGAATACCGTCGCAACACAGGGCAGCGGTCGGCGTGTTGATCAACTGAGCATTGTGGGTGAAGTAAACGGATGTGCCAATGCCGAGAACAACCAGAAGGGCCAGGGTCAAACGGATTTTCACAGAAGCTCCAGGACGGCCAGTTGCCGTGTCCGGAGCCTAGTTCGGGCTTTGCTTTTCCCACTAAATTCTGTATTTTGTTACGCTTATGGAACAACGGTGCTGTTGGCGGCGCGTCAGGAGAGATCGCCGTTTTTGTTCGCTGCACGCGAAGCTCATTATTTTCTTTCGCTAAGAAACGATGGCAAGGCGAGCTTGTATCACGGAGCTTCGCTAGTGACGAAGCAGTCCGCGGGCGATCAGGCATGTCATTCCAAGCGATTTTGTTTCGTTTGCGGAACATTCGCCAGTCCGAGCGCAGAAAAACTTTCTTCCGGCCGATCAGCCCTTTTCACCCGATTGCGGCGTGCGCCTTTCACCTAGGCGCATGGCCACGCCGATAACTTCACCAATTACTTCCGCCTCCTGTGGATGGCGGAAGATCCGCACCGGTTCGGGCGACAGCGGGTGCGGCTGCAAAGTAATATGTCCGTTCTCTATTGAGCACCAGCAGCACTTCCATCCGGCCCTGGTCTCCACGAAATAGATTGGCCGCTCATACTCTGAGCGCCAAACTCGTTCCACAACCTTGTTCCTGTCCTCATCAATCTGCACGAAAGAGCCCGGTGGCACGATCGGATACATAGTCCAATCTTCCGTGCCGATATAACCGTAGGTGTAATTAGGGTTGGCGAACTGTGCCAGGGACGACAGCGGCACCACGCCCCATTGCTTGATCAGCGGACCCAGGCTGGCGGTGTGGCGAAGGTCGAATGTTGGATCCAAACGGACGGGAAACTTGACTGCGGTGGCGGACTCCAATTGCTCCACAACATGCGATTTAGGCAACTCCACCAGGCTCCAGTCAGCGGCAGTTTGGTTCACGTCCAACCCATACCAGCTTAACAATTCGCGCAGATCGCGCCGGTAAATGACAGACAAGGAATAAAACCGGTAAGCACTTGGCAAGACACCCTTGGTTTCTATCTCCGACAGGCGGCTCAGCGGTATCCAGTAGTTGTCATTGCCATGTTTGGCTGCAATACGGGCGCTGAACGCTTCCACCGCGCGGATTGTCAAGCCGAGCTGCTCCCTTAGCAGGCGCAGTCGCTGCCCCCCTTGTAACACGTAGCCTCCCCAGAACCCAGAAACTTATCACAACAGTAAAACGAGGTGTATGCCTTCCGTGTAGCAATACTGTCCGCCTGTAGCAGGTATCGGTATCAGGTATCAGGTATCAGATGCGAGGTATGAAGTACCGGGTTCCCGTTTGGAGAAAATTATGCTTGGATTTGCGGGAATGGGACGAACGCTAGGGATTTTTCCATCCTTGATTTCGCGCTTCTACCCTTGGTTGCTAACCTCAGTGTCGGCCAAACCGCAGTTTTGAGCCTCCGAACTTAAGAAGGCAATCCGGTCAAACCTGTTTGCCTTCGTCCCAGAGCAGCGCGTACATGTTCTCGCCTGCCACCAGCCGCTTGAGGGCGCGCAGTTGCGGAGGAAAGTAAAGCAGTCCCGTCCTGGCATGCACGGTGAAGTGGGCGAGCACACGCTCGGTCACCTTGGTGCCGCCGCGCAGCCGGTAGGGCTCCAGTAGCTGGTTCAGGGATTCAATGTCTGCCGGTAAATAGCAGGGACGCGGCGATACCCATGCCAGCCGCAGCAGGGCGCAGAAAGTTTCAAATTCCAGCATCGGCAATTTCTCGCCCCAATGAGGATCAAATGGGAAGAAGGGATAGGGGTTCTGGTTCAGTTCGCGAACCTGCGGTTGCGGCCACATGGGGACAAGTGGCGGAGTGCCTCTTTGAGGCATGGCTTCCTCCCTGCTAATGCTGGAGATGAGCCACTGTGGCGCAGTTTCAGCCCTATTGCAATCGGGGATTCCACTCAGAGAGGTTACGTCGGGAATCTGGACGACGACTCGCTTGAACCAGAGCAGCCGCCTTGCGTCACTTTCCGCAACCTCGGTGCTCTCTCGCAGGACACGATGATCGTGCAAGCCACCGTGGACGTACCGCGGAGCTGGAGGTTGAACAGGCTGCTGAAAAACTCGATTTTAGCCATTGTTTCGGAGGGGCACGACTTCAGTCGTGCCGCTAACTCCTGAAGAACATGATCAATTGTTTGCTGCCTTCGCAATGGACGGGCGTGGTGGCCATACAACCTTATAAATGTGAGTTGCCTTCGAAACCCTACGCACTTGTCTTACAGGCCAAATCGCGAACGGAGTTATATCGATGTCCATTAGTTCTCTATCAAGTATCAATGGGGAGAGCAAGAGGGACATGGATCACGAGGCGTTGAAGGAAGTCGTTAATTCCACCATGAGCACTCCGAAGCTCTATGTTGTGAGCATGGTGCGGAATGAGGCAGATCTGTATTCGACGTTTCTCATCCAACTGAGCTGTTTGTTCGATAAGATTTTCCTTGTAGATCATCAATCTACGGACGGGTCAAGAGAGATAGCGGACTGCTTCATCAACAGCGGCGCCAACATCGAGGTGTTTAGCTTTAAACATCGAGGCTATCATCAAAGCGAAATCTCTGACATGCTCGCTCGTCGCGCCTTTAAAGAAGGTGCCGATTGGTGTTTCTTTCTCGACGCAGACGAATTCATCGACGTGGGAGATCGGAACGTCTTAAGAGGTTTAGTCGGTTCGTTTGGTCACGATGTCATGAACCTGCGGTGGGCAAACCTAATACCCGCCGACCCAGGCACGTTTACTTCGTTCGATACAGGGCAGCCGTTCTACTGGGACGGCCGGCTGTCACGTTACGGCAAAATCGCAATCGCCGCCTCTTTTGCGGCTACACACCCCAATTTCCATGTGCATCAGGGCAATCACGCCGTTTCAGGCTCGCGCGGCCAGGCCCCTGCCTCAATGCGGGATGGCTGTCGCCTATTACATGTACCGATCAGATCACTTGATCGGCTGCGGTACAAACTGGCCGCGGGCGTGCAGGCTTATCGGGCCAAAACCGCAAGCAATTCCAGTGAGGGCTTCCACTGGTTCGAGCTTTACGATCGATTGGAGCGCGGCGCCGTGGCGAAGGACTGGATTAACGGCGTTATTGCGCAGTATGGCGAGCCGCTCGCGTCTGTAGAACCCGTCGATCCGGTCGCTTCGAATTGGGAAGTGGTGCGTATTCCCGCAGCATTTATCCCGGATGCGCCTGCAGGTGTTGCTGCTTCTCTGCCCGAGACCGTAGCTGCGGATACCCGAGAGTCATGGGAGGCGAAGCCAATTGACGAATCTTTGGTGCGTGCTTGTCTGGCCGGAAGCGATATCGTTTTGCGGCCTCAGCCCATGTTCGGTGACGGTTCACCTTATGAAGGTGGATTTGATCGACTGCCGCCCGAACAAGGCGGGCTATCGAACATCTTCGATGATCATCAGTTGGCGGATGCTCTTTCTAGCGCCTTCAGCCCGATCAAGACTGTTGTCCCGTCCGCCTGGGTAGACCATGCTCCCTTATTGTTCGTGCTCTTCACGCTCTTGCGTCCGCGCCGCTATGTGGAAATCGGTACACATTGGGGTATGAGCTACTTCGCAGCCTGTCAGGCTGCCGACCACCTTGGTATCGGCACGCAATGCGTGGCAATCGATGCGTGGTTTGGTGACGAACACGCTGGATTTTATGATCGCAATGTATTCGAGCAATTTTCCGCCATCCTGAAGGCCACATACCCACATCAACTTTACATCCGCTCGCTGTTCGATGATGCTGCACAGTGCTTCGACGATGGATCGATCGATCTGCTCCACATTGACGGACTACACACTTATGAGGCCGTCAAGAGTGACTATGAGCGGTGGCGTCCGAAGTTGTCGAACCGCGCTGTGGTAATGTTCCACGACACCAATGTGTACGAGAAAGATTTTGGTGTCTGGCGGCTGTGGGACGAGCTAAAGGAAAAGTACCCGCATTTTCACGCTCCACATTGTCATGGTCTCGGCATCCTCTATGTTGGCGACGAGCCGTCGGCTTTTGCTGTGTCTTTGCAGCGCCTCATGGAGGACAAGGGGCTGACAACCCTCGTCATCACCTTCCTGGCCAAAATTGGCGCCATGTCCGCAGAACGGACTCAACTTTCTAACCAGTTGCAGGAGTCGCGGGCTGAACAAGAACGCCTGGCAGTGACCCTGAATGTGATGCACGGTTCGACTTCGTGGAAACTGACCCGTCCCGTGAGGATGACTGGCCGCTTACTCCGATCCGTCCGCGCAAAGGTTTTGGCATTAGGAATTCCATTTGGCTACCCATCAGGGGAGAGCAATGCTACGCGATGCACAACTCGTGAGTGAAATGTTTAAGCGGCCGGTACCTCCACAACCGCAAAAATTTACTGGAGAACGGTTCACAACCGAGGCCACCGGACAGATCGAAACTGAGCATTACCACCGATATTTTCTTGCGCGGGAATATTGTCGCGACAAGGACGTTCTCGATATCGCGTCCGGGGAAGGTTATGGATCGGCTTTGTTGGCCCAAACCGCGCGATCGGTTGTTGGGGTCGAAGTAGACAGCCGTACTGTGGAGCATGCCCGTCGTGCCTATGAGGGGCCAAAGTATCTTGTTGGCAATGCAACATGCATACCGATCGGCGACACTAGCGTCGATGTGGTCGTGTCGTTTGAAACCCTCGAACATTTCCGCGAACACGATGCCTTTCTTAACGAGGTGCGGCGGGTGTTGCGGCCGGGCGGTCTGCTCATAATTAGCACGCCAGATCGGGATCTCTATTTCCCGCCAAACGGTGTAAATGAGTATCACCTCAAGGAACTGACGCGGGCCGAATTTGAGACGCTACTGAAGCGCTACTTTGTTCATGCCCATGTTTACCTTCAACGTGCGATGCTTGGGTCGGCGCTCTTGCCCGATGGGGCGATTTCGGAAAGCACCGGTCCCATCGTATTTGAGAAACGCGACGACACCTACTTCGAGAAGACGCTCGGTATGCCGCGCGCGCCATATATTATTGCATTCGCCTCTGATGAGGCCGTCAGCACACCAAGTGCCACACTCTATGTGGAGAGAGCGGAACCGTACAGCTACTTATCCTGCATGGAGGAGACATTCCGGGCGGCCGAAGCAGCGTTCCACGAAGAGGAAGCACGCCTGCGCGATGAATTGGCGCGGGCGAAGACGTCTGTCGACGAACTCAGAATTCGTGAAGCCGAATTGGCAGGGCGGCTGGACCAAATGGGTCGAAGCGGCGTCTTCCGGGCGTTAAGCCGGATTCTATCGCGTGGCAGGTGAGGTGAGTGCCGGCAGCCTTTTTCGCGATTGTTTCACTCGAAAGTGGAATGATTTCCAATTTGACGAAGATTCAAACGATCAAGCGCTACGGCTTCTTTCTTGAGGCGGATTATGCACGCCATTATTTGGGAAGCGCTTATCTCGCGCGCCTCGCCATACCGCATTATGTGCTGATTGGAGAGAGTATCGGTCATCGCCCTCATCCACTGTTCGATCCCATTGCCTTCCGCAAGAAAGCCGGATCTCGGGTGCGGCGAGCAGAATGCGCTGTCATCGCATACATTGAACGGTTTGCCGCCGAGGACGTATCACCCTCCGCGGAATTTGACCACGGCTGGTATGCCTGGCAAAACCCAGATTGGGGCCACGCATTCTCCCATCCTTTCCTGCATTGTGTGATCGCTGGATTGCCCGCGGGTCGAGACCCAGCCCCGGGCATAGATGTGCGCCAACTCGTACAAACGTCTGGACTCTCGGGTACGCGTATCGCTTCAGCTATGTACGATGAAATATGCAGGCACGGACGCCTCTCGGACTCGTACGCGATTTACTCCTTCGATGACTTGCGTGCGCGCCAAGACGCTTTCCGCAAAGCTATCCGGGTAGAGAAACTGATCGACCGTCGTGTAACAAAACGCCGATTTCTGGTTTTCGTTCAGGCGAATTGCGAGTTTCACCGAAATTTCTTGTGCCAACGCCGAACTTTTGACGTTCTGCTGAATCATTACGATCGCCTACCGGACAAGCCAAATGTTGCTGCTGAGATTGTTATCTATCAGCGCGGTACAAAGACCACTGCAGTTTCAAAGCTCTTGGAGATAGATCCTGATCTCCTCACTAGCTATGACGCGGTGCTTTTTCTTGATGATGACATTGATCTAACGACGCAGCAAATCGAGCGACTTTTTGCGATCATGACAGAGCACGACCTCGATCTGGTACAGCCGTCCTTGTCAGCCGAGAGTGACTGCGTCTGGCACGTATTCAAGCAACCCAATGTCGGTGATGGCGTGCGTCGTGTGAACAGCGTGGAGATAATGATGCCGTGCCTCTCGCGACATGCCTTGAAAGAAGTTGGGTGGGTATTTTCGGAATCAGTGAGCGGGTTCGGTGTGGACTTGCTGCTCGGCCACATGCTCTCGACGCGGGGTGACGCTCGTGCGGGTGTGGTTGGTTCCGTGGTCGCGCGGCACGAAAAGAAGATAGACGACGGCAGAGGGTCATTCTACAACGTCATGCGCGCTAACAAGATCAATCCGAAAATGGAGCTGTGGTCAATCGTAAAGCGCTTCAATGTCACCCCAAATTTTGTCTACATCCCATGATCCATCCGCAACTCTGGCCGCGAAGTGTTGGCTCCGCAACCGGGGCCGAAGAGATGCATGCTGTGCAAGAACTGTTCCAATTAGCAAGGGTACTTGCGAAAGTCCGCGATTCCTGTTGTTTTTCAGATTGAAACGCGGGTTTGGCCAGCGAGCTGTTTGCAAGGACTTACGGATGTAATGCAGCAGACCGTTCTGGCGAGTTGGTGTGTCTGAATGGCGCATTGTTTTGCGGAAGTTGGTAGGCCATGCCGTTGTGACCAGAGTCCAGCAGTAGTCCAGCGATGAACAAACGGGAATGGCTAACACATTGACAACCCTGGCGAGAGAGGTTCGGAGTGTTGCATCGACCTGAAGGGCAAGGGCACGTGGTAAACTATTGAAACCCGCCGCGGAGAGGTGGCCGAGTGGCTGAAGGCGGCGGTTTGCTAAACCGTTGTACGGTCAA
>JBHGAZ010000041.1:0-35050 GCA_041946765.1 Terriglobales bacterium
GCCAACTCCAGAGTACTCGCTTCGGATCGAGCCAACGTCGTTATGAAATCAAGCGGGCTCCTGGGAGGCCCCGGAACGCGCCGCTGTCGCGCGTTCTGGGGTGGAGTTCGCGAGGGATCTGCTGTTATGAGTTTTTTAGCGGCCTGTTTAGCCCCGCGCTTCGAACCTGGGCTAAAAGCCCTGTTTGATTTTCATCCTGACTTCGCCGGGCTGAAGCCCGGCGCTTCCACCACGTCGTAGTAATTGGTCCCCGCAAAATTCGCTTTCTATTTTGGCCGTTTTAGCCCATGGCTCACCATACCGGGTGAGCCCGGTCACAGCTTTCGCGCCCGGAGAGTTCCATCGTTAAGGTGATGAGCGAGGTGTCCTCATCTCGAGGACTGGTGTTTCAGTCTGCCCGCCAGCAGCATGCCGAGGAGCACGGACTGGAATCCCAGCTTCCGGCCCCCGCGCCGGCCGACCGTCCTGGCTGGACCGAGTACGAGCACACCGCCAACCCGTCTGCCTTTCACCGCTTCGGCGATAGTAATCCCGGCATCGGCATCTACCGCCAGGCACGTATCCGGACTACCCTTGCGGCGGCCGCGGTACTGCTGATTCCGTTTGCGGTTTTCTTTTTCCTTCTGCGCCAGCGAATGTGGGAATTCACGCCCGGCCTCAAGCATCCCCTATTGCAATACCTGATCGCCTGTGTGGTGCTCGGGGTTGTGCTGGCGCTCGCGTTCGGCAGGGTGGTTTCCAATCACATTCTGGAGCTGGCGAAAGAACTGGAGAAGACGGCCAATGCTGTCCATCAGCGCGAGATTGAACGCGATTCCGCCCAACGCGAGCTCGTGCGACGCCTGGAAGAAGAGCGCGAGTTGGTCAAAGAAAAATTGCAATTCGAGGCTCAGCTTGCGGAGTACGAAAAGTACTCGACCCTGGCCCAATTGGCGCTGGGCGCCGCTCACGAAATCAATAATCCTCTGCTCGGCATCCTGTCGCACCTGGAGCTCGAGCTGAAGGCTGCCCGCGACGACGAAGAATACGACGAGATCCTTCAATGCATCGAAGGCACGAAGCGCATCTCTGCCACGATCAAGGGGCTGCTCAACTATGCGCGACCGGGTCCGCTCGTGCTCAGCAAAGTCAATCTCGAACGGCTGGTGAGCGACAGCTTCGAATTTCTGTGTCACCAGCCGTTGTTCCGCAAGATCGAGCTGGTAAAAGAAATTCCTGCGGACCTCCCGGCCATCTCCGCGGATGCAAACCAGATTTCGCAAGTGCTCATGAACCTGCTCTTCAACTCGGCCCAGGCGATGCCGCAAGGCGGGACGATCACAGTCTCCGCAGAAAAGGTGAAGTTCGCCGAGAAGATCGAAATCCGCGTGTCCGACACCGGTGTTGGCATTCCGGCGGACATCCTGCCGCACGTGTTCGAGCCATTCTTCACCACCAAGCGTGGCAAAGGAACGGGCCTGGGGCTCAGCATCAGCCAAACCTACGTGCGCAGCCACTCGGGTGACATCGAGGTAGAAAGCGTGCCATACCGTGGCACTGTTGTGCGGATCACGTTGCCCATACGCCAGGAGGGCGCTTCCATGCGGCAGCCTGAGGAAATGGTGGGTTGATCATGGCGTACTCGATCCTGGTACTTGACGACGAGGCCCTCACGCTGCGCACCATCAGCCGCGCCCTGCGCGACGAGGGTTTTGAAGTCCTCCTCGCTATGACCGGCGAGGAAGCGCTCAAGATCTATGCTGAAGAACGGCCGGACCTGGTCATGCTCGACGTCGTCTTGCCCGGCATGGACGGCATCGAAGTCCTGCGAAATATCAAGAAACAGAATCCCTCCGCTATTGTGGTGATGATGAGCGCTTACCACATGGTGGACCGCGCCGTCGAAGCCATGAAGCTGGGCGCCTACGATTACCTGATCAAGCCCTTCCACATCGCCGACATGGTCAACACCATGCGCCACGCCATGGAAATGCTTTCCCTCCGCGTGCGCGTGCGCGACACGGTGGAGTCGGCCAAGGGACGCTACGACTGGTCCCGCGTAATCACCAACAGCCCCAAAGTGCGCGAGACCCTGCAAGTGGCGCGCAAAGCCGCGGAGTCGGAAAAAACCACCATCCTCATCCTTGGTGAGAGCGGCACTGGTAAAGGCGTACTAGCGAAAGCGATCCATTACAGCTCGCCGCGCGCCGCCATGCCGCTGCTGGAGCTCAACTGCGCCTCCCTGCCCGACGCTCTGCTGGAAAGCGAATTGTTCGGCTACGAAGCCGGCGCCTTCACCGATGCGCGCCGCCGCAAAGAAGGACTACTGGAACGCGCTCACGGCGGCACAGTGTTTCTCGACGAAATCGCCAACATGTCGGCCAACGTGCAGGCCAAGCTGCTCCGCGTTCTGGAGGAAGGCACGTTTATGCGACTGGGCGGCACCCGGCCCATCAAGGTGGACGTGCGTATCATCGCCGCCACCAACGCCGACCTCAAGAAAGCCGTGGCGCAGGGCACATTCCGCGAAGACCTCTTTTACCGGCTGAACGTGGTCCCCATCCACCTGCATCCGCTGCGCGAGCGCCCCGAAGACATTGTCCCCATCGCGCTCGACCTGGTTCAGAAGTACAACGCCGAGCTCAAAAAGAATTTCACCGGTTTCACTCCTGCCGCAGCGGAACTGCTTACGCACTACCGCTGGCCCGGCAATATCCGTGAGCTGAGAAACGTGATCGAGCGCACCATGATCCTGGCGCCGGAGGGAGACATTGATGCCGTCTATCTCCCTGAGGAGATCCGCGAGCAGGTACGGGAAGAGGCGTTTGCGGCACCGCCGCCGGCTGAGCTAACCGCGGCTGGTCGCCAGTTCCTGAGTCTCGATCAGCTTGAGGACCGCTACATCGAAGAAGTTTTGGCCGCCACCGGAGGGAATAAAGCGCAAGCAGCGCGCATCCTTGGGATTCACGTCACGTCCCTGCTGCGCCGCCTGAAAAAGACCCACACTGAAGCCGAGTCGGTTACTGCACCTTCTGGAACCGTTCGATAAGTTTCTGCGCCAGGCTCTCGTCAGACTCCGACCAAAGCACACGCCCGCTGATGCCGCAGTTCTTCTCCACCGCCGACGTGAATGCCACCAGCTTCTGCACGTTCGCCTTGATCCGGCTTTCCTCGACAGGCCCCAGCTCCAGTTCTTCGTACAAGAACGGCGTGTCCAGGCCGAAATCCACCTGCACGTGCCCGGCCTGCTGAAAAGCGCTGTCGTCAAACTGGACGCCGTGCGCGACGAATCTGACCTGCCGCGGGACCAGCAACATCTCGCCGGTTTCATCCGGCGACCACAGCTCCCAATGCGCTTCGAAGACGTAGGCGTAGTCGGCATGCAGGAACTCGCCCGCGATCATCACCGCCTGCTCCGGGTCAAGACCGGGACGGAAGCGGCGCTCCATCACCGTAGGCTCGCTCCACGACACCGGATGCACGGAGAAATACGATATCCCCGTCCGCTGCGCCGAAAACGGAAACTGCCGCATCACCGACAAAGTGCGCGGCATCATCTCCCCTTCCGTGAAGCTGGGGAACCAGAGACTCAGATAAAGCGGGTCTGCCATGACTAGTCGTTAGGCGCGTACGCGGCACAGGGCGTTGCCCGCCGGACTACAGCGCCAGCCGATTGTAGTCGAAAACGAGTTCGCCTGCATGAGCGGCGCGAAGTCAGCAAGCCGGTCGGCAGAACAAGAATGGTTTGAGTGCCCGATGGGGAAAGTAGGCCTTCAGTGCGTCAAATCCATGTGAATCTGTGGCACACGCCATCGCACTCAGCACTGCTTTGACACTCCCGGCAGCGGCTGTTAACATCACTTGTTTGTCTGATCATCCCGCCTGGTAAGCGTCCCCGTCGTCTAGCCCGGCCTAGGACATCGCCCTTTCACGGCGGTAACGCGGGTTACTGGATGTTGCCGGCAGACTTGCCGAGATTTCGAACGTGGCGAGCGCGGGAAGCAATTCGACATTTTGGTTTATTGATACTTTGGCGGTGACGCCCAACGGGAAGTACCTCTACAGCGCCGACTATGACACCGGTGCCGTGACTCCCTATGAGATCAATCAGACCACAGGCGCTCTTACGCCCCTTAGCAGCCTTGTCCTTTCAGAAGGCGAGCTGGCGTGCATTGCTGCAACCGACAGCTTCGTCTACATTGCCGATTACGACTTTCCAGGCGTAATCTATGTCGCCCAGATCGGCTCCGACGGCACGCTGACGCTGGTTGACGATACCACCAACATCGCAGACCTGGCCGCAGAGGAAGGTCCGGAGTCAATGGCAATAGACGCTACAGGTAAGTACCTTTATGTTGGTGGCTGGGACCAAATTTTCGGGTTCAGCATTGGAACGGACGGGAAGCTCACATCCCTGGCGTCCGGTGCTCCGGTAGCGCTCCCGAACGGTCCGGGAGGTTATCTCTACAGCACGACCTTCACGCGCGACAATGCGTTCATCTACATGTCAGACAGCAACAACGGACCGCATGCGTTCACTTTCAACGTCAGCAGCGGCGCGATAAGTGAACTGACTTCATCTCCGTTTGGCAGCGACGTAGTTACTGGCGGCAGCATTGTGGTTGATGCCTCCAACAGCTTCGTCTATGCGGCGCAAGCCTGTGGCAAGATAGTCGGGTTCAGGCGCGATACAACAACTGGCGCGTTGACCGAACTCACCGGTTTGCCGGCTACCGCGCAGAACGCGGCATGCAGCGTGGCGGCTGTCCCATAGCTTTGCCTTGTGCGGTCCCGCTTCGGCTGGACTTTTTTTCCCGTCTTTTCCGCACAGCCAATTAATTGACTGCTGCGAACAATGCTGCAAAAGCAGGCGGTACACCAAATCCGTCTGCTTTTGCGCAGATGCGAGCCGTTGCCGAGAACGCGGCAAACGCTGTTTACTCTCCCGAGCTAGCTCACTGTCTCCGCGCTATAGCGCGCGATCAAGCCGGTTCGCACCGCATAACGATAGACGCGGGCAAAGAACCAGCACGCAAGCACGACGTACAAGACCGCCAGCCAGACGGCGTGGAACAGCGTCACCGGCGGGACCGCGCGCGCCGCAAGGATGGCACGCATCCCTTCGAACACATACGACGGGGGCAGAACGCGCGCGATCACCTGCATCCAGCGAGGCAGCACCGCCAATGGATAGAACACGCCCACAAAGGGAGAGATCAGCGCCGGCACCGGCCAGATGAACCATTCCGAAGCCGGACCGAACCGCAACACCACCGCGCTCCCTACGATTCCCATCGCAATCCCGAACAGGAAAAGCACCAGCAGGAACGGGATCAGCATGATTCCGTACACGAAGAACGACAGTCCGAAAGCCAGGATGGCCAACGCCAGCATCACCGCGAGCCCGACCGCGCTGGTGGCCGTGCTGGAGAGCACCAGCCCGGCAAGATATTCAGCGATCGAAATCGGCGTGGCGAACATGTTCAGGAAGTTGCGCGACCACACGTCTTCGAAGAACGTCATGGTGACGCCGTGCATCACCCGGCTGAAGAAATCCCACAGCAGGACGGCGCCGAGCAGCGTCGGGATGAAGTTAAAGCCCGGGCCGGTGATCGCATTCAGGTATTGGGTGATGAAGCCCCACAGCACAATGTCCACCGCGACCCAGGCGAACAGCGGGATCACACGCGACGCGCTCCCACGCACGAGGTAGTACTGGCGCAACACGATGGCAGCCACCCGGCCGATGCGCATAGCTAGGCGCGCCCCAGGGTGAGCGGTTCGCGCGCCACCGCAATGAAGAGGTCTTCGAGCGTTCCCTTTCCGTGCTCGCCGGGCAATGTCCTGGGATCGCCTTCCAGCAGGATCTTGCCGTGCGAGAGGAACAGCACGCGGTCACAGACCTCCTCGACTTCATACATGTTGTGGGACGTCCACAGCACGGCGCACGTGCCGCGAGCGGCAAATTTGCGGATCATGTGGCGAATGTCGCGCGCCGTCGCCGGGTCCAGCGAGGCGGTGGGTTCGTCCAACAGCAGCAGGTGGGGATTGTTGAGCATTGCCTTGGCGAGCGACACGCGCGTTTGCTCGCCCGACGACAACACCCCGAACTTCACGTCGCGGAAGTGCTCCAGATCGAATTCCCTCAGTAAGGTTTCAATGCGTTGTGACAGGTTCGGCACGGCGTAGATCATCCCGAAGACACGGAGATTCTGGGCCACGGTAAGATTGCCGGGAAGCGGGGCGTAAACGGCGGCAAAGTTGGTACGCGCCAGCGCCTGCGCGCGCCGCCGGGCGATGTCAGTGCCTTCGATGAGAATCGCCCCCGAGGTCGGCTCCAGCACGCCCAGCACCATGCTGACCGTGGTCGTTTTGCCGGCGCCGTTGGGGCCCAGCAGACCCACGATTTCCTTGCGATGCACTTCAAACGAAATGCCGTTTACAGCAACCGTGGCGCCATAGACCTTGCGCAAATCGGTGACGGACAGCACGCCAACATTGTAGTGGTCTCAGATGTGCGGCGACTAGGATTGGTCGCGCGCGCCTGACGATCGGCGCAGGAAATTTACTTCGTGAGTTCCTGCCCCCAAATGCGTGCAACTGTGAATAACTTGTGAATTCCTGCTGATGTTAACGCCGTATCTGTTGATCTCGCGCCTGAATTGACTCACGAGTGATGCGGATCACACTTGTTGGTGATGGCACCGTCAGTAGGGCACCCATTTGGTGTATTGTGCTCTCCTATAGCAACACCATTCCAGGAGAGGGACGAACGGAAATGGGCACCTATGCGTCTTCCAAGGCTCCGGTGATCTTGTGTATTGACGATGATCTAGTGGCCGTTTACGTAAGGAAGTTGGTGTTGGAACAGGCCGGATTCCATGTTTCCACCGCAAGCACAGCGGAAGAAGGTTTGGAGATCTTCAAGAGCACGTCAGTGGATCTCGTCCTCAGCGATCATTTTCTTCAGGGCAAGGCGGGAACGGAAATTGCCGCTGCCATGAAAGCCCTCAACCCCGATGTACCCATCGTCATTCTGTCTGGCGCGGCCGAGATTCCTCCCGGCATCGAGTATGCCGATCTGTTTTTGAGCAAGCTGGAACCTCCGCCGGTGCTGCTATCCACTATCAACCAGCTTCTGCAACGCACCGCCTAACACAAAGCGGTTGCCTGCGCCGCGGTCCTAAAACATAATCAGGCACTCTGGATGCCGGAACATCAACAATGGCGCCCTCGACGGAGCAATTCGTTCCCGACCCCGCGCAGTTGCAGGCCATCGAGCATGTCCACGGACCCATGCTGGTGGTTGCCGGCGCGGGTACCGGCAAGACCACCGTGCTGGTGGAACGCATTGCGCGCCTTGTCCGCGAAGGGCTAGCTTCGCCCGGGCAGATTCTCGCCATCACCTTCACGCAAAACGCCGCTGATGAACTCGGGCGGCGTGTCCGGCAGAGGCTTCACGGGACCGACTGTTCCGGCCTCAGCACGGCAACCTTTCATTCTTACTGCAATGGCGTGTTGCAGCGCTGTGAACAGAGCTTCGGGGTCCTCGATAAGTGCGATCTGTGGATTTACCTGCGCCAGCGCATCGAAAACCTACCGCTGCGGCGTTACGTAGAGGCGCGAAATCCGGGTGAATTTCTCAATGCCCTGCGCGAGTTCTTCGATCGCTGTCACGACGAGCTGTGTGATGTGGAAAGCTACTCGGCGTACGTCGGATCTCTGTGCTCGCGTGGCGACAGTGCGCCTCTGCCGCGGGTGACCAGCTCGAAAGACGTTGCCTCAACTTCCCAGGAAGAAGTCATAGAGCGCTGCGAGGAAATCGCGGCGGTGTTCCGTAAGACTGAGCAAATGCTGGCTGCCGACAACCTGGGCACGTACGGACACATGATCCTGCGCGCGTGGAAAATCCTCAACGAACGCGAAGACGTCCTTGCCCGCGAACGCGAGCGCGCCCGCTTTGTCCTGATTGACGAATTTCAGGACTGTAACATCGGGCAGATCAAGCTGGCGCGTCTGCTGGCCGGCCCAGAGCAGAACATCTTTGCCGTGGGCGACGCCGACCAGGCCATCTATCGCTTTCGCGGCGCTTCCAGCGCGGCATTCGATGTATTCCTGCGCTTCTTCCCAGATGCAAAAGCCGTGGTATTGCAACGCAACCATCGCTCCACCCCCGCGATTCTTCAGGCTGCCCACTGCATCATCAGCCAGAACCCGGAGATTGAGCGGCCTGAGTTCGCGCGCAAACCGCTGGTTTCGGCGCGATTCGAGGACGCGAAGAAATCGCGCTCACCCCAGTCGCCAAATCTGCCGGTGGAAATCGTTATCACCAACTCTGACAACGGACAGCTCGCCGAAGCCGCCGACATCGCGCATTGCATCACCCAGGACCACGCCCACGGCGCGGCTTGGTCTAAGTTCGCCGTCCTGTACCGTCAACACAGCCATCGCAACGAAATCATCGGCGAACTGCAGGCGCGCACAGTTCCTTTAAGGGTCATCGGAGCGGACGCGCTCGAAACTCCTGAGGTCCGCGACCTGCTGGCGTGCCTCCGGGCTGTGCATTCGTTGAAAGAAACCGAAAGCCTGTTTCGCGTGGCCGCCTTGCCGGTGTTCGGGATTTCGCCGGAAGCGATGCGCGACGCGCTCGCGGCCAAGCGCGACAGCCTGATCTCCGTCCTGGAGACTGTTCCTGGCGGCTCGCGCGTGCTGGCTTGGGTGAATCAGATAGGCGAGCAAGCGCGCCAGGGAATGAAGGCGCTGGAGGTCGTGGATGTAGTCATCGCTCGCTTGGCCTTCAATCGCGACGCCGCCCCGGTGCGCGCCTTCCGCGACTTCGTCGCCGGATGGGAAAACAAAGCGTTCGTCAAGTCGCGCGACTTGGCGGAACTGATCGCCTACATGGAATATTTCGGGGAGGCCGGCGGCACGATTCCTCTTTGGAAAAACAACGTTGAGGCGGGCGAAGACGCCGTCCGGCTAATGACAGTACATGCGGCCAAAGGCCTGGAGTTTGACCACGTCTTCCTGGTGCGCGCCAACTCCAATTCCTTCCCGGCCAGCTATCGTGAACCGTTATTTGAATTTCCGGCGGAGCTGCGCGAAGCGGTCGCCGCCGGCGACGACCGCTCGATTCATAACCAGGAAGAGCGCCGCCTGTTCTACGTGGCCATGACGCGCGCCCGCAATGCGCTTTCGATTTATGCCAAGCCGGGCCGTGGAAACAAAGACCCGCGCCCGGCGGGCTTTCTGCGCGAGCTCATCAAGCCGCCCGCCAAAGGAGAAACGAAGCAGGCGCCCTGCTGGCGCCAACGCGACGCGCGCCATTACGTCCCCAGCATCCAGGCGGCTGCGGCCCCGTCGCCGCTTTCAGGCCTTTCCGCGTGGCTGATGATCCCGCCCCGCACGCGCGACCTCACGCTCAGCGCCACTCTGGTTGAGATCTACGAGCAGTGCCCGCTGCAATACAAGCTGGAGCGCGACTGGAACATCCCCGGCCGGGTCGCGGCGCAGATGCAGTTTGGCACTGCCATGCACACCACGCTCAAGGCCTATTTCGATTCCGTGCTGGCTGGGCGTCCGCATAGCGAGGAGCAACTGCTGGAAATCTTTCGCGGCGCCCTCGCGGAGCAGCCATTTGAAGACCCATACCAGCGCGCACTCTATACCCGGAACGGCAGCGAACAACTCAGGAATTTTCTGGCCGCGCATGCCGCCGCTCCGGCGCCGCAGGTTATCAGCACGGAAACCAGTTTTCGGCTGAGCATTGCCGGGGTGCCGGTGCGAGGCCGGATTGACCGCATTGACCGCATCCAGGGGAAGCGGGTTGCCGTCATTGATTACAAGACCGGCTCCCCGTGGGAGCAGAAGGACGCCGACGACAGCCTGCAGCTTTCCATCTATGCCATCGCCACGCGTGAGAAGCTGGGATATGAACCGGAACGCCTGGTGATCTACAACCTCTTCGACAACACCGAAGTGTTCACTTCGCGCAATGCCGCCAAATTAGGCGAAGCCGAGGAGCGCGTACGCGCCGCCGCTGAGAGTATCGAAGCCGGCGAGTTTGACCCTAATCCGCAGCATCACTGCCGCTGGTGCGAATATCGCAGTCTGTGTCCGGCAACAGAAAGGCCAATGAACCATTGAGTCATTGAGCGATTGAGTCATTGGGTCATTGCGTGATTGCGAACTGGCGCGATCTTTGGAGAGCAGCAAGCAACAAGAAGTTTCCACTGCACCTGATAGCCGCTCAATGACTCAATCCAAAAAGTTAGGGGACGCACTTGGCGTCCCCATACCTAAGCGGTTGGACAGCGTTTATTTCTTCTTGCCGCCCTTTTTTGCCGCTTTCTTCGTAGCCTTCTTAGTTGCCATTGGATCTATTCTCCCTTCCATGTTTCATGGATGCATGCAACGATCTTTTGTTGCAGTTGGATGAATGTATAGAGTCATTCAAAAACGAAGTCAAGTGAAAAATCGAAGCCGAGTACGAGAACGCAACCGCTGCGAGACATTGATGACCTCCAGCCGAACATTGCCACTGGTTCTCTGCTCATTTTTTCTCGTCAACTCCTGCATGTGCGTGACAACGCTTTTCTCCCTCCTTTAACTTGTCCCGCCCAGATGGCCAAATGAATAAAGTTTTCTTGCATCCCTTCGCGAAGCTGTGGAATCGAAGCATGTCGTTACAAGGAGGCCCCATGTACCAGGAACTCCCCCATCAGCCCATCGAACGTGACGGCGAGATCATTTGCGCGCGCTGCGGTCTGCGGAATCCCGGCGAAGAAGACGGCTGCATCGCCGTGGTAATTGAATCCTCCGAATCCAGTTCTGTGCCCCCCAAAGCGGCATAGTTCCCAACTCTCCCCCAGCACTGATCGGACAAGTCCGCCTGCATTCACGCGAGAGGAATCGCGCGAATTCGAGAACGCCTGGCCTGTGACCCAGCACGCATTGCTGTGTGCTGGGTCAGGGCCGGGCATCTTGTCCCCCGGCGCGTGGTTCCAATTTTCATTCGACCGAGGCTCGCCATGGAACTCCTCCATCATCAGCCCATGATGACCGACGTGGACGGCAAATTCGTTTGCAGCCGCTGCGGAATGATCAATCCCTCCGATGACCAGCCCTGCATTCCCTTGAACCTGGAGCCAGCGGAATCCGGGGGCGAGCGGGAAGCAGCATAACGATTTACCGATTTGCCGCGCTAAAACAGACCTGTATTTGCTGCGCTGCCACACAACCTGGACCCACCGACAACTACTGTGTTGTGTCATGACGAGGAGGGCGCATCCGGGGAACGCGTCACTGTGCGCCTTCTGGGACAGACAGCCCGCCGAGGCATCTGCTTTCCAATGCAGTGGTTAAAAGCAGGTGCCTCGCTGCACTCGTCATGACACCAGAACAATTGGGGCAGGATACGCCTTCACCCTGGTCCCCTTTTTCGAGGTGTTGTTCCAAATTCCGGAATTAGCCGCCTGCGCCGCTGACACCCGCTGCCGCTTGCGCTATACTGCTTCGCCTTTTTTACCCGACAACCATGCTTTTCAAAACGCTGAGCGCGGCGGTGTACGGCATTGATGCCAACATCATTGAAGTAGAGGTGGATGTCTCCGGCATCAAGTGCAACGAAGACCATTTCATGACCGTGGGCCTGCCCGACGCGGCGGTGCGCGAGAGCCGGGAACGGATCCGCGCCGCCCTGAAGAATTGTGGGTACGATATCCCGCCCACGCACATCACCATTAATCTCGCCCCCGCCGACATCAAGAAGGAAGGCAGCGGCTTCGACCTGCCGATGGCCATGGGCATTCTCGGCGCTTACGGCGGGCTCACAAAAAAGGTATTGCCCGACTACGTGCTGGTCGGCGAGCTTTCCCTGGACGGCGGCGTGCGCGGCGTGCGCGGCACTTTGCCCATTGCCATCGCGGCCCGGGCAATGAAGATCCGCAACCTGATCGTCCCCGAGGTCAATGCGCGCGAGGCCGCCGTAGTTGCCGGCGTGAACGTTTACCCCGTGCGCTCGCTCATCGAGGTGGTAAAGCTGCTGAACATGGGCAACAGCATCGCGCCCGTGCAGGTGAATCCGGACGCGCTGCTCAACGAATCGCAGCATTTCGGGGTGGACTTCAAAGATGTGCGCGGCCAGCAGACCGCCAAGCGCGCCCTGGAAATCGCCTGCGCCGGAGGCCACAACATCCTGATGATCGGACCGCCAGGCTCGGGCAAGACCATGCTGGCCAAGCGCATGCCGACTATCCTGCCGCCACTGACCTTCGACGAAGCGCTGGAGACCACCAAAATTCACAGCGTCGCCGGTGTGCTGGATGCGAAGGCCGGCTTGGTGGGCGTGCGTCCGTTCCGTTCCCCGCACCACACCATCTCCGATGCCGGCCTGATTGGCGGCGGCATCATCCCGCGCCCCGGTGAGGTGTCGCTGGCGCACAACGGGGTGCTGTTCCTGGACGAGTTGCCCGAATTCCCTCGTAATGTGCTGGAAGTCATGCGGCAGCCGCTGGAAGACGGCACGGTTTGCATTGCGCGCGCCTCCATGTCGCTGACCTTCCCCGCGCGCTTCATGCTGGCGGCGGCCATGAACCCGTGTCCCTGCGGGTTTTTCAACGACCGAACGCGCGACTGCCACTGCACGGAGCCGATCATCCAACGCTATCTGTCGAAAATTTCCGGGCCTCTGCTCGACCGCATTGACATCCACATTGACGTCCCGGCGGTGAACTACAAGGAACTGCGCGGCGGGGCTGCGCCGGAAGGCTCGGCCCAAATCCGTGAGCGCGTGATGCGGGCTCGCGAGGTGCAGTTGAACCGCTTGGCCGCTGCCGGCGAGCGCATCTACTGCAATTCGCAGATGGGATCGCGCCAGATTCGGGCGTTTTGCGATCTCTCCACCGACTGCGAGCGCCTGCTGGAGCGCGCCATGACCCAGCAGGGACTCAGCGCCCGAGCCCACGACCGCATCCTCAAAGTCGCCCGCACCATCGCCGATCTGGAAGGCGTCCCGCAAATCGAGCCCAAACACATCGCCGAAGCCATCCAGTACCGCACGCTGGACAGAAGTTATTGGGCGTAAGGCAATCGAGGAATCGGGTGATCCGGAAATCGGGTGGTCGGGTGTGTTCGGGTAGTCGGGAATCGTCTAGGCGTCGCACGCGTCGCCAATGAAGGCGCGTCCGCGCGAGCGGACGCGGCGAGAATAGCCCAGCATGCCCGAGTGGCGGAGCCACGAGGAAATGCTGGGTAAAGTGCGTTTGATGACAGAGCGCCGTAGGCACGGCACGAAAGCCGCCGGGCGGAAGCCCGGCATTGCCCACCGGCAGATTAGTCTCTAAGTCTCCCACCCTTCGCCAAAACCGGGCGAAAGGGTGGGCCAGCCAGGCGGCAGCAGCAAAAGTCAAAAGCAAAACCTTCTGGGGAAGAGGAAAAACTGTTCTCGGCCCGGGCGCTGTCGTGTCAGCAAATCTCGTGGTGGCGCACGCAAAAAACCACCTTGACAACGCCGATCTCGTCATAGATGGGCCACCCGCCTTCGATACGTCATCAGCCGGGAGCTACGAACTCAATTCTGCTTACCGCCAGTACAGTTCCAAAGGGTCCCGCAACCTGATCTTGGCATCCGCTGGTCTGTCTCCGGCGGGTCAGGTGTTGACTTTGCCTGACGGAAACCAAAGCGGTACACGATGCCAGCGGTAACGCGAACGTTATGCTGGGAAACGCGCTCCCCGAGTCGAACTCCGGTGAGGGTCTGAATCGTATTGACTAGCTCCGTTGGGAGGCCGTGATGCGTGAGTAGATAATCAACCCCGGTGGTCACAGCAAAGTGCTTGTTGATCACTGTTTGTAGTCCGCCGCCTAATGCCATAGCAAAGGCGTTATCCGAACCGCAAATTGGAGTGCCCAATGCAGCGAAGGCACTGCAACTCACGCTTACTGGAGTGCCAAGTACATTGCCCCTCCCGGAAAACGACACGGAGGCATGATCCATGCCGAACAGTGCATGGCCGAAAGGTTCATACCGCTTGTAGCGATAGGTGACACGGGGGCCACCCAAGATCAAAAGGTGCTTCTCGTTCCCAGTCAGCGTGACGCTGTCAAGGCCGTCGCTGAAGGTTTGGGTCTCGTCATACAAATAGCCGCCCACATTGGCTTCGAGGCCGAGCCAGCGATTTACGTTAGCAACGCCAGTTGCGCTCCATCCTTTGGCCGCATTCAGCGAGCCTACGCCCGTCCAGTTGGAGTTCTGATCCAGACGCGCAAAGGAGTAACTGCCCGAAATTTCTCCTGCGGGAAAATTCTGCGCAAAGGCGAATCCGCTCAGCAAAAGTAAGCTGAGTACAACAACAACGAAGGATCTTCGCATTTTTCAAATCTCTCCTTGGTGTCGGAATCGCGTACTCGGGGCCGAACTTGCTAGGGGCCTACCGGCGGAGAAGTAAAGACTTGCAGGGACCTAAGAACTGCGCGATTGCGCGGTTATCTTCCGTCAAAATGAGATGCGGGTCAATACCAGAGTTACTAGCACCAGCTAATCTGCTCGTGGTCTTTTTGCACGTGAGCCTCTACAAACCCATGCGTGATAGATCACGCCAAATTCTTCCGCGACTTGGGGCAGAGGATTCGCGCTTTGCGACTGAAGGCGGGATACAGTCAGGAAGATATGATTGGCTTTGGGTTTTCAGCGCGGCACTGGCAGCAGATCGAAGCAGGCCGCCCCATCACACTCAGGACACTTCTTCGAGTCTGCGACACCTTCCAGGTAACCCCTGAGCGACTGCTGCGAGGCCTCTACACGGCGCATATATCGCAGATACGCTCACGATAAACTCCGCGCACAATAGGGATTCCTCGCTTCGCTCGCAATGACAATAATTGGCAGCGACGTAATCCGGGAAAATCGAGAAAACCACAAAAATAGAGACGTAGCAAGCTACGTCTCTACAGATCAATGGCAGCCCCGGACAGAGCCACAGAGCCAGAGGAATGATCCTGCGTTCCTCTGTGGCTCTGTGTCTCTGTGGTGGAGTTTTCGAGTTATTTTGTCCGTCCGGACTCTGCACCCGAGTGCTCACGCACGTAGGCGGCCTGGGCGGCGGCCAGACGCGCGGTCAGCACGCGGAAGGGCGAGCAGGAAACGTAGTTCATGCCCACTTCGAAGCAGAACTCCACCGACTGTGGTTCGCCGCCGTGTTCGCCGCAGATGCCCACTTTCAGGTCGGAGCGGCTCTTGCGGCCCCGTTCCGTGCCCATGCGGACAAGCTGTCCCACGCCCTCGCGGTCCAGCACCGCGAACGGGTCCTGCTTCAGGATGCCTTCCTCGATGTAGATCGGCAGGATCTTGCCCACGTCGTCGCGCGAGAAGCCGAAGGTGGTCTGGGTGAGGTCGTTGGTGCCGAAGCTGAAGAACTCGGCTTCCTTGGCGATCTCATCGGCCACCAGGGCGGCGCGCGGCAACTCGATCATGGTACCGACCAGGTATTCGACCGTGGTTTCCTTCTCCGCGAACACTTCATCGGCGACCCGGCGCACGATGGCGGCCTGGTTGGCGTACTCCTTCAGGCTGGCCGTCAGCGGGATCATGATCTCCGGCTTGACGTTGATGCCTTCCTTCTTCACGTGCACGGCCGCTTCAATGATGGCGCGCGCCTGCATCTCCGTGATCTCGGGATACGTAATGCCCAGGCGGCAGCCGCGATGGCCGAGCATGGGGTTGAGTTCGTGCAGGTCGTTCACGCGCCGCAGGAGCGCTTTCAGCTCTTTCAGCTTGGGCGACTTCGGCTTGGTGGCCTCCAGCACGGCGATGTCAACCATCAACTGTTCGCGGCTGGGAAGGAACTCGTGCAGCGGCGGGTCCAGCGTGCGGATAGTGACGGGGAATCCGTCCATGGCGCGAAAGACGCCGATGAAGTCGGAGCGCTGCATGGGCAATAGCTTCTTCAGTGCCGCCCGGCGCGACTTCTCGTCGGTGGCCAGAATCATGGCACGCATGTGCGGGATGCGGTCCTCGGCGAAGAACATGTGCTCGGTGCGGCATAGTCCGATACCTTCGGCTCCGAACGCACGCGCCGTAATCGCGTCGCGCGGGATATCCGCGTTGGCGCGTACGCCCATCTTGCGGTGCGGCTCGGCCCAGCTCATGATCTTCGTCAGTTCGGGATCGTCCGCCTTGGCGGGAACAGTATTTAATTTGCCTTTGATGACCCGACCCGTGGTGCCGTCCAGTGAGATCCAGTCGCCTTCTTTGAAGGTCTGACCTTTGACGTGCATCTCGCGCTTCTTTTCGTCCACGTGGATTTCGCCGGCGCCGGCAACGCAGCATTTGCCCATGCCGCGCGTGACCACGGCTGCGTGGCTGGTCATGCCCCCGCGGGAGGTCAGAATGCCCTTCGCCACTTCCATGCCGTGGATGTCTTCGGGCGTGGTTTCGGCGCGCACCAGGATGACGGCGGCCTTCTTGTCTTTGTTGACCCACGTCACCGCGTCGTCAGCGGTGAAAACGATCTGCCCGACGGCGGCGCCGGGAGAGGCCGGCAGACCGGTAGTCAGCACCTCGACCTTGACGCCCTTCTCTTCCAGGCGCGGCACCAGGAAGTCGTAGAGTTGGTTGGGTTCGACACGCATGAAAGCGGTGTCCTGATCAATCAGGCCTTCTTCGACCATCTGGATGGCAATGCGAACGGCGGCGCGGCCGGTGCGCTTGCCGTTGCGCGTCTGTAGCATGTAGAGCTTGCCTTCCTGGATGGTGAACTCGAAGTCCTGCATGTCTTTGTAGTGCTTCTCCAGGCGCGTGGTGATATCGCGGAGCTGGTTGTACACATCGGGCATGATCTTTTCCAGCTCGGAGATGTGTACCGGAGTGCGGATGCCAGCCACCACGTCCTCGCCCTGTGCGTTCATCAGGAACTCGCCGTAGAATTCCTTGTCGCCGGTGGCCGGGTTGCGGGTGAAGCCTACGCCTGTGCCGCTGGTCTCGCCCAGGTTGCCGAAGACCATGGCCTGTACGTTGACGGCCGTGCCCAGCATGTCGTCAATGTTATTAATGCGGCGATAGTGCTTGGCGCGTTCGTTGTTCCAGGACCGGAAGACGGCGTCGCGCGCCATCACGAGCTGTTCGTGCGGGTCCTGCGGAAACTCGCGCCCGGTGTGCTTCTTCACGACCTTTTTGTAGTCAACGATAACTTCCTGCAGCGCCCTGGCGTCGAGGCCGGTGTCCAGCTTGGCTTTCTTCTGCTTCTTTTTGGCATCGAAGGCTTCGTCGAACGCGTGCTTGGGGATTTCCAGCACGACGTTGCCGAACATCTGGATCAGCCGGCGATAGGAGTCGTAGGCGAAGCGGGGATTGTTCGATTTCTTCGCCAGCGCCTGCACGCTCTTGTCATTGAGGCCGAGGTTGAGAATGGTGTCCATCATGCCGGGCATGGAGAACTTCGCGCCCGAGCGCACGCTCACCAGCAGCGGGTTCTCACCCGCGCCGAGCTTCTGGCCCTGGAGCTGTTCCAGGCGGGCCAGGGCCTCGTTCATCTGCCGGTCTACTTCCGGCGAGACTGCGCCCGCGCGCATGTATTCGCGGCAGGCTTCCGTCTGAATGGTGAAGCCAGGAGGCACGGGGAGTCCGGCGTTGGTCATTTCCGCCAGGCCGGCGCCCTTGCCGCCCAGAACGTCCTTCATTTTTCCATTGCCGTCGGCCTGGCCGGCGCCAAAGAAATATACGTACTTGACTGCAACTTCCTGCGCAGTTGCCATGGAATCCTCTGTCTTGTTGTAAGTTAAAGTGCTCATAAAAGTACTCCCTGGTTCGTCACCATTCCGGATTCCGGAACGCGACTGCGAGCAATCTCGGGGCCGGGCTTGCCGGCGAGTTGATCCTGAAGCGCATTCCCTTCGGGGAGCGCACAACCGTGTGTTTTCGTCACGACCCCGGCTTGTGAGGTTCGCGAGGACAACATGCCGGGTAACTTGCCCAGCAATGAAAATGCGGTTGTGTGGCCCAGGCGCCCTCGCCTGTGCCGCCCGGCCCAGCCGAGGGCGGCTGGGCCACACAACTACTTCTTTTCGGTCACGATCTCGGAGAAATCCGCGATCGTGGAAAACTCATTCAAAATCGTCTGCAGCAGCGCCAGCCGGTTCTTGCGCACCTTCGCGTCATCTACCATGACCATCACCTTGTCGAAGAAGGTGTCGAGCGGCTTGCGCAACTTCGAGATTTCCGTCAGCGCCTGTTCGTACTCGTTGCTGCCGCGCAGCTTCTTCACCTTGGCCGCAGCAGCGGCGCTCGCCTGCTGTAAAACCTGTTCGGCCGGCTCGCTGGACTGGGCAAGCTTGGCGAAGCCGCCCGCGGCGTCCGCAGGATTCCACTTCTTCGCCTCCTGTGCCTGCCGCAAGATGTTCTTCATGCGCTTGAACGCAATCGAAATGGACTCGAAATCTTCCGACGGCCGCACCTTCGTGACCGCTTCGGCGCGCAGCACGGCATCCAGAATGTCGTCTGCTCCTGCCGCCAGCACCGCGTTCACAACGTCGTACGCAAAGCCGAGCACATCGCGCAGGTAGAACTCCAGGCGCTCGCGGAAAAACGCGGCGATTGCGCCGCTGAAGTCCAGCTTCTTATCGAAGCTGCGTTCCGCTTCCGATCCCTTGTAGCCTTCGCGCGCCTGCTTGAACAATTGCGACAGACTGACCGGCAGCTTGTGCTCGGCGATAGTTTTCACAATACCGTTCGCCTGGCGGCGCAGCGCAAACGGGTCCTTGGAGCCGCTCGGAACCAAGCCCAGCGCGAACATGCCGGCGATGCTGTCGGCCTTATCGGCGATGGAGACGATGGCGCCTTCCACAGTGCGCGGGGCCGCGTCTTCCATTGATTGCGGCTTGTACTGGTCATAAATCGCATCGGCAATGGTCGCGCCGAGCCCTTGCGCCTTAGCATAAAGTCCGCCGACCACGCCCTGCAGCTCGGTGAATTCTTTCACCATGTCGGTGGTCAAGTCGGTCTTGGACAGCCGCGCCGCTTCCACCGCTGCAGCCTTGTTGAAGCGCACGCCCTTCTTCTCCAGGTCGGTGGCCTTTCCCACCAGCGCGATCATTCGCTGCCCCTTGTCGTAGTAGCTGCCGAGGTCTTTCTGGAAGGTGACATTCTTCAGCATTTGGACGCGCTGCTTCAGCGGCGTTTTCTGGTCGTTGTCCCAGAAAAAGCGCGCGTCGCGGAAGCGGGCGCGCAGAACGCGCTCGTTGCCGTGGCGGATGATGCCTTCGGGGTCGCCTTCGCGGTTCAGCACCGTGAGGAAGTAGGGTGCGAGCTTGCCGCTGGCGTCGTCCACGGCGAAGTACTTCTGATGGTCGCGCATGACCGTGACCAGCACTTCTTCCGGCAGCGCCAGGAACTCGCGGTCGTAGCTGCCTAGCAGCACCGATGGCCACTCCGTAAGGTTCACGACAGTGTTCAGGTTCCCCTTGTCTTCGCGCCAGCGCGCGCCGGGAATGGTGCGGACCGCAGCGTCCAGAGCTTTGCGAATGACGGCTTCGCGCTCCTCTTTGCCCAGGACCTTGGCTTTCGCCAAAGCCTCCTGATAATCGCTGGCGCGCTTGATCGCCACCGGTCCGCTCGAGAGCTGGCGATGTCCGCGTGACTCGGCGCCCGCCACGATGCCGCCAATCTCTAGGGGAACGATTTCACCGTCCAGCAACGCCACCAGCCAGCGCACCGGGCGCACCCAGCGCTCCGACTTGATGCGCCAATACATCGTCTTCGCCCAATACAGCGCCAGCACCTCGCCGGGCAGCGCTTCCGCCAGGATTTCAGCCGCGGTGCGGCCTTTGCGCACGATCTTGGCGGCCAGATATTCACCCTTCGGCGTGGTGACCTTTTGCAACTGGCCCAGAGGAACGCCCGCCTTCTTCGCAAATGCTTCGGCAGCTTTGGGATTCTTCGCCGCCACGCTGCTTGCCGGACCATGCATCTCTTCTTCGACATCGGCCTGCGAGGCGCGTATGCCGCGGGCGATGACCGCCAAACGCCGCGGCGTGGAGAATGGCGTCACTTCCGGCTTCTCGGCCAGTCGCTCGCGAACGATGAGATCGCTGACGCGCTGCGCCAGCTCAGCTTGCGCGCCGTCAATCATGCGCGCCGGGATTTCTTCGGTTCCTACTTCAAGGAGAAAATCGGGCATGTTCTTAAATTCGCTCTCGGCTCTTGATCAACAGCAATCTATTTCTTCTTCGCGACCTGGGCCGCTTTTTCGCGGCGACGGATTTTCTGTTTGCGCAGCCGATGGTACCTAGCTTTGTCGCCATTACGGGCTGACATACGAAACCTCGAGACGTACCAAGCTACCTCTCTACAAATCTGATAAATGGCTCTCTGCAGGCTGCCGGCTCCCGGCTTTCAGCTCTTGGCTCTTCGTGCTGACAGCCGAGAACCAGGAGCCGGCAGCCCTGTTACGTTCTTGCCGCTTCGGCCGTTTCCGCCTGCTCCACCGCTTGCTGGTCCACCCACGCCTGGGCCACTCCGACCGCGCACTTGCGCACGCGCGCGATTACGCCCACGCGCTCGGTCACCGAGATCGCCCCGCGCGAATCCAGCAGGTTGAAAATGTGCGAATTCTTCAGCGCCAACTCGTACGCGCCCAGCAGCGGAAACCGTCTTTTCTCAATGGCCAATTGCTGCGATGGAAGTTTGTTCTTGTTCTGCTTGAGCGACTCGTAGCGGTCCACCAGTTCCAGGCACTCGGCCTCGTTCATCTCAAAGTGTTTCCAGAGAAAGTCCACGTTGGCGGCTTCGAAGTTGTACACCGACATCTGCAGCTCATCCGCGAGCCGCACTTCCGCGTACGTCACCGGCTTGCCAGTGGCCAGATCGTAGGCCCATACGATGTCGTAAATGCTGTTGACATCCTGTATGAAGGCGGCAATGCGCTCCATGCCGTAGGTCAGCTCGACCGAGATCGGGTCCAGGTCCACGCCACCGCACTGCTGGAAATAGGTAAACTGCGTGATCTCAAGCCCGTCAAGCATCACCTGCCAGCCGATACCCCAGGCTCCCAGCGTGGGCGACTCCCAGTTATCTTCCTCAAACTTGATGTCGTGCTTTTGCAGGTCAATGCCCAGTGCGGTCAGCGATTCCAGGTAGAGCTCCTGGATGTCCACCGGCGGCGGCTTCAGGATCACCTGCATCTGCAAGTGCTTGTACAGGCGGTTGGGATTTTCGCCGTAGCGCCCGTCGGCGGGACGCCGCGAAGGCTGGTAATAAGCCACATTGTATGGCCGCGGCCCGAGCACCCGCAGGAAGGTCTCCGGCGCGCTCGTGCCGGCCCCGACTTCCAGGTCGTAAGGCTGCTGTAGCACGCAACCGCGCTCCGCCCAGAACTTGCTCAGGCTGAGAATGAGGTCTTGGTAGGTTGACATTTTGCTTTTCTGTGTCACGCGTTTAGCTCTTAGCTATTAGCTTTTAGCCAATAGCTCTTAGCCCCGGCTCTTCTGAGCGCGAGGAATTCCAATAGAAATAGAAGCCATGTTCCTTGCGAGACGTAGCAAGCTACGTCTCTACAGACGCATCCAGCCACAAGCTAAAAGCTAAGAGCTAATAGCTAACAGCTGATTCTCTCCAGCATCGCCGCCGTCACCAGTTTCTTTTCCAGGTGACGTTCGATGCGCTGCACCAAAAACCTGCGCAGATCGGCGCCGCGCTGCTTCGGCCACGGCTCGCCCGCGAAGGTTTCTACCGGGGCGCGGAACATCTGCTCCGCCAGGCTGCGCGATTCGCTGGACATCTCTGCCGACGCCAGCCGCTTGTCCGCCGCGCACATCAGCCCATCCGCCAGGGGATGAAAAAACGCCCGCCGGCCGTCCAGCGGCTCCCCGCAGACGATACACTCACTTAAATCCGGCAGAAATCCGGTCAGCCGCACGATCCAGAGATCAAAGTACGTCAGCGGCATCCAGACCGCGCCCGCCCGTATACGACTTAAGACGGCAGCGGCCAGCCGGAAGATGGAATCGTTTGCCTCCCGTTCCGGCAACAACTCATCCAGCAATTCCGCCACATGCGCCAGGCCCGCCGCGCGGGCGTAATCGACTGGACTGGTGAGCGGCGACTCCAGCACATCGCAGGAATCAATCCGCGCCAGGTCGCGTCCTTCGCGGTCGGCGTAGTATACGTGGACGCGCGTCAGAGGTTCCAGCGCACCGCCAAAACGCTTCTTTGATTTCTTGGCCGAACGTGCTACGCCGCGCAGCTTGCCTTCCGCCCGCGTGAAGAACGTCACCAGCAAATCGGCTTCGCGCAGAGCATAGCTGCGAAGCACGATGGCATCGGACTCCTTCAGCGCCATACACTTCTGCACGCAGTGGGCGGACCCCACTTACCTGCTGCCCCCGGCTGAAGCTAAAGGATTAATTCTAATCGAGGTTCGACCGCTTGCAAAGCAGCGAGTTGAGTAGCAAATATTCGGCTATTTTGGTGATGTGGTTATTTGCTTATCTGGTTATGTGGTTATTTGGTTAATGCCGACGTGTCATGACGAGGAGGGGCCACCCGACAAGGCATCTGCTTTTCTCGTGACCTGGCAGGGTGCTGGGGATTCCCGTCTGGCGCTCGGCGACCTCGGAATGACAATCTAGACAGTGAAGTGACTTTTGGAGCAGCCTGCTAAAGATGTTCACGGTGCCCACTCTCGCACAGGCGCCAGCCAATTCCTAATTGCCCCTGCCGCAAAAACAAACGCGCAACCCCTCCTGGGTTGCGCGTCGTGATCTGATTCCGCTGATGCCTATGTGCGGCCGTAATAGGCGGCGTTCCGCTCCGCGAAATGCTTCCACTTTTCCGGCAGATCATCTAGCGCGAAAATGGCCGACACCGGGCAGACCGGCACGCATGCGCCACAGTCAATGCATTCCACTGGGTCAATGTATAACATCTCTTCCGTCGCGTACTTCTCTTCATCCTTCTTCGGGTGGATGCAGTCCACCGGGCAAGCATCAACGCAGGCTGTGTCCTTGGTGTTGATACACGGTTCTGCGATTACATACGCCATCGATTCACTCCCCCTTGCTGGGCGGTCGTAAGTAGCTCAACTCGCCATTCTAACAAAGACTGTTTGCTGGTGCAGCCACCGCCCCGCCGCACCCAAACTCTTTATACTCTCCCGCCACTGCATCGTGCTGCGACTAAAGTCACAGCATTTGCTTATTTCCGAATAACCAAATTCTACGCGGCTTGCACTTCCTCCACCTGCGCCGCCGGCTCGTACTCCACGATGTACCCCGCCACGGCGCTGGCGGCCACCGTGAGCGGACTGGCCAAATACATCTGTCCCGGCCCGCTGCGTCCCGGGAAATTCCGGTTCTGGGCGCTGATGACAACCTGGTCCGGCCGCGTGCTCACCCCCGGACCGGCATTAATGCACGCCCCGCAACTCGGCTCAATGACGCGCGCCCCGGCTTTCTCGAAAATCTCCAGATAGCCCTTGCTCACGCAGTAGTCGCGCGTTTCCTGCGACCCGAACTGTATGTAGAACTGGCACGCGCCGGCGACGCGCTTGCCCTGCCGCGCCGCGTCGGCGAGCACGCGCGCGTACATGTCCATGTCTTCTTTCTTCCCCGCGGTGCAGGTCCCGCCGTAAGCGATTTCCACCGGAATGGGCACAGTGAGATCGCGGATGAACTTACCGTTTCCGGGATCGCCGGGCGTTGCCACCATCGGCGTGATTTCGTCAGCGTCGAGTTCGATCACGTGCGCGTACTCCGCATCAGGATCGCTCTGTAGACCGGCGATCATTTGCTCCGCCTGCCTGCGGTTTATGCCGCGATGCTCCACCAGAAACTCGACCACTTTCTCATCCGGAGACACGATGCCGGTGAAACCGCCGATCTCGGCCGCCATGTTGGTCATGGTGGCGCGCTCGTCCACGCTGAGCTCTTCCACCGCCTCGCCCGAATATTCGATGACCTTGGCCAGCGCCTTGCCACTCTTGATGTAGTCCATTCGCAGCAGCGCGAGGATTAAGTCCTTGGCGGTTACATTTGCGCGCCGCTGTCCGCGTACTACGACCTTCACCGATTCCGGCACCTTCACGCGCACGTCTTTGGTGATCCAGGAATTAAAAACATCCGTGGTGCCGATGCCGAACGCGACTGCGCCGATGGCGCCCGAGTGGGGCGTGTGCGAATCCGAGCCCACAATGAGCTGGCCCGGCAAGGCATAGCTTTCCAGCACGATTGAGTGGCAGATTCCCTCTGAGCCTTTGCGGTCGCGCAACTCACCATGCAGCCGGATGCCACGCGAGCGCGCGAAGTCCTCCTGTTTGAGCTTGAGTTGTGTGGCCAGGTCGAGCAGCCCCATCTTGCGCTTCTGCTCGGAGAGAACTTCGTCCAGGAAAGTCAGATGGTCGCGGAACAACAGGACGGATGAAGCATCATTGACCGGCGCATCTTTGCCGACCAGGTGTTCAAAGAAAATCGCTGCCATCGGCGTGACGTATTCGTGGCTGAAGCGCAGGTCGGTGCTCGCGAATCCTGAATCGCCGGGCCGGACGGCGGGCACGCCGGCCTCGCCCCGTTCGTTGATCATGTGACGCGCAAGGATTTTCTCCGCCAAGGTCATAGGGCGCGGCCTAGTCTGAATCGGCGGCAGAAAGACTTTCTTTTGCATGCGCGTCACGTTGAACGCGAAGAGTCCGCCGTACTCGATGATCTGGCGGGTGATGTCGTCTTCGCCGCGGCTGAATTCGGCGAGCGGAATTTCTTCGCCACGGCGGATCTTGTCTATCAGCCCGAAGTCGGTGGAGGTCAGCACGCCCAGGTTTTGGCAATTCTGCTTGTAGATCCGCTCTATGTTCTCCGCAATCACCAGCTGTATGCCCGCGCTGCGCTCGGCATACGGTGACTGCTCGCGGCTGGAGCCTTTGCCGCGCCGCTTGCCGCTGACCGAAGCAACGAATCCGCCTTTCTTCACATCGCCGCGCTGGATGGGCAGCTCGCTACCGCATTTCAGACCTGTGTAAGGGAACTCGCCCAAGGTCTCGTCGAAAAAGAAACAGATGTGCGCGGGCGTGATCTCGTCAGTGGAGATGTCGTCGCGCAGCTTGGGATTTCGCTCCGGATGCGCCGTGTCCCACGCCAAATCTTCGCCTGCCAGTTGCCGCCGGATCAGCTCAGGATCTTCCGTCAGGAACAGGATTCGACCCTCCAGCCGCACGCGCTCCGGACGCTTTTCAATGTGACGGTCGAGCAGAGACTCGGTCACGATGCCATCCCCAACAGATTTCGATGCGAGAACGGGGGCGGGAGACTTTCTGTGTTGGTAGCCCCTATCCCTACAGGAAGCAGAGCTGTTCAACAGACGCTGTTCGTACCGCGGCGTGTTTCCTAAAATTTCGATTCGTTGTCATGCTAGCGCCACAAAACCCTGCGCTCGCTCAAGGATGGCAAACTGGTAAGTACCAGGCGGCTAGCGTTCAGTGCCCGCCGTGCCTCCGGTACTTCTCCCCCGCCGGAATGGCCATAGGAAGCCGATTCTCTTTCGGCGCTATCGGGCAGGTTGCATACGGAGTCACAGCACAGGGCGGGTTATAGGCAGTGTTGAAATCCAGCGTGACAGTGCCGTCCTTCACCGCCCCCGTGTCGAGGAAACGGCCCGCAGGATAGGTCTCGGTTTTGCTCGTCGGGTCGGAAAAGAGGAAGAAGAGGCCTTTGTCTGGATCGCCGCCGGTCGGCGCCAGCGTGAGTTGCTGACCATTCAAGGTGAACTGCGCCACACCCTTGACCGGCGCCGGCACTACGTCCCCCAAAACGTCGGGAACATTAATTGTGCGGTTGCCGCGCTCCGGCACCCACTTAGCTTCCACGCGATACACAGGGTTTATCGGGAAATACGAGAGCGCACGAAACTTGTGCAGCGCCGGATTTTGCAGGTCTTTGAGACGAATGCCGATACGCTGCTGGCGTTTGATCACGTGCATGCGCAGGCGTCCCAGTGCCAGGATCGTTGGTTTGCCCGACGTGTCCGGTTGCAGAACTGCCGTCGTAATCCGCTTACCATTGATGGTGGCCTTCGTACCCGGATTCAGTTTTACCGTGACACTCTCACCGCTCAGTTCGAAAACACCTGCGTTCGCCGGAGCAGTGCCTCGCGGCAGTACGACTTGATTCGCAGAGTCCGTTCCAAACCTGTTCGCTCCCGGCTTCAGCCAGAACAGCCCGGCCAGCGGTATCCAGTTCTCTTTCAAGTCTTTGAGTTGCTCGGCGCGCTGGCGCTCTACCTCACGCCGGTATGCAGGATCCACTGATTGCGAAGGACGCGACTGCGCCCAGAGGGGCGCTACCAGGAGTGCAGTCCAAACAACGGTTCTCAAAAAATTGCGCTGAGCGATGGTCATGCACACTGTAGAGACGCAGCTTGCTACGTCTCTACCCGTTCTCGATGCGACGATAGGCATCACCCGTTGCGCATGCGGGCGTAATCTTGCGGGCTGGGCAGCGGGTCGAGGTTGCGGCCCTGCATGATGTCCTGAATCAGGGCCATCAACTCTTCATGGATCAGGCCGTTGGTGGCCAGGGTTTCGCGGCTGTTGATGTCGAAGGGCGAGCCGTCAAAGCGGGTGACGACACCCCCGGCCTCCCGAACCAGCACGACACCGGCGCTGGTGTCCCACGGATTCAGATTGAACTCCCAGAAGCCGTCCATCCGCCCGGCAGCGACATTGGCCAGGTCCAGCGCGGCCGATCCGGCGCGCCGCACTCCGTGCGAGCGTAACGTGATCTGGTGATAAAAGTGAATATTCGGGTTCTTATGCCGCTTGTGGCTGGGAAAGCCCGTGGCCAGCAGCGACTCAGCCACTACCGAGGTTTTCGAAACCCGTATCCGCTGCCCATTCAGCGTGGCGCCGCTTCCCTTCTCGGCTGCGAACAGCTCGTCGCGCGTTGGATCGTAGAGCACACCGGCAATCAGTTCGTCGTTGTATTGCAATCCCAGAGAAACGCAGAACACGGGAAAACCGTGGGCATAGTTGGTAGTGCCGTCCAGCGGATCCACGTACCAGCGGTAGTCACTGCCGTTTTCGTGGCGTGTGCCTTCCTCGCCCATGATGTTGTGCTGCGGCCAGCGCTCGCGCAGGCGCGTGGTAATCAGCTTCTCCGACTTGCGGTCCGCCTCCGTGACCAGGTCCACGTCGCCCTTGTACTCAAACGTCGTGCGCCGGCGGAAGTGCTCCATCAGCACCGCGCCCGCTTCGCGCGCAATGGATTCCATGATAGGCAGAAACTCGGTTCTTGAAGTCACGTTGGTTTCCAGACCTGTAGTCATTATGATCGTAGCCCTTCCTGGGACGCACTCGGTTGGATGGCAATGCGGCCGCTAGTGACCGGAGAAGCGGGACCGGTGGCGCTTCCGTTCACGGGCGCGAACGCCGCTGCGGAGTGCCGCTGCTGCGCTGCGTGCCGCCGTTTTCCTCGGCGATGTACATGATCTCGTGCTTGAAGATAAACAGGTTGGGAGCGCCGTCGCGCGTGAGCCGGATCATGGCCTTGTCGTAGTACTCGATCCAACCCTTGACCACCTCGCCGTCCATCAGCTTGACGCTCACGGGACGCTGCTTTTCGCCCAGCGACTTCAGGTAAGTCGCCTCCTCAAAAGTCTCTTCCGGAGGAGGAGCTTTCCCGCCCTTCTTAAACATCTGCGAACCTGCAACACGGAACATGCAGCAATTGTAACAGCTGTCAGTTGTCAGTTGTTGGCAGTTGTTCTGCAACTGGAACTGAAAACTGAGACCTACTTATAGTTGCTCGTGAAATACCCCGCCCGATACCGCAGCTTCACCGACGCGGGATCCTTCAGATTTGCGGCAGCCTCGCTCACCCGAACTTCGAAGCGGCGGAAATCAGAGTCGGTCGCGCGGCGCAGCGGATAATACGCCAGCAGGTACTGTGTGCGCAGCTCCTCGCTGATCTGACGGAAGGCAGAATCCAGTTGCCCCATCGAGGTCGCGTAATAATATTTTCCGCCGGTTTCACGAGAGATCTCGATCAGCGCATGCTCACCGCCGGTATCGCGCCCCGCGCTGGACTCGATGGGCACGATGATGATGCTGTACACGATGGCTTCGGCTTGTTGCGCCGCGCGCACCGCCTCAGGAAAGCGCACTTTGCTGGCGGTGTCGCCGCCGTCGGTGATCACGACAATTACCTTCCGCCCCCGCCGGGCTTCCAGCGCTTCAGAGCCGAGGTACAGAGCGTCATAGAGCGCGGTGGCGGTGCCCACGCGAAGATTTTGAATTCCGCGGTCCACCCGTCGCAGGTCCGCCGTAAACGGCACAACTTCCGAAACAACCTCGTTGAACTGAAACAGCGACAGCCTGTCCGCCGGCCGCAGAATTGATCGCGCGAAGCGCCGCGCCGATTCCAACTCCAGTTTCAGGTCTTTCTTCGTACTGAGACTGGTATCAATGGCCATCACAATGGACAGCGGCAACTCCGACTGGCGATCAAACACAGAAATCTTCTGCGGCACGCCGTCCTCGAACAGCTCGAAGTCGTTCTTGGTCAGACTCCCAACGGGCGCGCCGTTCGCGTCGGTAACGGTGACGAACAGATTCACCAGCTTGACGTCAACCGTAATGTCCGTCTGCGTATCTAAGTCCGCCGTAGATGCCGGTTCCGCAGGTGACTCCGGCTGTTCTTGCGGACTCTGAGGGGGCAACGGAAACGCAGCCGACGAAGGCGCAGCCGGCAGGGATTTCTGCGCCGCAGCCGCCGATCCAGCAGATCCAGCCGAATCTTCACTTTGCACAGTTTGGGACTGGTTGCTAGCCGCGGCAGTCTGGGCCATCAGCGACGCTGAAAGCGCAAGCGCTACGAAAATGATTCGCAGGGTCCTCATTGCCGAGCTGCTCACTTGGATGCGCCCTGCTCCCCTTCCGCAGGTGATCCGGGGGTGATCTCCGGCGGAAACGGCTCGCCATCGGCCCACACCGCGCCGTCGGCAAAGTATTCCTTTTTCCAGATGGGAATTGTCTTCTTCAACGTGTCAATGATCCAGCGGCAGGCGTCGAAGGCAGCCGCGCGATGCGCCGCTGCCACCGCAATCAGCACACTGGTCTCGCCGATTTGAAGCCGGCCAAGCCGATGCACGATTACCGCATCGCGAATGGCAAACCGCGCGATGGCGTCGACCGCCAGCGTTTCCAACTGCCGCGCCGCCATGGGCTCGTAAGCTTCGTAATCCAGATAGAGAGTGCGACGGCCACGGCTGTTATCGCGCACGATGCCGTCAAACACGCACACCGCGCCGTCACTCGCCTGCTTGACAGACTGCACCACTTGCTCCGCGTTGATAGCTTCACGGGCCAGCAGCGCGCGGCCGCGGGTAGGAGCAGTTTGCTCGGCTTCAGGCGCACCTCCGCTCACCGGCGGCAGCAGTCCAACTTCATCATTGTCATGCAGGACGGTCGAGGCGGCGGCGTATTCCTGATTCACTGCCACCGCCAGCGAAGCGGCATACTCACCCAGGCGTGGCACGCGCTGGCGGTACTGCGCCAGCAAGTCGGCAAGCCTGGCGCCCTCGGGTAGCTCGATGGTTTCGCTAGAACATCCCGCCAAGTCCTTCAGCATGCCGAAAAACAGCACTCGCACCCGCATGCAGAAAGCATACAGAAGGACGCGATTGCCCCGCAATTTACACCTTGTTTCAAAAATCAGTTTTGAACTGTATCAGGGCACGACTTCGGTCAAGTAAATAACCTTGACTTCATGAAAGGGCCCGGCTTCAGCGGGGCCGCTCTGAGTCCCACAAACTCTGGACTTTAGCCCTGAGGGGAACCGTCCGTTTTGACGGTTGTCTGGAATTGCGTCTGGCTGCGGGGTAGACTTCCATCTACATGCGTCGCTGTGAGGAGAGCAGCCATGTCTCTGCGCAAACTGTGCTTTTTCACAATGCTGGCCACGATTGTTGCCTTCGCAGCGGTGGAAAGGTTAAACGTCGATAGCAAGGAATTTGCCGTACCGACTCCGAATTCGCGCCCGCACGATCCGGCCCTTGCCCCCGGCGAATCGCCCAGGTACATGGCCCCGCCGGCGAGCAAGCCAGGCCGAGCGCACTCTGTCAAGGAATTGCGCGCAAGAAGCGAAATCGATCCGACCGTCTTTCTTCCCGTCCAATCCAAGGACGCCAAGAATCTGGGTGCCGGAAAGTTGCTGGTGGCAAGCCGCAACGTCATCGATCCGAATTTCGTTCAAACCGTAGTCCTGCTGGTCCACTACGATACCGAAGCCGTGGTCGGACTGATTCTCAACCGGCGCACGGATGTCCCGCTCTCCCGAGTGCTTGACGAGTTCAAAACGGCGAAAGACCTTTCAGACCCGGTCTATCTCGGAGGTCCGGTTCAAAAGTCAGCGGTGTTTGCGTTGTTTCAGTCGCCGGCCAAGCTCGAAGGGGCGAAGCACATTTTCGACGGGGTTTACTTGATTTTCGCGAAGCCCCTTTTCGAACAGACCATCTCGGCTCGACCTGACGCCAGCGTGTTTCATGTTTATCTGGGCTACGCCGGATGGACTGACAATCAACTGCGAAAGGAAGTGGAAGGGGGCTCCTGGTTTATTTTTCCAGCGGATGCCGCAACGGTTTTCAATTCGGACCCGGATTCCATGTGGCCGCAAATGATCCAGAAAACAGAGCTAAAGTTGGCGCAGAACGAGTCCCATGAAGTGGAGGGAGCGGTGACCATTGACCCAATGAAGCAATGACTCAATGGCGCAATGACCCAATCCCCCTTTTGTCATTCCGGGCGTAGCGAGGAATCCCTGCTGTGCAGACAAGTTGTCGGCGGGTGGCCCACCCTTTCGCCCGGTTCTGGCGAAGGGTGGGATCCGAGATCAATGACTGCGCGTTACAAGCTGTGAACTGGAAACCCGAAACTGGAAACTGCCATTAACGATGCAGTCTTGGCCGCTCATCGCCGGGGCTGGTTTTCTCCTCGTCTTTGGAGTCTTTGGAACGCACATCGGGTCCGCGCCGACGCAAAGTCGGGACCTCGTTTCCCCTGGCATCTGTTTCTCGATTTTCCAGCTTTGCCAGCCGCGCTTTCATCTGCTCGAACTCGCTGGTGGTAACGATGTACGCATCCTTGGCGGGCAGCATGGTTTCAATCTCCCGCTGGGCCCGTTTGACGCGCTCGTCGGTCATGGGATGGGTGGCAAACGCCTTCGCGATCAGGTTTCGCTTCTTTTGCTTTTCTTTCAGGCGCAAGGTTTCGAAAAAGTGGACCAGTTCCGCCGGATCGTAGCCGCAAACGTAGGCGTACTCGATTCCCAGCAGGTCCGCCTCGCGTTCATTGTCGCGGCTGAATTTCATGATGGACAACGGCGCCCCTATGCCCATTGCCTGCCGCAGCGCGTACGTGACCGGCCCTCCGATAAAGACCAGCGGAATCGAGGCCAGATTGTAGATCTGCGCCCGCGTGTAGGCTTTTGTAGCGTGACGCGCGGCCACGTGCGCGATCTCGTGGGCCATCACTCCCACCAGCGCCGCTTCGCTGTTCGCCGCCAGGATCAGGCCGCTGTTGATGTAGAAGAATCCGCCCGGCAGCGCGAACGCGTTGACTTCATCATTGTCCACCACGCGGATGGTGAAAGGCACGCGCGCATCCGAGTTGCGCACAATCGTCTGCCCCAAGCGGTTGATGTAATTGACCACCACCTCGTCTGATACGAAGCGCGTCGAGCGGTTCACTTCCTGCGCCAGCGCCTTTCCCAGGTCCCGCTCGCGCTCCAGCGAGTACATGTTGACGCCGTTGCCGATGCCGCGCTGGCCGATCCGCGTCACGTCGTACTTCCCATACTTAGCGTAGGGGTCGTTTGCAGAGGGGGCGGCAACGGTGGCCGGCGGTTGCGACCGTGTGGTGTCTGGTGCTAGCGGCGTAACCGGCGGGTTTATGCGCGGGATGCTGATGTCCGGCGGAAGCTGCAAGTCCTGGTCAATGGGAATTTGCAACACGCTTTCCACAGAGACCTTGTCCGCTGGCTTTGTCCTCTGCTGCCCCCTGGCTGCACCCGGCAGCATGATCGCCGCTGCCAGTAACGCCAGCGTAAGCAGAGAAACACTATGGCCCCAACATGGCGGCGCTCCTGGCAATCGGCCGCGTCTATTTGGCTGGCTTTGGATTTGTGCTTGTTTGCCGCGATTTCGGACCGGCGCTGGCTCGCCCCGCTCTTGGATTTTTACTTTTTTGCTTGGAATCCGAGGGATGAAATGCCCGATCTGAGTCAGGCTTGCTTGGAGGCCCTTGCTTTCCACGGTTCACCGCTTCCACCGTCGTCTCGCCGTGATGTGCTTGTCCCGGACGACGGTCAACGAGTACGGTCAAACGAGTACTAGGATGTGAGAGCTTCCTCAAAGGATTTTCCGTCCAGCTTGCAATTCCATTCCGCTCCTCAACCCGGCCTAGCCTTTCCTCACTGGCTCGCGCAACACTCAACCGTGAAATCGTCCCACCCTCGCTCCCGTCACTCACATTGAGTGTCTTACACTCAACTTTTTCCGGACACGTTGACAACTTTTTTGTTCCCAATTTAAACTTAGCACTCGATGAATGAGAGTGCTAACAACCCGCTACTTCATTTATAAGTTATTGAATATCGGGTGTGAGGCGGGATTTTCAAGCAACTCGGCGCGGGGCGATTTTGCATCGCGGACAGAGCACCGAGAACACAGATTCCAAAGCAGGAACCGGCTATTCAAATTTGATGCAGTAATTCGGATGTGTCGCAGAAATTCGGTTGTATCAGCGTTTATTTCATGACTACTCAGAAAGGAGTCAGGTTCAAATGGCAACAAAGCTAACTCCCCTGCATGATCGGATTCTGGTCCGGCGCGTAGAGGAGGCCGAAACTACGCGTGGCGGCATCATCATCCCGGATACCGCCAAGGACAAACCGCAGGAAGGCGAAGTGGTGTCTGTGGGCAAAGGCAAAGTCAATGACGAGGGCAAGGTGCGCCCCTTGGACGTGAAAGAAGGCGACCGCATCCTGTTCGGCAAGTACTCCGGCACGGAAATCAAAATTGACGGCCAAGAATTTCTCATTATGCGTGAGGAAGAAGTTCTCGGCGTGCTTTCGGGCGCGAAGAAGGCCGCCTCGAAGTGAGCGTGTTTAGCGGGCGTCGGAGCCCGCTGCGGTCAGCCTCTTAACAAAGACATTCCGCCAGCCGAGCGCTGGTAGCAGATTTCGAAGGAGATCAAGCAACTATGGCAAAGCAGATCATACACGGCGAGGAGTCGCGGCAGATGATTCTCCGCGGCGTAAACATCCTGGCCGACGCCGTCAAAGTCACCCTGGGCCCCAAGGGCCGCAACGTGGTGATCGAGAAGAAATTCGGTTCCCCCTCTATCACCAAGGACGGCGTTACCGTGGCCAAGGAAATCGAACTGAAGGACCCGCTGGAGAACATGGGCGCACAGATGGTGCGTGAAGTCGCCAGCAAGACCAGCGACGTCGCCGGCGACGGCACCACCACCGCCACCGTGCTGGCGCAGTCCATCTATCGTGAAGGCGTGCGTACCGTGGCCGCCGGCGCCAACCCCATGGCGCTGAAGCGCGGCATCGAGAAGGCCATCACCGCCGTTGCCGGTTTCACCGACAAGGACGGTAACCACACTCCCGGCGCGCTGGACAAGTACAGCAAGTCCGTCGCCGGCGACATGAACGCCATCGCCCAGGTCGGCACCATCTCCGCCAATAACGACGAAACCATCGGCCGCATCATCGCGGAGGCGATGAAGAAGGTCGGCAAGGACGGCGTCATCACCGTGGAAGAGTCCAAGACCATGGAGACGCAACTGGAAGTGGTCGAAGGCATGCAGTTCGACCGCGGTTACCTGTCGCCGTACTTCGTCACCGACCCCGAGCGCATGGAAGCCGTGCTCGAGAACGCCTACATCCTGATCCACGAAAAGAAAATCAGCTCGATGAAAGACCTGCTGCCGCTGCTGGAGCAGATCGCCAAGAGCGGCAAGCCGCTGCTGATCATCGCTGAGGACGTGGAAGGCGAGGCGCTGGCCACCCTGGTGGTCAACAAGCTGCGTGGCACGCTCCAGACCGTGGCCGTGAAGGCCCCGGGCTTCGGCGACCGCCGCAAGGCCATGCTGCAGGACATCGCCATCCTGACCGGCGGCAAGGCCATCACCGAAGATCTCGGCATCAAGCTTGAGAACGTGCAGATGAACGATCTCGGCCAGGCCAAGAAGATCACCGTGGACAAGGACAACACCACCATCGTGGAAGGCAAAGGCAAGTCCGCGGAGATCGAAGGCCGGGTGAAGGAAATCCGCAGCCAGATTGACAAGACCACCAGCGACTACGACCGCGAGAAGCTGCAGGAGCGGCTGGCGAAGCTGGTCGGCGGCGTGGCCGTCATTAAGGTCGGCGCGGCTACCGAAACCGAAATGAAAGAGAAGAAAGCGCGCGTCGAAGACGCCATGCACGCCACCCGCGCGGCCGTCGAAGAGGGCATCGTGCCCGGCGGCGGCGTCGCCCTGCTGCGCTGCATCCCGGCCATTGACAAGCTGAACCTGGAAGGCGACGAGCTGACCGGCGCCCGCATCGTCAAGCGCGCGCTGGAAGAGCCGCTGCGCCAGATCGTCGAGAACGCCGGCGAAGAAGGGGCCATCGTCGTGGGCAAGATCAATGAGTCCAAAGACGCGAACTTCGGCTACAACGCCCAGACCAACACCTATGAAGACCTGGTGAAGGCGGGCGTCATTGATCCCACGAAAGTGACGCGCACGGCCCTGCAGAACGCGGGCTCGATCGCGTCGCTGATGCTGACCACCGAAGCCCTGGTGTCGGAGATTCCGGAAGAAAAGAAGGAACCTGCGATGCCCGGCGGCCACGGCGGCGGCATGGGCGGCATGTACTAAAGGCAGCTCTTAGCTATTAGCTCTTAGCTGTTAGCGAAAACGCCCCGCGCAAGCGGGGCGTTTTTTCTGGAAACTGCGCAGCCATCGAATCTCTTGCGCAGCCAGGGCGCCGGGGCTGAAGCCCGGATTGTTATGACGCCTTTGTTCACCGGCCTAAAGGCCGGTGC
>JBHGAZ010000042.1:0-29917 GCA_041946765.1 Terriglobales bacterium
CGCCGAGGTGCTCCGGTAGTCCTCTCGGGCGAGTGATCACTCCCCACGCGTAAAGCAAATTTCAGAAGTTTCAGGTTTCGAGGTTTCAAAGTTAAAACGGAGGTGTTAAGGACGTAGGGCTAACAGCTGAGGCTAACGACCAACGACCAACGACCGGCAGTGTCATCCACCCCCACCAAAGTCACAGTGACCCGCGCGCGACATTTTCCCAAAATCGGGTTTACTCCAGTGACTTTGTAATGCGACACTTGCGGAACCCTCACGGGTGGGCGAGAGACGCAAGGGAGGATGCCATGAAACGACTGGCTGTGGTTCTTGTTCTGTTAGTGCTGGCGCTGCCGGGATTCGCGCAGTATCGCAGCGAGCCTATCAGCGAAATCGTGCGTGCCGATTACGGCTGGGGCAACCGTTGGGTGGACGTCACGCAGCGCGTGCGTTCGTTGGTGCGCGACGGCGCTCTGAATTTTCAGGTGCACCCTGACTATATCGGCGTGGACCCCATTCCTCACGGTATGAAGGTACTCCGCCTCGAAGTGCGGCAAGCCGACGGCGACCTGCGCAGACTGGAGTACCGCGACAAAGACTACGTCAGCATTCAGGTGCAGCCCGTTTTTTGGGGCTCGCAGTTCCGCAACAACATCGTTGAAGTTATCCGCGCCGAATACGGCTGGGGCAACCACTTTGTGGATGTCACCGACCGTGTGCGCTCGTTCGTGCGCAACGGTGTGCTCAATTTCCAGGTGCATCCCGACTTCCTTGGCGTTGACCCCAATCCCGGAAGAGCGAAAATCCTGCGCCTGGAGGTGCGGGAGAGGGACGGCGATTTTCGCCGCATTCAGTTCCGCGACAAGGAATACGTCAACCTGAGTATCTCCGGCAATGGCTCCAGGGGGTATCGCGGGGGCAGGCTGCAGATCATCCGTGCCGATTACGGCGTCTTGGGACGTACCATTGACGTAACCCAGCGCTTGAACTCCTATGTCCGCCGCGACCGCATCAATGTGCTTGTGAGCAATCAGCTTCTGGGTGGCGACCCGGCTCCGCGCGAGCGCAAGCAGTTGACCGTCACCTATACCTTTAACGGCCGGCGCTTGCGAGCCATCGTCAATGAAGGCGAATACCTCGATCTTCCCCCCGCCGGCGTGGGTCGCTGATAACCCGGCTTTGGTGGATTTCGGTTTTCGCGTGTAAGATTTCCGGTCGCACGAGAGGAGCGCCCAATGAAAGCAGTGCGTTTCCATGAATTCGGAGGCCCGGAAGTCCTGAAGTACGAAGATGCGCCCGAGCCCGAGCTGCGCAAAGACCACGTGCTGGTGCGCGTCCGCGCCTGCGCCCTCAATCACCTGGACCTGTGGGTGCGCAAGGGCCTGCCCGGGGTCAAGCTGCCACACATCAACGGCAGCGACGTTTCCGGCGATGTCGCTAAAGTCGGCGAGTACATCACCGATCTGAAAGAAGGCCAGCGAGTGCTGCTGGCGCCCATGGTCTTCTGCAATCATTGCGAGTTTTGTACGCGCGGGGTGCAGAATTTCTGCCGAAACTTCACCGTCCTCGGGAATGGGGTGGACGGCGGCAACGCGGAATACATTGCCGTGCCGCGCGTCAATGTCATCCCGATCCCCGATCAGCTCAGCTATGACGACGCCGCCAGCGTCCCCCTGGTGTTTCTGACCGCATGGCACATGCTCGTTGGCCGCGCGCAGATCAGGCCCGGGCATACCGTGCTGGTACTGGGCGCAAGTTCAGGCGTGGGTTCTGCCGCCATACAGATTGCAAAGCTTTTTAATGCCACCGTAATCACCACCGCGGGCGACGAAAAGAAACTCGCCAAGGCACGCGAACTCGGCGCCGACCACGCCATTAATCATTACAAGCAGAAAATTTCCGATGAGGTGAAAAAGATCACCGGCAGGCAGGGCGTAGATATCGTCTTCGAACACGTGGGCAAGGCCACTTGGGATGAGAGTCTCAAGTCCATGAGGGCAGGCGGAACGCTGGTGACCTGCGGCGCGACTACCGGTCCCGATGCCGGGCTCAATATCAATTTCCTCTTCGGACGCCAGCTTTCACTGCTCGGCTCCTACATGGGGACGATGGGCGAGCTATACGAGGTGTTGAAGCATGTCTTCAGCGGCAAATTGAAGGCGGTAGTGGACCGGACGTTCCCGCTCAAAGATGCTGCCGCGGCTCACGATTATCTGCAAAAGAGCCAGATGTTCGGCAAGGTTGTGCTCAAGCCGTGAGCTGGTTGTCTTTCATAGTCGCTTTGGCCCTGATACTGCCGGCTGCTCTCCACGCTCAGGCGCGCAACCCTGCTGCGATACCATTTTTCCCAATCGAGCCCGGGACGCGGTTGGTGTATCGCGGGCACGTGAAATATACCGTCCCGGACAGCAAGCAGGCGGAAGTGCGGGAAATGGATGTTGAGTGGCCGGTGAAAGTCGTGGCCGTGATTCAGAAGCAGGGATTCACGCTCATAAAGTTCGAAGGCTTTCCCGACGACCTCGCCTGGTACGAACCCGGCAATAATCCCGAGGACCACTACATTTTGCAGACCGGGGAAGCGGTCTATAAATTTGGCAGCTCTGAAGGCAGCAAACTGTGGGCAGTAGCGGAAACGGCGAACTCAGCGCAGCGACTCGAATCTTCAATCAATCAAGAGAAGCTGTGGTTTAAGTTGCCGCTGCGAAGTGGTGCTAGGTATTGTCCGCCCGGAAGTCGCCAGCCGCCGATGTACTGCTGGTCAGTCGAGCGGACGCAACCGGTTCAATACCGCGTCCCCGGCTCAAGAGGGAAATCGCAGACCGGCTACACGCTGGTTTATGGCAGCCTTCCCGATAGCGTGACCTACACGGTAGCGTCTGGTATCGGCGTGCTCTACTACCGTTACACGCACCACGGCACGGTGGCGGAAGCCGAGGTGCGGCTCAAGCAGATACAGCTTCCGCCCGAGTGAAATCCGGATTTTGCGATATACCGAAAGCTAACCTGCAGTTCCGTCTGCTCCATGCGCAAACTTGTGGCATCAAATATAAGCAAGCAATTACAATGAGCAAACAATGAACGGCAGCGATCGTTTTACGAATCTGGTTGGCAGGGACGAAGGTGCGGCCCACCTGCGCGAAGTGAGCTTTGGCGAGCCGCAGCACGAAGGCATCTTTTTCACCACCATGGACAAGGCCGTCAACTGGGTGCGCAAGAACTCCATCTGGCCCATGACTTTCGGTCTGGCTTGCTGCGCCATCGAGATGATGTCCATGGGCGCGTCGCGGTTTGATATTGCGCGCTTTGGCGCGGAAGTGTTCCGTCCTTCGCCGCGGCAGGCTGACCTGATGATCATTGCCGGACGCGTGTCCCAGAAAATGGCCCCGGTCATCCGGCAACTCTACGAGCAGATGCCCGAGCCCAAGTGGGTCATCTCTATGGGCGCCTGCGCCACTTCCGGTGGTGTGTTCAACAACTATGCGCTGGTTCAGGGCGTCAACCAGGTGATCCCCGTGGATGTCTATGTGCCGGGTTGCCCACCACGTCCCGAACAGTTGATTTACGCCATCACGCTTCTCCAGCAGAAGATCCAGAACGAGAGAGGCTCCTTCCGCCGGGCTTTGAATTTGGAGTAACGCAACTAACGACTGGCCACCGGCGACTGACCACTGCTTTCCAGGCAGCATCACCTCGGGGCGGCGCATCCCATCGGGAGGCATTCGCTATGCGCAGATCCCACGTTCTTGTTCTTTCCCTGCCGCTGCTCTGTATTTCACTTTGGGGCTCGCAACTGCGGCAGGTGGCCATCATTGACCTTCCCGGCCGCCCCGGCTTCGATCAGCTTGCTTTCGCCAATGGCATGTTGGTGATCGCTCATCAGGACGCCGATACGCTGGATGTTTTCAGTCCCGCCAAGCGCCGCATTGTGGCCCGCGTGCAAGGCATGTCTGACCCGCACGGCCTGGCAGTGGATGCTCGCACCGGCAAGATCTACGTGGCTAACACTGGCGCCAACAATATCGCCGTTGTTTCGACCAAAGACTGGAAGCTCGAGCGCACGATTGCGCTGGCGGTAGAACCGTTCGCTCTGACTCTCGGCCCGGACGGCAAGCGCTTGTTCATTGCGAACTGGCGCGGCCAGTCCATCTCGGCAGTTGAGGTCGGCAGTGATTCCACGAATTCCGCGGCGGAATCCGGCGCGGTCACAGTCAACCTGGGGGGCAGCCCGCAGCAGATGGTTTACGACCCCGCACGAAACGTATTGTTTGTTGCCGTGCAGGACCGCAACGAGATTGTCGTTCTCGATCCTGATTTGCGCGTCTCCCAACGCTACAAGCTTGCCGCCTCGCAGCCCACGGGGATGGCGCTGGACAGCGGTGCGCGCCGACTTTACGTGGCGGTGCGCTCGGCGGTGCTGGCACTCAACGCGGACGACGGCAGGGAACTCGGCCGTGTTGCCGCTCCCCCGGGCGCGGACTCGCTTTGGCTTGATGGCGCCAGTGGAACGCTGTATGTGGGGTCCGGCGGCGGATACATTAACCTGATTCGCACTGCGGGCGGAAGCTTCGTCGCCCAGGATGAAATTCGCACCAATGTTCGTGGCCATAGCCTGGCCTTTGATCCCGGACGCAGCTTGATCTACATGCCGGGCGGGCGTGAAGGCAAATCCAAGCTGCTGATCCTCAGACATGTCCCTGAATCGCCGGAGAACTCGGCTTCCGCACCACAGTTGGCCACCAACACCCATTGAGCGCTCGCCGAGCAAGCTGTAGATACGTAGCAAGCTACGTTTCTACAGATGCCCCCACAACTCACTTCGCGCCGGGCGCTCCGCATGATAAAAATTCGGAATGCCTCGTACGACTCCGCAACACCGCGGCCCGGTTTTTGCCCAAGCGCCTTGCCGTGTTGATTTGGCCGGAGGCACGTTGGACCTCTGGCCCCTCTACCTGTTTCATCCCGGCGCGGTGACGGTGAATTTTGCTGTCAATGTGCTCACCAGTTGCCGTATCGCGCCACAGCCCGGAGATGCAATCCATCTGAAATCACTGGACACGGGCAGGGAAGAGCGCTTCGCCGGTCTGGACGCACTGTGCGCAGCTAAACCTTCTTCCTTTCGGCATCCGCTGGCGGCGTGGCTGGTGCGCTTCTTCGCTCCCGCCGGCGGATTTCTGCTGGAGACGCGTTCGGAATCGCCTGCTGGCGCGGGTATCGCCGGTTCTTCGGCCCTGATGATCGCCACTGTGGCCGCGCTCGCGCGATTTACCGGACGGCGGCTGTCGCGCGAGCAGATTCGGGTTCTGGCGCAGAACGTGGAAGCGCAGATCATTAACGTCCCTACCGGATGTCAGGATTACTATCCTGCGCTATACGGCGGGGCAAACGCCATTCACCTTGGTCCGGATGGCGTGCACCGCGAGCCTGTGCCGGTGGCCGCCGAAGAGATTGATGCGCGATTCCTGCTCGTCTACACCGGAGCGCCGCGCCAGTCCGGCATCAATAACTGGGAAGTGTTCAAGGCACATATTGACGGCGACCGGCGTGTCATTCAGAACTTCGAGCAGATTGCCCAGATTGCGCGTGGCATGCATGACGCCCTGTCCCGCGCCCACTGGGACAACGTCGCCCGCCTGCTGCGCGAGGAATGGAGACTGCGTAAGACTAACGCTCCCGGCATTTCCACACCGCTGATTGACAGGCTGATCGTGGTCGCCATGAAGAAAGGTGGACTCGCGGCGAAGGCCTGCGGCGCAGGGGGCGGTGGCTGCGTCGTGATCATGCTCGAACCCGGCGCGAAACAGGTCGTCGCCGACGCTCTGCGCTCCTCTGGCGGACGCTTGCTGCCCTTCCAGGTCGCCCGCGATGGATTGACTGTCACCAGCTTGAGCGCGCGGCAGACGGCCGCTACCGCAGCGGCATATTCTTCGTTACCTAAGCGGCGGTCGTGAGATGGATATTCTTTTCGATCACACGGGCCGCCTGCGCTCCATCTGGCGCTTTCTTGCCGGTGTGATTGTCTGTATTGTCGCCAATTTCATCGCCGGCGGCATCGCCCAGACCGTGGCCAGTACTCCACGCCGTCTGGATATCGTTTACCGTCCCACGCTCATGCTGTTGTTGCTGGCCGGCTTCAGCTTTCTGCTGATGGCACTGGATCGCGTAGAGCGGAATCCCCTGGCTGCCATGGGGCTGCCATTTCATGCTCTATCCCTGGTTCAGACGGCAATCGGCCTGCTCATAGGTTCCGGCATGATTGTGCTGGCTGTAGCCGTGATTGCGGTGTTCGGCGGGCTTCAGGTTCAGGCCAAGTTCACACCACATGCCATTCTGCTTGCCGGTGTGGAACTGGTCATCCTGCTGACCGGCGCCATGGCTGAGGAACTGATGTTCCGCGGCTATCCCTTCCAGCGCCTGATCGAGGCGATCGGGCCTCCGTCTGCAATCGTTGTATTTTCATTGCTGTTCGGCGCCGTACACCTGCGCAACCCACATGCTTCGCTGTGGGGTTTTCTGAACACCATTTTGGTGGGCGTGCTTTTTTCTGTGGCCTACCTGCGCACACGCTCTTTGTGGACGCCCTGCGGAATGCATTTTTCCTGGAACGCAATGCTGGGCCTGATTTTTGGCCTGCCTGTCAGCGGACTCACAGAATTTGCTGTCGTGGTGAGATCGCACGCGGGCGGGCCTGTGTGGCTGACCGGCGGAGAATACGGCATCGAGGCGAGCGCCTTGGGCACGTTTGTTCTCGTGCTGGGATTGATCGCAGTGCTGCGCTTTGTGCCAAAGTACGAGCCGCTGGCGCGCGCGACGCGGAACCGCTCCATCGCACTCCAGTCGCGAGAATAGCGTGAGTTCATGGATGTGAGCAGCCCGTGTATCCGATAGAACTTGCCTCGACCGGGTTTATCGGCATCCAAATCCTGTGTAGATCGGCTTTTTCCCGCAGACAGGCGCATATAATTTGAGCAGCCCTAGTCTGAGTTGTTCATGCTTTCACACCGTATCACGTCGATACTGATTTCGCTTTTCCTGCTTGGGTCAGTTGCGCTGGCCGACTCTGGGTCGCAACCGGTGTCTTCCAGCCAGCGCATGTCGCCGCAAACGCGCATGATGGTCATCCGCAGCCTTAATGCTGAATTTGTTTTTGTGCGCACGCCCCTGCCGCAGGGGAAAGACGGGCTCACAATCAAAGACGGCGTCATCAGTCCCGGAGCCGCCGAAGTGCAGCAGGCGATTGTGAAATATGGTCCTGCGGCCAAGCCCGGCGATCGCGCCCAAATCACGAATGTTGAGATCAAGGACCGCAGCATTCGCCTGGAGATCAACGGAGGCCCAAAGAAGAAAACCAAGTGGTATCAGCACATTCAAGTTTCCGGTATCGGCGGGACGGCACAGGCGCCGCCGGACACCAGCAATCCCAGGGGCGCAGTGGTGGAGTTGGCGTTCGATAAGTACGTCCCCGAGATGACGGGCGACCAGGTGCGGCAACTGCTGTCACCGGTTTTTGACTTCCACGCCAAGTCCGCCGCCGAGGCCTATCTGGACACTGTTCCTCCCAAGGTGAAAGAAGCTATCAAGAATCACCAGGTGCTGGTGGGCATGAATCGCGAGATGGTCACCTACGCCAAGGGCCGACCGGAGCGCAAAATCCGCGAGCAGAGCAACGGGCTCGCCTACGAGGAATGGCTCTATGGTCAGCCTCCTCAGGAAGTCCAGTTCGTACGCTTCGTGGGAGACGAGGTCGTCCGCCTGGAGATCATGAAGGTTGACGGCGAAAGAGTGGTCCGCACTGAGAAAGAGGTGGATTTGAGCGCTCTTGCTCAGAACAAAAGAGAACAGCCCGCACAACCGCGTCCGGCCACAGCTCCCAGCCTAAGGCGTCCCGGCGAAGCCCCGGATCCTGACTCACCATTGGCCTCGCCAAGAACACCGGCTCCTTCCTCCACCCAAGAAACCGAATGGCCGGGAAAGCCTAGCAACTCTTCACCGCAGTAGTTTGTGTTTCTTTTCATTCCGAACGGCTGTGTTTTTGTCATTCCGAGCGAAGCGAGGAATCCCGTTTGTGCAGGCAACGTGTCGTGAGCAGCACCCGAAATGCGCTGGCCACTGACCACTGTTCTACTGCTAAACTTAAGCTTTACGCATGAAGATCGCGCTGGGCCAGATCGACACCACGGTCGGCGATTTCACCGGCAACGCTGCCAAGATCATGGATTTTGCGCATCGCGCCCGGAGCGCCGGCGCCGGCCTGATCCTGTTTCCTGAACTTTCCGTCTGTGGATATCCCCCGCGCGACCTGGTGGAAAAACCGGCGTTCGTCGCCAGGAACGAAGAAACTCTGCGCAAAATCGCTGCGGAGACCCGCGGCATCGCCGTGGTTTGCGGCTTTGTCAGTCCGGCGCAGGCGGAGACCGGGAAGTCCGTGCACAATTCGGCAGCGCTGCTATGCGACGGGCAAATTGCCTTCGTCCAATCCAAGCGGCTGCTGCCGACATACGACGTATTTGACGAGGCCCGCAACTTTGCCCCTGCGGAATCCCAGCAACTTCTCCCCTTCTGCGGACGCCAGATGGCGCTCACCATTTGTGAAGACGCATGGAACGACAAGCAGTTCTGGAATCGTCCCCTTTATGGCACCGATCCCGTGGAAGAGCTGGTCAAAGTGGGAGGCAATTTCCTGCTGAACATTTCGGCGTCGCCTTTCTATGTAGGCAAGCGGGAGTTGCGCCGCGACATGCTGGCTGCGCTGGCTCGTCACCACGGTGTCCCCGTGGTCATGTGCAACCAGGTGGGCGGGAACGACAGCCTGGTCTTCGACGGATCCAGCATCGTACTGAACGCTCAAGGCGAAGTGATCGCTCAGGCAAAATCGTTCGCCGAAGACCTGATCTACTTTGACACCGACACGATGCGCGGCGACATGCACGAGCAGATCAGTGGCATGGAGGCAAGCGCTTACGAAGCGCTGGTGCTGGGCACTCGCGATTACGTGCGCAAGTGCGGCTTCCATCACGTCATAATCGGGCTCAGCGGCGGCATTGATTCGGCTTTGACCGCGACCATTGCCGTTGACGCTGTCGGCCCGGAAAACGTCACCGGAGTCGGGATGCCGGGCCCGTACTCGTCGCGCGGCAGCATTGATGACGCGCGCACCCTGGCCTCCAATCTCGGCATCCGCTTCGAACTGATCCGGATCACAGAGATTTTCGATGCCTATCTCAAGACCGTGAAGCCGCTCTTCGTGGGACGCGAGCCCGACGTGACCGAAGAAAATATTCAGTCGCGTATTCGCGGCAACCTGCTCATGGCGCTATCCAATAAGTTCGGCTCGCTGGTGCTCAGCACGGGCAATAAGTCCGAGATTGCCGTCGGTTATTGCACGCTGTACGGGGACATGGCTGGCGGCCTGGCCGTGATCTCGGATGTCCCCAAGACGATGGTGTACCGGCTGGCGCACTACGCCAATTCGCGGCATCCGGTGATCCCGCGCGCGACCCTGGAAAAGCCGCCTTCGGCCGAACTGCGCCCCGCTCAGAAGGACCAGGACACACTGCCGCCCTACGACGTGCTCGATACCATCCTCGAGGACTACATCGAGGACTACAAGACCGCCGAGCAGATCGCGGGCGAGCGCAATTACGACTTGCAGTTGGTGCACAGCGTCATTCGCATGGTCGAGCGCATGGAATATAAGCGCCAGCAGGCTGCTCCCGGCCTGAAGATTACGCAGAAAGCATTCGGCCTCGGCCGCCGTTTCCCCATCGCGGCAAGACACGAAGTGTGAGCAGGTTTCAGGTGACAGATATCAGGTTACAGGTGTCAGGTACCGGACTTTAAGTTTCCGCTCTCACGTTTGTTTATGGGAGGCAGGACTTCTTGGCAGGAGTCAGCCTGAGGCGCAACGAAGCGGAGGACCTACTTTTTTGTTCTTGTAAGCAAAGTGTGGTTTTGAAATAACCAATTAACCAACTATCCAAAGTGAAAGGTTTCCATGCGTCGTTGCAGCGCACTTTTATCTCTTATCCTGCTGGCCAGCTTTGCCACTGCGCAACAATCGCCGTCCCACAAGACCACTGAGAAGCTACCTGATGCGCCGGGAAGAACTTCAGCCTCACTGCCGTCTGAAGTCACGGTGGATTTGTTCCTGAAGCACATGTTCGCCTACGATCCGGACATTTCCTGGCGCATTCTGCACATTGGAACCAGCCCCGCCCCGGGCCTAAGTGAAGTAGTCGTGGCTATCAAGAGTGAAAAGGGGCAGGAGAATCTCCGTTTCTACGTCACTCCCGACGGCGAACACGCAATCCCTTCCGGCGCCGAGATCATTCCTTTCGGGAGCGACCCGTTTGCTCGCGCTCGCGCCGAACTGGCTGCCGGGGCCGATGGTCCTTCACGCGGTCCGGCCAAGTCGACCATCAACATCGTCGAATTCAGCGATCTGGAATGCCCCAGTTGTAGGGCAGCACAGCCCACGATCGATAAGCTGTTGGCAGACCTGCCGAACGCGCACTTTACTTTCCAGAACTTTCCCCTACAACAAATCCATCCCTGGGCGTTCAAAGCCGCTGCTTACGACGAGTGCGTCGCCGCACAGAGCAACGACGCTTTCTGGAAGTTCGTCGCCACCGTTTACGGCAATCAGTCGCAGATCACTGCGGAAAATGCAGACCAGAAGCTGCGCGAGTATGCGGGCGAATCTGGAGTGAACGGAGATAAAGTCGCTGCCTGCGCGACCCAGCCGGCGACTGCGGAAAGGGTCAGGCGCTCCATCGCTCTGGGCGAAAAGCTGAATGTCAGGGCCACTCCGACGCTGTTCATCAACGGCCGCCAGATCGAAAGCGTGAACGGAATCCCTTACGAAACGCTAAAAGCCATTGCCGAGCACACACCGTCCAGATAGCGCGCTAATCCATCTTCGGCACAGGGATTGCCTTGCCGCTGCCCGTAGAGCCCGGACTGATAATTCGCGGCGTAATCACGATCAGCAACTCGGCTTCCTCTTTTTGCTTGCTTTCGCTCCCCGTCGCGCGTCCGAGTCCCGGGATACGTCCAAAGCCGGGCACTCCACGCATGCTTTCCTGTTCGGACTTCGACACCATGCCGGCCACTACAGCGGGCTCCTCGTTCTTCACCGTGATCACGCCCTTGTAGCTGCGGTTCGATATGACAGGCACTCCATTAAAGCTCTGGGCCCCCAGCGTTTTCAGTTCCAGTTCCATATCAAGAGTCACGGCGGTGCTACCGTGGATCATTGGCTTGGCTTTGAGCGTGAGTCCCAGGTCTTCGTAGTTGAATGACGGGAATGGCGCGATGAAACTCTGGTTTCCGAGCACCTGCGCTATTTGGGGTGAATTGAAGATAGGGGCAAAAGTAGCGTTAATAATGGGATAGCGTGTACCCAGGCGAAAGGTCGCCGCGCTGCCCTGTGCCGCGCGCAGATGAGCGTGTTCCAGGTTGGTGATGCGCGACTCGTTCAGAGAAAATTTTGCTGTGGCGGGCGGTATCCCGATCCCGAACAGCGTGATGCCACCGCCGAACGTGGCCAGCGGATTTGCCAGCAGCGCACTCTGCTGGTTCTGTAGTTGCGCCAGCAGCGCCGAAATGGCCGTGGTGTTGGCCTGGTTGATCCCACCGGACGCGATCAGTTGATTGATCAGGTCCTGTATGTTCTGTTGCCCTAGCGCCGCCAGGGCTTCGGCAGGGATATTGAATATTTGAAACTGGAGCGGCAGATCAATTCCGACGGCGCGCAACATCTGCCGGCTGACCTCGAACGTCTGCACCTCCAGCATCACTTGCGGACGCCCGGCATGCAGCGACGCCAGCAGTTGCGCCGCCGCATCCAAGGTTTCTTTCGGCGCGCGCACCGTAATAGTCGAAGCAGACGGCGCTGGGGTCACGAAGCGGATCTCCAAAATGTTGCGGAACAGGTTGACGATGTCGTTCAACTCCTGCGGCGTGGTGGTTTCCGGCAGATAGAAAGTACGCAGGGCGTAGCGGTTCAGTTCCTTCCGCTTGGCTTTCGTGTCCGGCGCAACCAGAATTTGGGTTTGCGACAACGGCGTCCAGAAGGTACGCGTAAGAGAGCCGGCGGTATCCATTGCGGCGTAGAAGCTGGCATTGTCCACATCCAGGCGGACGAAGCGGCTGGCAACGCCCTCATCGAATACCACCTTTACCCCGAAGCTGTTTCCGATGTTGGTAAAAATCTGCCGCGTGTTCCCGCTGGTATGAAAGCTCCTGGTTCCCGGCGTGAGCGCCAGCAAGACCTCGTCCGCAGAATCGCCCTCCAGCCAGCTACGCTGCGACGGCAACAGGGGTGCGGTCGCATCCGCCAGCCGTTGCCGCGCGGATTCGTTGGAAGGATCGAAATCGAGAGCTTTGCGAAGCTCTGCGGCAGCCTCCAGCTTGTTCTTCTCCAGCATCAACCTGTCGGCGCGTTGCATGTGCGCCATCACCAATTGCTGGCGCACGATCTCGCGCGCGGTCACATACTCCAGGTTTCGCGGATCCAGCCTGGCCGCTGTTTCAAAAGCTTCCAGCGCCTCCTCGGGATCCCGCTTCCGCAGCTTCACACCGCGCTTGAATGCCTTGCTGGCCGCCTTCTTATCCTCTGGAGAAACGACCGGCGCACCGGCATCACTCCCGGCGGGCGCTGCGCACACGGGTTGCGCATCGCCTGATGTACAAGGCAGCGGCATTTGTTGCGCACGGGCTTGTGCCCACAGCGATACCGCCGCCAGGCACACTCCGACAGTCAGGGAACAAACCAGGTGCATCTCGGGTGATTTTACATGGAACAGCCTTGAGAGCCGAGAGCCAACAGCCGAAAGCCGTTAGAACATTCCCAGCAGTTCCGTGCAGCAGGAGACACAAGCATCCGGACCGACAGCCCGCAATGCATCCACATCGTAAATGCCTGTGGCCACCGCAATCACCGGTATCCCCAGCATGCGGGCGGCATTTACATCCGCGGGAGTGTCCCCCACCACACAAACCGAAGCTTCCGCATTGAGCCGTCGCCGCGCTTCCACCAATCCCTCACGGAAAATCTCTTCGCGCCGTTCGTTCCGCAGCTGGTTCTGGTCGGAAAAGCAGCCAAAGGCAAAGTACCGCCGGATAGCGGCCACATCGAGCTTCACCCACCCAATGCGCTCCAGGTTTCCCGAGACGATCCCCAGCAGCTTTCCCGCGGCATACAGCTTTTGCAGAAGCTCCATGACCGAAGGGCAAAGCTCGGTGCGGATTTCCGCCGATTTCTGTTGCACCTCGGCGCACATGTACTCCAGCGCCCTGGGCAGGCGTTGTTCGAACTCCCGGTCGGAAATCCCTTCGCGGCGCAGTACCGCTCGCAGGATGCCGATGTCCGTATTGCCGTGGACCGGGACCCCATCAATATGGGAGTTAACCCCGAAGACTTCGCGCACCGCGTGGTGAAAGGCATGGTAGTGGACGCCGTCGCGCGTGTTGAGCAGGGTGCCGTCAATGTCGAACAGGTAAGCGTCAGCATTCATCCAGCGACGGCGGGAACCGGCTTCTGCGCTCATTTGAATATCGGGCGATCTGGTCATTTGCTACCGCCCAGATCGCCGGAGTGTGCGTCATTGTCGCTGATGAGCAGGCGCTCGATACTACTGGCGCGTCCCGTCGCGACGTCGCACTCGATCAGTGCCGCGCAGAGCTTCACATCTCCTTGCGCGGCTTCGAAACGAGCCGGCATGTTAGTCAGGAAGCGTTGCAGGATCATCTCCTTCTGCACCCCAATGACACTGTCGAATGGACCGGTCATGCCGACATCGGTCTGGTATGCCGTTCCCCCGGGCAGAATACGCGCGTCCGCTGTGGGGACATGCGTGTGCGTCCCCAGCACCGCCGTGACCCGCCCGTCCAGATACCAGCCCATGGCAATCTTTTCCGAGGTCGCCTCCGCATGCATGTCCACCAGGATGACCTTGGCCGTGGTTTTCCGCAGCAGATCATCGGCCACGCGGAAGGGATCGTCATTCTGGGTCATGAACACGCGCCCTTGCAGGTTGAGGACAGCATAGAGAACGCCGTCCCGGCTCTTGCCCTCGTACATTCCCCATCCCGGCGTGCCCGCCGGGTAATTGGCGGGACGCAGTAGCCGCCGCGCCGGACTGTACGGATTCCCGTCCGCCATGTGGAAATAATCAATGATTTCGCGCTTGTCCCAGATGTGATTACCGGTAGTCAGCACGTCAATGCCGAGGTCCAGCAACTCTTCTGTGAGCGCCGGAGTGATGCCGAAGCCGGCAGCAGCATTCTCTCCATTGGCGATCACCAGGCTGGGCCTCTTGGATTCCACCAACGCGGGCAGGCGCTCGCGCACGATTGTCCGCCCCGGACGCCCAAAAATATCGCCAATGAAAAGAATTCGCACGATCGCTCCCGTTGGCCCAACAATTCGATGCTACCAGCATCGGCGGCGCTCGAAAACCCACGACTGCATCAACTACACTCGAAAGATCGCTGTCGCTATAGGCTTGATTTTTTCGTGTTCATACGCGTCATGATGTGACCCTCAGAAATTCGGCGGTCGTTTGAGACACCTAGCAGATGTTTTCTTCGGAATCGCGATGCCCGGCTTCGCAATAAGTGGCATTCTCCGTCCCGTAATTATCCTGAGGTGGGCCAAGCGGGCGCATCCGGAACTCGCAGAAGACAATCAGGCCGCCCTTTGGACTGCGAGACTTGTTGGTTTTGTCGGCTTCGGCGTAACGGTGTTCTACTTCATAATCATAATCCGGTCCTTTTAAGGCGCCTGGCTCATTAGTCGGCGACTATCGATGCTGGACGATTGTTTGCTCTTCGGCTCCGCGGGTGCGAAATTCTTCACTTACCGCGTCTTTGCCATCTGCGTTCAACGCTTTACTTTAACTCCGCCCGCAGCAGGAAATCGTAGTCGCCTGACGGACTCAACTCCACGTTAGCTACTCGTGGCGAGTGCACCAGCACGTTGTCCACATACCAGAGATTGATGTACGGCAACTCCTCCGCCAATATGCCTTGCAGTTCGGCGTAGATTTGCTTCCGCTTCGGCTGATCAACCGTGCGGCGGCCGGCGTCAATCAACTCATCCACGCGCCTATTTGCGTAGTAACCGCGATTGGCGCGCCTCGGCGGCATGCTGGCGGAATAGAACACGTGTTCGAAAATGTCCGGATCCTCATTGCCGCCGATCCAGCGCAACGAATAGAGCTGGAACGCGCCCTTGGTAACATCGGAATAAAAAGTTGCGAACTCGAACGTGCGGATGTCCAGCGCAATCCCGACCGCCGCAAACTGCTGCTGCAACACCGCCGCCAGCAGGCGCGTTGACTCCTCCGTCGAAGTCTTCATAGTCAGATGGAAGCGCACGCCGTTGCGCTCGGGATACCCGGCGGCATCCAGCAGTTTGCGCGCCCGCTGCGGATCGTAGCTATAGGTGCGAACGTCGCTGTCGTAAGCCCAGTGTTGCGGAGGAAGCACGCTGGCCGCCGGACGCGCCAGGTCTCGCAGCAAGTAGTGGATGATCGGACGGCGGTCAATCGCATACGCCAGCGCCTGGCGTACACGGATGTCTTGCAGGATTGGATCGCGCAGGTTCATCGCCAGGTACGCGTAGATTGTGCCCGGCGCCGTCATGATCTGCAGCTTGCTGTCGCCGCGCAGCGCCCGCACCATGTCGGCGGTAAGCGCATTGATCGCCACATCGGCGCTGCCTTTACGCAGTTCGAGCGCCCGCGTGGTTGTGTCCGGCACCACGTTGAAGCGCACCCGCTCGACGCGCGCATGCTCGCCCCAATAGTCGTCGTTGCGCGCGATCACTACCTCTTTGTCCTGCGCCATGCTGACGAACTGGAACGGTCCCGACCCCACCGGCCCCCGGTTCAATTCTTCGCCCGCGCCGAAAGGCACAATCCCAATGGCCCCATCCGAGAGGTTCCACAGCAGCGACGCGTAAGGCTCCTTCAGATGAAAAATGACTGTGGCATCGTCGGGCGCGTCAATCCGCTCGACGTACCTGTACGTGCTCGCTTTAGGGGTGCGGATCTTTCCGGTAATGATGGAGTCGAAGGTCCACTTGACATCGCGCGCTGTGAGCGGACGGCCGTCGTGAAAGCGGACCCCGCGGCGCAGGTGAAAGATATATGTCAGCGGATCGGGAATCTCCCAGCGCTCGGCGAGCCAGGGTTGCAGGTTGAAGTGCTCGTCACGGCGCAGCAGCCCATCGAATAGCAGCTTGCCGATGCGCTCCGACTGGGCGTCCGTGCCTACTCGCGGGTCCAGGTTGGCGGGACTGCTCTCAATGATCATCACCAGCGTGTCCGGCGCGGGACGCCGTGCGCACGTCGCCAAGATCAGGACAGCGGCCGTGAGTACAACGATTTTGATGGCGCGGGTCACAAAAGATTTAACCACAGAGGGCACACGGGCGACACGGCGGGAAATCTGGCGATCTCGTGATCGGGGAACCTCCGCGTCCTCTGCGTCCTTTGCGTTGAAGCTTTTACGGGGCAGGGAACGACACTTTCCCCAGCACTGCCGCCCTGTTCGCCCCGGTTGCCGATGGCACATTCGACGGCTGCCGCCGCCACGTCTGATACGCCAGCACGGCAAAAGCTACCGCCTCCTTCGCCTCCAAAGGCAAGCCGAACTCATCAGATTTCCGCAGCCGAATGCCCGCCTGCTTCAACTCCGAGTCCAGCATGCCCATCAGGGTCGCATTCTTCGCCCCGCCGCCGGAGACGATCATTTCCCGGAACAAGTTTCCCGTTTCCCGTTTCTCGTTTCCCGCTGCAAGCCTGCGCACGGCTTCACCAATACTGCGAGCGGTGAGCAGCGTGGCGGTTGCGACTACATCTTGGTTGCGGGCACGTCCGCAGCGGCGCAGAAATCGCGCCACGAACTCGCGCCCGAACTCCTCGCGCCCAGCGGTCTTAGGGGACTTGCGGCGAAAAAATGGCATGCGCAGCATCTCCGAAACGATGCTCTCCATGGCATGGCCACGCGCAGCGATGCGCCCGTCGCGATCGTAGCGCTTGCCGAAAAGTTGTTCGGTCACGGCATCAATCACCATGTTGCCTGGGCCGGTGTCGAAGGCGATCACTTCATCAGGTTTGGCGCGGGCCGGGATGGCTGTCAAATTGGCAATCCCGCCGATGTTCTGCACGATGCGCCCGCGCCGCCGGTGCCGGTAGAGCAGGTAGTCGAGAAAGGGAACCAGGGGCGCGCCTTTGCCGCCCGCCGCCATGTCCGCGGGACGGAAGTCCGACACCACCGGCACGCCGCATCGGGCCGTGATCACCGCGCACTCGCCGGTCTGCCATGTGGTCGCGAGGCGGCGTCCCAAAAACGGCGCGCGCTCGCCCTGGTGATAAATCGTCTGCCCGTGACAACCGACCAGGTCTATCGCAAGCTTCGCCCGCTCGCTCGCCTCCAGCACTGCTTCGGCATAAAGCTCGCCCAGCAGGAAATTCAGGCGGGACAGATCGGCAACACTTGCATCATTGGCATTCATGGCCGCCAGCACCGCCCGCCGCACACCAGCAGGGTAGGGAAACTGGTAATGTGCGAGTAGTTCCAGACGGGTGCGAAAACCGCGTCCCAGCACCCGCACCAGCGCGACGTTGGTCCCGTCCGCCGACGTTCCGCTCATCACGCCGGCGACGATCACGTTTGTTCTCCTGCCGCCACCCTCGCCAGCCGCACCTCTTCGCCGAGTTCCCATACCTGACGGCGGAGCTTTTCGACGACGCGCTCATCCGGGGCAGGGACGTGATGCTTCACTTCACGTGATTTGCTCTTTAATGCCCTAACCCGTTTGGCTGCCTCGGCAATGCGCCGGGCGAAACGACGGTCTCGCTCAGCCTCGGCCAGCACGGCATGGTAAGCCTCCCAAACCGCGTGTTCGCTGTGACATACAAGAAATATGTCAGCCTCTGCTTTAAGGGTGGAAACGGCTGCTTTGCCAATATCAGCGGCAGCCAGCACGCCGCCCATTTCCAGATCGTCCGAGACAATCAGCCCGCGATAGCCGATCTTCCTGCGCAGAATGTCGCTGATCCATTTTCTTGACAGCGAGGCCGGCGTGCGGTCCTTCGTCACCTGCGGATACGCCGCATGCGCCACCATGATGAATGGCATCTGCCGGTGCAGAGCGCGGTAGGGAAAAAGGTCCTCTTCCCAGAGCCGCTTCCAAGGCTTGTTGATCGCGGGCAGTTCCCTATGCGTGTCGAGATTGGCCTCACCCAGACCGGGGAAATGTTTGCCGCAACCGAGCACGTGGGCATCGCGCAGTCCGCGCAGGAACTCGTGCGCGTAAGCGACCGTTTGTTTCGGATCGGCCGAGGCCGTGCGCGTGGTCAGCACCGAGCGCGACGCCTCGAACCCCAGGTCAACCACGGGCGCAAAATCCGTATTGAACCCCAGTGCGCGGACTTCGCAGCCGATGACACGCCCGTGTTCACGGAACAAATTCCCCACCTTAGCTCGCTGCGCTGGCGAAGGTGGGGCACTCATCACGTCCGCTACACTCGGCGCCGGGGCAACAACGTCGCGCAGACGGTCCACCGTGCCGCCTTCCATGTCCACGCACAGGAACATGGGCTGCTCGACGCACTGCTGGCATTCGTGCAGCAGGTCCCACGTCTGCCGCGGCTCGCGGATGTTGCGCGCAAACAGGATCACACCGCCGGGCTGCAGCGTCTCCAAGGTCGTGCGCAGCTTGGACGATGGCTCCACCCCATCAAAGCCCATAATGAGCAGTTGGCCGACTTGCGCGCGGAGATCTCGTTTGGGTGCAGGCATATTGAAACCTGGCCGCAGATTAACGCTGATAAACGCAGATTAGAGGATAAAACCTACCACGAAGACACAGAGACTCGGAGAAAAACTCATTCAGAATCTCTGTGTCTCCGTGCCTCCGTGGTGGATTTTGAATCCGCCTTAATCCGCGTAAATCCGCGTTTTGTTTTCATTCCAACTGTTTCTTCAGCTCATACAACAGGTTCAGGGCCTCGATCGGCGTGAGCCGGTTCAAGTCCGCTTCTTTCAAGCGATCCACTACCGCTTGCGACAGCGGCGTAAACATCGTCAACTGGACCTTGGCCGCGGGCGCCAGTTCATCTTTGGCGACGTAGCCAGTCAACTCATGTTCGACGATTTCGTGCTCCTTCAGCACCTCGCGCGCCCGCGTGATTACCTCCGGAGGAAGCCCCGCCAGCTTGGCGACCTCGATTCCGTAACTCTTGTCGGCCGCTCCGGGCTCGACCTTGCGAAGAAAAACGATTCCGCCGCCGCTCTCCTTCACCGACACATGATAGTTCCGCACGCCCGAAAGCTGGTTCGCCAGCTCGGTAAGTTCGTGGTAGTGGGTGGCGAACAGCGTCTTGGCGCGGGTGCGCGCGTGAATGTACTCGACGGCGGCCCAAGCGATGGCCAGCCCGTCGTACGTCGCGGTGCCGCGTCCGACTTCGTCCAGAAGGATCAGCGAGCGCGGCGTGGCGGTATTCAGGATGGCCGCCGTCTCGGTCATCTCGACCATAAAGGTGGAGCGCCCGCGGGCCAGGTTGTCGCTGGCGCCGATGCGGGTGAAGATCCGGTCCACAACCCCCAGGCGCAGCGACCGTGCCGGCACAAACGAACCCATCTGCGCCATAATCACCATCAGCGCCGCCTGCCGCAGGTAGGTGGACTTGCCGCCCATGTTTGGCCCGGTGAGCAGCAAGATCGAATCCGTGGTTGCATTCAGAAAGAGATCGTTGGGGACGAACCGGTCCGCGCTGCCGGTCAGTTCTTGCCGCTCGACTACCGGATGCCGGCCCTCGACCAGTTCGATATCCCCGCTTTCGTCCAACTGCGGACGGCAGTAATTCCGGTTGGCGGCCAGATGCGCGAAGTTTACCAGCACGTCCACTTCGCCCAGGGCCAGCGCGCTCTGGCGGATGCGCCTGGACTCGGCAGCCACCGCAGCGCGCAGCTCGCTGAAGATGCGCCGCTCGATTTCGACAATCTTCTCCTGCGCGTCCAGAATTTTCGTCTCGTACTCTTTGAGCTCAGGCGTGGTGAAGCGTTCGGCGTTCACCAGGGTTTGCTTGCGCTCGTAATCGCTGGGCGCCAGATGCAGGTTGGCCTTGGAGATTTCCAGGTAATAGCCGAATACGTTGTTGAACTTGACCTTCAGCGACGCAATCCCCGTGCGCTTCCGCTCGCGCTCTTCGATCTGCGCCAAAAACTGTTTGCTGTTGCGGCTGAGTTCGCGAAGTTCGTCCAGTGCGGCGTCCACCCCGTTGCGGATCACCCCGCCATCGGCCAGGGTCAAAGGCGGCTCGGCGACGATGGTGGTATCAATGCGCGCGGTCAGGTCGCGCATCTCGTCAATCGCCGCATGCAAGGCGCGCAGCTTCACAGCTCCCATGCGCTCCAGGGCGCCGCGCACACCGGGCACCTTCGCCAGCGACGCCGAAAGCGCCAGCACATCACGGGGGTTGGCAGTTTCCAGCGTGACCCGGCTCAGCAGCCGTTCGATATCGAAGATGCCGTCCATGGCGCGGCGCAGGTCTTCGCGGCCCACCATGTTGCGCACCAGCGCCTCGACCGCATCCAGGCGCAGGTTGATCTCGGCCCTGTCAATGGACGGCCGCAGCATCCACGAGCGCAGCAGCCGCTTGCCCATGGGCGTCACCGTGGCGTCCATGGCGCGGAACAGCGTGATGCCCTCGGCTGTCCCGGCAAACAGCGGCTCTACCAACTCCAGGTTGCGCACCGTGACCGCGTCCAACACCAGGCAGTCCTGGCGGCCGTAAAAGCCGATACGATCTACGTGCTCCAGCGTGCCGCGCTGGGTCGTGCGCACATAATGCAGTATGGCGCCGGCAGCGCAGGCAGCCGCCGTCTTGCCCGCCAGCCCAAAACCTTCCAGCGACAGCACGCCGAAATGATTCTCGAGTTGCGGCAGCGCAAAATCTGGCGCGAAGATCCAGTCCTCCAACGGCGTTTCCGCCCACTTGTGTGCTTTGGTGCCCCACATCTGCGCCGGGGTCCCCGGCGCGCCCAAGTCTGGCGCGCTGGGGTTGTAAGCAGATGTGGGTCGATGAAACAGTGGCATAGCTGAGGCGAACAGTACTTCGCGCGGACACAGTTGCTCCAGCTCCTCCCCGATGCGCCGTTCCGCGTCCGCGCCTTGAAATTCGGTAGCGCGGAATTCGCCCGTGGAAAGATCGAGCGCTGCCAATCCGGCGATCGGCGTCTTCCCGTCCGCACCATCCAATCGCACGGTAGCTGCCAGAAAATTGTTCTCCTCCGATCCCAGCGACGCGTCTGCTGTCGTCCCCGGCGTGAGCACTCGCGTGACCTCTCGCCGCACCAGCTTTTTGGCCAGCTTCGGGTCTTCCATCTGATCGCAGATGGCGACTTTGAACCCCTTGCGGATCAGCTTGGCGATGTATCCATCCGCCGCGTGGTAGGGCACGCCGCACATGGGAACGGCCACGCCCTTCTCCTTGCTGCGGGAGGTCAATGTGATCTGCAGTTCCCGCGCGGCGGTTACGGCGTCTTCAAAAAACAGCTCGTAAAAATCCCCCAGCCGAAAAAACAGCAGGGAAGTCGGATGTTCTTTCTTGATCGCAGCATACTGCCGCATCAGGGGCGTGGAGGGCTCAGTCATGGAAAGGCAGGGCGAGTATAGCAAAGCAGTTTAGATCAGTTTGTAAAAAGTACGGTCTCAGTTTTCTAAAAATCGCTCTTGAATGGCTTTGAATGGGCGCAACTTCAGCCGCGCCGGAAACGGTTCGCAATTGATCTCGGTTTTACATGCTGCGGGAAACGCCTGGAGTTGTCATTCCGCGGCTTCGGGAAGCGAAGACGAGCAAATCCCTATCATCACCAAGCTCTTTGATCACAATACGGATTCCTCGGTCCCTCGCCGCGCTCGGCGACCTCGGAATGACAATCCGAATCGTGAAGCGACTTTTTCAGGGCCTGTTTAGCTGCGCCGGAAAGTATCGTAAATAGATTTCGGCTTTTAGCCGCGTGGATCAAAATTCAAAATTCACAAATACAAATTGTTCACCAGCTAGTGAACCGGTACCGGCGCGGACGGCTGGGAAACAGTTTCACGAGCGCGATGCCCGACAGGAATCCGCCTACATGCGCCCAGAAGGCGACTCCGCCTCCAGCAGTTTGGCTGGAATATGCAATCGAGGTGGCCGCGCCGCTCAGGAATTGCGCCACGAACCAGTATCCCAGCACCAGCCAGGCAGGCAGGTTGATGAAGGTGAAAAAGACAAGTAGCGGCACCAGCGTCAGCACTCGCGCCGAGGGGAACAGGATGAGATAAGCGCCCATCACTCCGGCAATCGCGCCGCTGGCGCCCACGCTGGGAACTTTGGAGCCGGCATTCAGCAGGATGTGCAGCGCGGAAGCGCCTATCCCGGCGAGCACGTAAAAAACCAGGTAGCGGAAATGTCCCAGGTAGTCCTCGACGTTATCTCCAAAGATCCACAACGCCCACATATTAAAGATCAGGTGCAGCCAGGAAGCATGCAGGAACATGGAGGTCAGCAACGGCAGGAACGCCGCATCCGTGCTCACGTGCTCGGCCCCCAGCAGCCCGGTGATTCTGGCCGGCACCAGTCCGAACTGAAAAATCAGCGCGTTGCGCTGGGGCACGGGAAAAGCAAGTTCGAAAAGAAACGCGAGCACGTTGGACGCCACGAGAAAATAGGTCACGTAAGGCGTGGCAAAGTGCGGTGCGTCGTCGCGAATCGGGATCATCTTGTTACACTGACCTACGGACGAATAGAGCTGAATTAATATGGGTGGAGCAGGCCTGTAGGCCTGCGCCAATGGTACGAACTTAATGTGAGCTTCAGCCCCTGAGGTGCTTCGATCATACAACTATTTACCTCAGCAGCTAAGAGCCGCGGCCGAATTAGCAGTTCCTCTAGCAGCGCTGAAGCCCTGCTCCACCCAGCAGCACAGCGAGTCCAACTGAGACCGAGGCCACTCTCAACAATACCAGACGGAACCCATGAACGGAGTCCTGGTAATTGACAAACCGGCCGGCATGACCTCGCACGATGTGGTCGACCGCGCGCGCCGCCTGCTGCACGAGCGCTCCATCGGCCATCTGGGCACGCTGGACCCAATGGCGACAGGCCTGCTCCCGCTGGTCATCGGCAGGCTTACGCGGCTGGCGCAGTTCTACGAAAAATCCGAGAAGACCTACGAAGGCGAAATCCGCTTCGGATTTGCTACCGATACCTACGACGCCGAAGGCGACCCCGTAGGCGAAGCCCGTCCCGTCCAGCTCGTGCTGGACGAACTGCGCGCCCTGGCCGCCCGGTTTCAGGGCGCCATCGAGCAGACGCCGCCGCCGTTTTCAGCCAAGAAGATCAAAGGCGTTCCGGCCTATAAACTGGCGCGCAAGAACAGGGAAGTGGAACTTAAGCCCGTGCAGGTGTATGTCAAGGAATTCGACATACTGGGCGTGGACGGTGACCGCGCCCGCTTTCGTGCTCGCGTGGCTTCCGGCACCTACATGCGATCCATCGCGAACGACATGGGGGAGCATCTGGGCTGCGGCGCGCACCTGGCCAGCCTGCGGCGGACGGCCGTCGCCGAATTCCAACTGGGAGATGCCCGGACGCTCGAGCAGGTCGAGTCAGCCATGCGCTCGGACGATCCGGAAATGATTGACGCCTTGTTCGTCCACCCGCGACGCCTGCTGCCCGCGTTTCCAGCCGTCACCGCCAACGACGAGAGCGCCGCCATGATCCGCGCCGGCCGCGCGGTCAATCTGCCCGAGATGTCCCGCGCGCCGCAGGTGAAAGTGTTCTACGGCCAGTCCGACCTGATCGCCATCGCCACCCGCATCGCCGGAACCCTGTTTCATCCGAAAGTGGTGCTAGTGGGCGGGGGCGGGAACTGAGGCTTGTCCCATGGCCGCAGGTGGGCCTGTTGTGGTTGTCGTTCTGGACTACGGGTGTAAGTGCTTGGGGTTACGTGGCGTCCGTTCAGACGGAGCTTCCGAATCTTCTTGAGGCAGAGCAGGCTCCGTTTTACTGTGCTTGTCTACAGGCAGTCCCGCCAGCGAGGAGGACGCAACATGCCAAAGTCAAAGGAGTTCACCGTCCGTTTGGAGGATCGCCCAGGGACGCTGGGCAAGTGTTGCAAGGCATTGGCTGACAACCACATCAACATAATGGCGTTTTCGGCGTGTCCCTTGCAGGGGCAGAGCTCGGTAAGGCTGATCGTCGACAATCCCGCCGAGTGCAAGAAGGTGCTGGACGTACAGAAGCTGAAGTATACGGAAGCGGAAGTGGCACATATCACCCTGCCTAACCGTGTAGGCGAGTTGGCCCGTGCGGCCTCAAGGTTAGGCGACAACAACATCAACATCAATTACTGCTACAGCGGAATCGACACCGCCTCGAACAGACCGTTGGTGTTTTTCTCTGTCAGCGACATTGAGAAAGCTCTGAGCATTCTGGAAGAGATAGCCAAAGCAGCATGAGGAAAGAAACGCCTGAATTGGTGAATTGGTCCGGCGTTTCACTGCTGTTCGCAAGGAAAAGTAGAAGTTCCTAAGAAGCCGTTCGGCGCTGGGAGCCCCGCTTCGGCGGGGCTCTTTGTCGTACGGCGCCGTAACTTGTGTGAAGGGTGGGCGGTGGCGAACGTGGGCGCCGAAAACGAGATCGGAAGTGCCGGGTTGAGCAATTGAACGGATCGTGCTTGCGACAGTAGTTGCCGCCGCCAATGATGCTGGTTGCATACTGCGCATCGTCGTACTTGCCGTGCCGCTCTGCCAGCGCCATTCGGGATTGTAGAGATGGCCGACGTTGGGATCGGCGGCGAGCTGGTCCACCGTGGGATAGTGGAAGCGCTCGCGATCGGTGGACCGCTCCTCGATCCAATAGCGCTTCTCCTTGCCGCTGAGTTTCTCGTTCTGCTCCTCGCACCATTTTGCCGCGTCCGGCTGGCTTAGAAAAACGCGCGCCTTGGTTTCTGGATCTCCATTCCAGACGGCCCACTCGGCGCGGCGCCGCGGATGATTGGCGATCGCGTACGAGTTCGGCTTGGCAAAACGGCGCTTGCGATGAATCAGGTCCGGCATGTGGGGATTGCGCCGGCGACGATGGCGCGTCTCGCGCAGACGCAGCCCGCGCAGGGCCGCGCGCGCCTTCATCGCGGTGGACATTTTCCTGCGAGTTTCTTCGTCCCAGGCGGGATACTGGTTGGCGAGCCGGCTGATGCGCACCGTCACCGTTTCGCGGCGAACGCCCAGCATCTCGGCAATGTCGGCCTGGGTCGCCGGCTTCGACCAGTTGACGTGTCCGCCGTCTTCCGGCAGCGCGCCCGCCATGATCATCGCCACGTGGGTGATGAACCGGTCGAATTTCTCCGGATTGGCGTTGTGATGGCAAACGCCGGGCGTGCCGGCGTCGCGGCAGGCCTTGCAGGGTTTGCGCTTGTAGCTGCCTTCGTAGGCAGTGAGAAATGGCCGCGGCAGCGCGCGGGTCTCGCCGGCGTTGGCCGGCAGGTTGAGTTTTTGCCTCAGGACCTCAGGCGTCCTAATGACCATTGCGATCTAGCCCTTTCCTGCGCGAGTTCCGCGAGGAATTGCTGACGACCGACGAAGCTGAAGCTGAAGGCGACAGCCAGGTCGAGGAAGCTCCGGCGCAAGCCGGCGCGGCCGCGGCGGGAAAATAAGAAATGGTGTGAGTGCCAGGTGTTCTTAATTTCTAGAAGCGCAGGTCAGAGTGGGTGCCGGTGCGCGCCAGATAAAGATCGTCTCCCGTGGTACTGTAGATCAGCAGCCAGTCGGGCTCGATGTGGCACTCGCGGTATCCTCGCCATTGGCCGCTGAGCGGGTGGTCTCGGTAATGGGACGGCAAATCGGCATCTTCTTGAAGCAAGCTGACGAGTGCAAAGAGTTTGGAAGTGTCCTTGCCGGCGGCGATACATCAACTTCAGGTCGCGTCGGAAACTGGTACTCCGGACCAACCTACGCACGCCGGCCTCGTGGCACCGGAATCCCCGCGTCGCGGAACAATGCGGCGACTGATTTGAAGCTCTTACCTTCCCCGCGTAGACCGGCTTCCATCGCTTTAATTGTCTCCTCATTGAACTGCGCGCGCGGGTTGCGGCGGCGCGTGGTCTTCGCGCTATCACTGCGCATCGCATCGCGCAGGAGCTTGTTCAACCGGGTTTGATAACCACGGCTGCCCATACTACGGAGCCAGGCGAGAACATCGGAGTCCACGCGTACGGTGAGTTGTACCTTAGCCATGGCTATATTCTATCTTGTTTTGTAGTTACATTAAACCCAGCGCATTCCCTAGTCGGTGGTTCCTCGCACCACGGTTTCATCACCTACATATTTTTTACGCTTGCCTGACTGCCCGCCGCTTGGTTTTTTCCCTTCATTTTCCCCAACGCCAAGCTCCAGGCGCGGTCGAGTGCTGTCCTTTGGCACCACGGTTGCATCGCGCCCTTCCTGGAGTGAGCGAGGATGGGTTTGGGAAGGGGGCGCAGCTCACTTCCCAAAAGAATAGAGGCGAAGCCCGGTGCGAGGCGAAGCCGAGCCACCTTAATTCACGATATCCACAGCAATCCAGAGCCGAGTTCTACTACTGCTAGAGCCTCTACTATCCAGAGGAAGTCAACAGCTCAAGTCACGGATTAGAGTTTAGGCGCACCAAAGTCACAGGATCCGCGCACTTCGATTACCGTATCGGCGCACATTCGAACACGTGAAATTCGCACATCAGCGCTCGCGAGTTCCAGCTGTGGAGGCTGCGTGCGCACACATAAGTTGAACGTAACAGGGGAGTTGCTGGCGTTTGCGGCTCCTCTTTACTATCTGATTAACAGTGCGAGGGCGGTCGCGGCGAATCCGGGCGCACATGGTACCGGCAAAGCACTCTCGGGGAACGGGAAACGGGAAACGTAAACCGGGCAGGCCTCTCCTCAACCGCGCGCTGCCTTGAAAGCGCACATGGGGCCCAGGGAGGGGAATCAGTCGGGCGGGCGGGGGACTAGCTGGCGCGCAACGTCGGCCGTCACGCCGGCGGCGATCATGCGGCGGTAGAACTCGTCCTGAAAGGCCTGCAACTCGCCTGCAGGGACGCCGGTACGTCCGCTGAGCAGCTCCGCATGGATCCGGGCTGCCCGGGCGCGCGCCGTAGCGTCCTGGACGGCCTGGAGGGCCTTCTGCAGCCGCTCGTGCTCACGCGCCAGGCGCTGGCGGTCTGCTCCTCACTCGTTTTCCCCGGGGTCATTTGTGAACAGCGTGTTTCATGAGCTACAAGCGGTCCGTCAACCTGGAGAGAAGCCGTCGCGGGATATCCCCGCGCACCATGCGCCGTTCACAAACTCAGTCCTCCGCCGTGGTCTTCAGTTCGATCATTGCCGCCAGCATGCCCCACGCGCTTAACAACTCCTCCATGCACAGGTGGCGAAAGTACACCAGCCCTGACGCGGTCGCGCAATTGCCAGCGCACCCGCCAGCGCACCAGCACCAGATGTAGCCTTCACCTCACACGACCATTCCAGCAATGCAGAAGTTGTGAAGCGCTGCATTAATTGAAAAGATCAGATCCCTCGCCAGACACCGCTTGGTTGCGGCAGTCGTGCAGCACAGAAGGTGAAGGATGCCCATCTCCATAGCGAATCGCTGATATGTAGTCATGCGCTCTTTTTCCTCTTGCCCTGCATGTTGCGAATCGAGTTGCGGTGCACGCCCAGCAGCTTGGCGGCGCCCACGCCACTGCCGGTCTTGTCGAGGGCGGCGGTCACGATCAGGTTGTCGAAGGCGCGGATGCAATCGTGATAGTTCTCGTGGGTGTCGAACAGATGACAGCCGAGTTCGCGGCAGGCGCGGGCGACCGCGCCGATATCGGAAGTGGGGAATCGCAACGCCGTCAGCATGGTTTCGCGGCTGGTACCCAGGGCACGCTGCGCCGGCATCTTCTTGCCACCGTGCACCTCCGAGGCGCGATCGCAGACGGCGCGTGCGATCATTCGCCAGGCCTCGTCGTATTTCACGCCCCACTTCACCAGCTCATCCGCGGCCTCGTGGTGGTTCATACGGTCACCGCTTTCTGCTCGCAGCGCGGGAGCCAGTGCATTGGGTTCCCGCAGCAGCGCGGCCACTGGTTCCGGTTGATAGCCAGGCCCAGATCTTCCGGAGTCAAGTGCTCCTCTTTGCCGCAGGCGATACAGTGGAACAGGCCGCCCTGCTTGCGATAGCAGTCCATATGCTCGGGAACGGCGGCAAGGTCGCCTGCGAGGGCCAGGCAATGACGGCCATGCTGGCGCCGATCTCGCCCAGCAACTCGATCTGCACACAGGTCTGCTGCAGCAGGATCAGCTCGGAGGGGCTCAGCTTCAGCTCCACTGTGCCCGGGAACTTCAGCGAGTCCATCAACTCGCGCTGCAGCTCGCGCGAGCGCCGGCGAATTTCCACTCGACTCAATTCCTTTCTCCTGTTGTGGACCAGTGTCGCGATAGAAGGCGTCGTAGATCAGGCGCCGCGCCTGGTCGCAGAGGTTTACGGTTTCGTGGAAACGATGGGACATGGGACGCCACGCGCGTCCGCTGCGCCAGTTCAAGTACTCGAGGACGGATTCGACCCACTGCCGGCCTGTGCGCCCATCCACTTGATGTGGGGTAAGGATGGCTGGAGGGGCGCTCAGGTCCAGCAATGGCTCCGGTTGCGAGGGGGTGAGGTTGATGCGCTCGCAGCCGTAGACTTTTCGACAAGCAGCGGCGGCAGGATCCGCGGCCTTCTCGTAATAAGCCAGGTACAGAGTGAACCATGCCTGGCGCATTGCGTCGGGATCTCCGGCATTGTGACTCCAGATGGTTCGGCGCTGGGCCTGCTCCAGGCGAAACAAAATGGCGTCCACCCACTGGCGTGCAGTTCGTCGCATCGTCTACCCCCGCAGACCGAGCGCGAACGGGGGCACACGAGCATGAGCGAGCGAATCCCTGGAGCCTCAGTCTGGAAATGGAATCGGGGCCGGTTGTAACAGGAACCGGGACGATGGAAACGAAAAGCGCCGAGCTGTTCCGCGAACGGATCAGCCCGGCGGCGGAGGAGGGATGTGCAGTGGGGCTTGTGCTGAGAAGAAACGTCGGCTCTGCAGCTATGGGGAACGACGCGCTGCGAGGGTCAATGCCGCGTCGAGGACCGCTTGCTCCTGGATAGCTGGAAAGCACTTCCTAGCACCTTTCCAGCCCCTCGGTTTTGCCTTACGCCGAATGTCCGATAACAGATATTATGTAAACCAGCAGTAACATGCGGTCATTTCTGCCCCGGCGCAATATCGGTCTGCCAAGAATCGTTACTTTTGCGAGGTACTGCTTCCCTTTTAAGCTTGGCGAGTGCGTGGGCAATGGTGAATTACATACGAGGCCCACGCCTAGCTGTTAGCCCGCAGCAGCTCGGCATTCGAGAACACCAGCTTCCACGGCTTGAGTTCCAACTTCTGGAACACGCCGTTCACAGAAAACGGGTCTCCGGCCACCAGTGCCGATGCTGCTTCGGGCGAGTCGGCCTCGTAGATAAACATGGCGCCGCTGTCGTCCGTGAACGGTCCCGAGGCTACCAGCTTGCCCTGCTTCAGCAGCCCGGAAAGATACTCGCGGTGCGCCGGCCGGTGAGCAGCAATCTTGGTTTTGTCGGTGGTATATGTGACGTAGTTGACGTATTTCATGCCTTGCTCCAGAGCTGTACTTCAGGGGCTAAACAGGCTGCTCAAAAACTCGATTTTAGCGATTGTTTCGGAGGGGCACGACTTCAGTCGTGCCGTTACCCCTTTTATTTTTGTCATCCCTTCTATAACGACGTTGGCGTTGTCAAGACATCTATAACGACGTTGGCGTTGTCAAGACAAACGGGGGCACCGACGCCAACAAGCGCGCC
>JBHGAZ010000043.1:0-28458 GCA_041946765.1 Terriglobales bacterium
TTGCCGGGCGTGTAGAGGACTTTCACCTCCAAGTGAGTGCGCCCTGCCGGGCGCACCATTAAAAAAGCCCCGCCGAAGCGGGGCTGGAATTTTTCAGGTTCAAAGCTGAGAGAGCGCTATCAGCAAGTGGTCATTGCAGGCCGGCAACCGCAAGTCCTGTCGGATTCGAACCCGCGGGGACAGAGGTTCCAGTGCCCAGCGCTCCGGTTGTCTGGTTGATAGTGGTGGAGCCGACCTCGTTGTCATCGGAGAAGGTCGCGAATGCGAATTTTCCAGAGTGATCCGAAGTGAGGTTGAATGGGCCGTTGCCGGCTAGAAACGGCGAGCCGCTCACTTCGGTCAATGCCCCAGTCGTCGCATTGATCGCAAACGCGGAAATTGTGGCATTTCCCGTATTGGCGGTGTACACGAACTTTCCGGTGGCATCTACAGCAATACCTTCAGGAGAGCTGCCCGCAACAAGCGCGAAGGGTGAATCAGCAACCTCGGTGAGCACGCCGGTGGTTGGGTTGATGCTAAAGACAGAGATCGTTTCGTCTTCGTAGTTAGCAACGCACAGGAATTTTCCCGTCGGATCGACAGCTATGCTTTCAGGATCAATTCCCGTGCTAAAGGGTTGGCCTGCAATCGGCGTCAAAGCGCCAGTCGTAGCGTTGATGCTGAAACCGGAAACGGCATCGTCGCAAGCGTTGGATGAGTAAACAAACTTCCCGGTAGGATCAACCACGGTAACCCAAGCACAAGTACCGGTGGTGTAAGGCGAACCGGCTATTTCAGTCAGCGCACCAGTGGTTGCGTTGATCGTGAACGCAGAAAGGTTGCCGTCACTGTTGTTGGCGACATAAAGGAACTTGCCAGTTGGATCGATAGCAATGCTCGATGCACCGGCACCCGCGGTGAAGGGCGAATCGCTAAGCTCAGTGAGAGCACCCGTAGTAGCGTTGATGCTGTACCCCGAGATAGTGCCCGCGCCTCTGTTACCTACATACAGAAAACTCGCGCTCGGCGTTGCCGCAAGGAACTCCGCATTGGTACCCGCCGCGAACGGGGAGCCGCTTACCTCTGTAAGTGCGCCAGTCGCGGCGTTTATCGTGTATGCGGAAACGTTGGCCGAAGCAAAGTTAGCTACGTAGAGAAACTTCGAAATGCTTAGATGCCTGCTGCTACCGCAACCAAATAAGATCGCGCCCACCAGCAGCACGACCACAATCCCCACGAAAGCGGATACCCGCTTACTTTTCATCTTTCTCTCTCCTCCTCTTTCAATTGTGTACGTACACCCCCAAGACCAGCAGAGTTGCCGGATACTACCTGTGTAGAGCGCCGTTTGCAATCCTGAAATTCATTCAGTTGAGGGAGAACGCAATACCGTACGCGCTTCTCTTTACTCTTTATGCATAGCCTCAAACGCACAAGAGCTCCACGGTACCCAACCAGCCATTATCTTGATGGATAGGTAAGTAGCGCGAATCTTACATGCAGAAACCCCGGGATGCAATTCAGAGTTGCTGGATTCCCACAGGTTTTTGAGGTTACGAAAGTACATCAGAAGAGGACATTTCTAGTTGCGCGTGCAAGGACCCAAGACAAGGGAGTGCTACCGCTGGGCAGCCGGGCTCCCGGTAGAAGGCCTATTTTCCCATTTCTGTATCGGGAACGATTTCGGCGAGCGCAAGAAAAGCCGCAGACGGGGAGTAGCGCCGAAGGCGCGCCAGATGGTAACCCACGGCATGAGCCGTGGGTCAGCAGCCATCCTTGAGGAACAGCCCCGGAGGTGCGTAAGAATTATCCCCAGATGTATCGTTCATCAAACACAATGCCCTGCTTGCGAAGAAACGCCCGGAACTCGTCCTGGAAGGAAAGCTTGCGATGATGCTTCTCCTGCTCCTGAATGTATCGAATCACCTGCGAGCGATTAGATTCGCTGACACTGAAGGCGCCATAGCCAGTTTGCCAGGCGAGTGCGTCAGCAAATTTGTAAACGAATGGGACATTCTTATGCCCCTCGGTGGCTGACCTCCTTCCCCGCCTCTCACCCTCGGCTTGCGCCGTGGGCTACCATCTTACGCCGCTTCGCGGCTGGCGCCCGGTTCGCCATAACTCGGGTGGGCCCCTTCGGTGATCCGCTGACTCGGGCTTATGTATGCGCGCTGTCATTGTCTGACAAAGGTCGAAGGCGTGGTTGCTCATAAATGTTTGTGCGGTAATGCTCCACAGTTCGCGTTCTCGTGCGTGAACCCCAATGCAGACGGAGGGGTTACCAACGCGACTTCCGGAGCGATTCCATTGGTTGCGGCGGCCCGGACGATGTAGTAGCCTCAAAGTAAGGTGGTGCCCCGGCGCATGCCGGGGCATCAGATGAAAACGGGCGCCGAGGCACCGCAGGGCAACAGCTACGTCTTCTGCACGCAGATGTTGGCACCCGCTGAAGCGTGAAGTCACGCGCCGCTCATTGAAAGCACCCCAGGACTAGTAGGAAACAGTGACATCAACCCGAGAAAAATTCGAAACCCGCAAGCTGCCTATGATGCCCATCCGTGACGTGGTCATTTTTCCCTACATGATGACTCCGTTTGTGGTGGGGCGTGAGTCGAGTGTCCGGGCGCTGGAAGAAGCGCTGGCCGCCGACAAGAAGATCTTCCTGGCCACCCAGCACGATGCCAGCGTTGACGAGCCCAAGCCCAATGAAATCTATCAGGTGGGCACCATCGTTAACATCGTGCAGAGCCTGAAATTGCCCGACGGCAACATCAAGGTGCTGGTCGAGGGCATCGAGCGCGGCAAGATTCTGCAGGTCAACGAGGCCGAAGGCTACATGCAGGCGCAGGTGCGCACTGTGAAGTATACCCCCGAGCCCGCCGGCGCGCTGGATGCGTCCATGCAGCGGGTCACTTCCCTGTTCGAGCAGTACGTCAAGCTGTGCCAGTCGCTGAATTATGAAACCATGATCGCCGCCGTGCGCATGGAAGATCCGGCCAAGCTGACGGACACCATCGCCGCCAACCTACAGCTTTCCATCGAAGAGAAGCAGGAACTGCTAGAGATATTCGACCCGGCGGACCGGCTGAACCGCATCGCCGACGTGCTCGACATCGAGATCGAGAAGCTCAACATGGACCGCACCATCCAGTCGCGGGTGAAGCGGCAGATGGAGCGGGCGCAGAAGGAGTACTACCTCAACGAAAAGATCAAGGCCATCCAGAAGGAACTGGGGCGCGGCGAGAAAAGCGAATTCGACGAGTTGAAGAAGAAGATAGACGCTGCCGGCATGCCCAAGGACGTCCACGAAAAGGCGTTGCAGGAGCTGAAAAAGCTGGAGGCCATGCCACCCATGTCGGCCGAGTCCACCGTGTCACGCAATTACCTGGACTGGCTACTTGCGGTACCGTGGAAGAAGCGCTCCAAGGAAATCCGCAACATCGAGAGCGCGGAAAAGGTCCTGAACGAAGACCACTATGGGCTGGAGAAAATCAAGGAACGCATCCTAGAGTTCCTCGCTGTTCGCCAACTGGTGAAGAACCCGAAGGGATCCATCCTGTGCTTCGTCGGGCCTCCGGGCGTGGGGAAGACCTCGCTGGGAATGTCCATCGCCAAGGCGACAGGGCGCAAGTTCGTACGCATGTCGCTGGGCGGAGTGCGGGACGAAGCGGAAATCCGAGGCCACCGGCGCACTTACATAGGCGCGCTGCCCGGCCAGATCATCCAGATGATGAAGAAAGCCGGCACCAAGAATCCGGTCTTCATGCTTGACGAAGTGGAAAAGATGTCCATGGACTTCCGCGGCGACCCCTCGGCGGCGCTGCTGGAAGTCCTCGACCCTGAACAGAATTATATGTTCGTGGACCACTACCTCGACGTGGAATACGACCTGTCGCAGGTCTTCTTTATTGCCACCGCCAATGTGCTGCACACCGTCCCGCCGGCGCTGCTGGACCGCATGGAAGTGCTGCGGTTGCACGGTTACACGGAAGCGGAAAAGGTAGAGATCGCCCGGCAGTTCCTGATCCGCAAGCAGCGGCAGCAAGCAGGGCTGACGGAAAAGAACATCGAGTTCACGAACGAGGCCATCATCGCCATCATTCGTTCATACACGCGCGAAGCCGGTGTGCGCAACCTGGAGCGCGAGATCGGCAACATCTGCCGCAAGGTCGCCCGCAGAGTCGTAAAGCAGGGACAGGACTACACCGTCACCATCACTCCGGAGAATGTGGGCGAGTTCCTGGGTGTGATCAAGTTCCGCGACACCACGGCGGCGGAGAAGAGCGAAGTCGGGCTGGTCAACGGCCTGGCGTGGACCGAAGTCGGCGGCTCGCTGCTGACGACAGAAGTCGCTATCGTGGACGGCAAGGGCAAGCTGCTGTTGACCGGGAAGCTCGGCGACGTCATGCAGGAGTCGGCGCAGGCGGCCATGAGCTACGTGCGCGCCCGCGCCCAGCACCTCGGGTTGCCGCGCGATTTCTACCGCAATCTTGACATCCACGTACACGTGCCCGAAGGCGCTATCCCAAAAGACGGCCCCTCGGCTGGTATCACCATTGCCACCGCTATTGCCAGCGCGCTCAGCGGTATCCCCGTGCGCCGCGATATCGCCATGACTGGCGAGATCACGCTGCGCGGCAAAGTGCTGCCCATTGGCGGACTGAAGGAGAAACTGCTGGCCGCACACCGCGCCGGAATCTTTGAGGCCATCCTGCCCAAGGACAACGAGAAGGACCTGGCCGACATTCCGGAAAACCTGCGCAACGAGATGAAACTTCACTTCGTGGAAAACATGGACGAAGTGCTGAATATCGCTCTAGAGCGCCGGATCGGGGAATCGGCTTCTGCACCGCTGCCGGCAACTTTGCCCGCACAGCAGCCAAGCGCGCAGCAGCCCACGGCGCATCAGTAAAGCAGGTTTCAAGTTCTGGTTTCAAGTTTTGGACTGGCCCGCGTGAAGAGCGCGGGCCGTATTTTCTTACGTTCAAGGCTTCCGGTTGTGCAAATGCGGGTGTCACGACGAGGAGGGTGCCAGCCCGACAAGGCATCTGCGCTGAAAAAGCAGATGCCTCGATTCCTCTCTCCAAATCGTCCACCCAGTGGGTTTCCAGCAAGAACCCACAGCTGTATCAAACCCGGGTAGATGTGAGGCACGAAATCCGGATTCACCGGCGTTGATCCGCGGTAAATTTGTTTAAACTAGTGAGGTGAAACTGCTGACCAAATTCCTGATTTCTGCCGCGGAGCCGCGGCAATTTCCGGCGCCGAGCGTGCCGGAGATTGCGTTTCTGGGGCGCTCGAATGTGGGCAAGTCGAGCCTGATAAATTCCCTGCTGGGCGAAAAGGTAGCCAAGACCAGTTCCAGCCCGGGGCGCACCCGCACCATTAACTTTTTCGCCGTGCGGCGGCAGGGACAGCCTCGACCGGAGGTCATTTTCGCTGACCTGCCCGGCTACGGCTATGCCAAGCTCCCAAAGGAAGTGACCGCCGAATGGCCCAAGTTCATTGAGCCTTACCTAATGGGGCGCCCCACGCTGGCGCTGTGCGTTTGCCTGGTGGACGTGAATGTCCCTCCGCAGCAGCGCGACCAGCAACTGATCGCGTTTCTGCGGCACCATGGGCGTCCTTTCCTGATTGTGGGCACCAAGAGCGACCGCGTGTCCAACAATCAGTTGCGGAACGCTATCCAAAACCTGCAACGTGAATTCGAGGTTGACCGCATACTGCCGTATTCCACCAAGACCGGCGCCGGTCAGGACGAACTGTGGAAGGAGATACGCGCCGCCGCGCAACGGCTGACAGCAGAGGGCACGCAGGCAGCAGTGTAGAAGCGGTGGCCGGTGGTCAGTGGCCAGTCCTGAGTGCTTAGGGCGGCTACGAAGCGAGAGCCTAGCGGCCGAGAGCGAGTTGCTAATTGCTAACTGCTAGTTGCTAATTTGCAAGAATGAAATTCCACACCGAATACCTTACGTTTCATACCAAGCGGCGCCGGGAGTACGTTCACATCACTCCGCAGGTGGAGGCGGCGGTGAGCAAGAGCGGCGTGAGGGAGGGCATGGCGCTGGTTTCGGCCATGCACATCACCGCCGGAATCTACGTGAATGATAACGAGCCCGGATTAATCAAAGACATTGACCAGTGGCTGGAAGAATTGGCGCCGGCAAAACCGGATTATCACCATCACCACACCGGCGAAGACAATGCCGACGCTCACCTGAAGAGCATGCTTGTACATCATGAGGTGATCGTGCCGATCACCAACGGCCGTCTTGATCTGGGGACGTGGCAGCGCATCTTCTACGCCGAATTTGACGGCCAGCGCAGCAAGCGCGTGATCATCAAAATTATGGGGGAGTAGCGAGGACGCGGGCGCTAGGTTAGCAACCAGCCAACCGTTTCCTCTGGATTTCACGAAAATCTTGCCGTTTTCACGGTATCCGGCTAGAGTACCCAGACCAGTTACGGAGGGCGGGCTGCCGTGACAGATGTGGGGCCGGCAAGCAAAACTTGCGGACTACTCTCTCCGTGGAACTCAACTGCTCGATTCTGTGGGGGAAGAAGGCATGAGTGTCATTGACCAGGTTCTGGAAGCCAACCGGGAATATGCGCGCGAATTTCAAAATGCGCATCTGCACCATAAACCAGCGCGGCGCTTGGCCATTCTGGCATGCATGGACGCGCGCATCAGCGTGGAACACACCCTGGGGCTCAAGCCCGGCGACGCGCACATTATCCGCAACGCCGGCGGCATCGCCACCGAAGACGCTCTGCGCTCGTTCATCGTCTCTCATCACATGCTGGAGACGCGGGAGATCATGGTCATCAACCACACCGAATGTGGCATGATGTCGTTTCGCGATGAAGACCTGCGCCACCGCCTGGAAGAAAATACCGGGATTGAGACCATTGTGCCCGTCCATTTCCACACGTTCACCGACCTGGAAAAGAACGTCCGCCGGCAGATGCAGCGAATCAGGACGCATCCCTGGATCTCGCCGGAAGTGGTCGTACGTGGGTTCGTGTACGACGTCAAAACTGGTCTGCTGAACGAAGTGGTCTACCAGGGACTCAGGGCAGCCGTATAAAGCAGTACTCAGTACGCAGTACTCAGTTATAAGTTGCTTGACTGCGGCGACTGAGTACTGACTACAGCTTGTTTCAAAATTCCACTTGAGGAGAACGGCAGGCTCCCTGCGGGCTAAAGCCCAGTGTTTCTGGAATTCGGAGCGGCCCGGCTGAAGCCGGATTTTTTCAAAGCACTAATCTTGAAACAGGCTCCACTGAGTACCGGGTACTGAGTACTGAGCACTAAGAGATGCAGATGGAAAAAGAGAGCAAATCGGCAGGCGCGATCACCTATCGCGGCGTGGTTTATCCCTGGCAATGCGACCACATGGGCCACATGAACGTGATGTGGTACACGAGCAAGTTCGACGAGGCCACCTGGAACCTGTTCGCACAAATCGGCATTACTCCCACCTACATCCGCGAACGCAAGCTGGGCATGGCCGCGGTCCAGCAGAACACGGCCTACAAGAAGGAGCTGTCGCCGGGCGACGTCGTCACGGTGCGCTCGCGCATCCTCGAAGTGCGGGAGAAAGTTATCCGCTTCGAACATGCGCTGACCAACGGTGACGCCGGCGAGGTCGCCGCGACCACTGAGTTGACGGCAGTGCATCTCGACTTGGTTACGCGAAAGTCCCGCCCGTTCCCGCCAGACATCCTGGAACACGCGCGCTGCATGGCAAAGAGGCACGGCTGCCAACCGTCGTGAGGAGCACGGGCTCCGCATTTCCATGCACTGCCGCGCGTGACGGCTATCACTGATTCCCGTTTGCACCCGTAATAGGCTACGTCGAGTAAGTTCGTACGCCCCTTCGTCGGCACTCGCATCTGAGTTCAATTCCATATCGCGAGTATCCGAATGCCACGCGCCATCCTGAACTCGTGGAAGGAAATCGCCAGTTACCTGGGATGTTCCGTACGCACGGCCCAACGTTGGGAGCTTGAACTCGCAATGCCGGTACGCCATCCCCGCGGCGGAAAACGCGGACCGGTGCTGGCGCTGGCGGCCGAAATCAATGCCTGGCTGCAATTCGCAGATTTGCGCCACTCGACGGTGCGGCTTACCAAGCCGACAGAACGGGAACTTCCTGCTGCATCTGCGTCATCTGTCGAAGAGCCTCATGAAACCGGCCGCCGGCAGATCGGGAACCAGGAATCTTGCCACCCTGCCGCTGGTGCGACAGAGCGCCTGGGCCGCAAGGTAGCCACTGCGAACAGCGCCTTCCATAGTGGCAGGCCAGGCCGTGGCCGTCCAGTCGCCAGCTAGAAACAGGTTGGGCCAGGGCGTAGCTGCTGCGGGGCGATATTCGTCTGAACCAGGCAATGGCGAAAACGTCGCATGCACTTCTTTGACGACAGTTGACTTCAGCAGCTTGGCCATTCTTGCTGTTGGGAAAAATTCCGCCAATTCCCCCACCGCGAGGTCAACTATCTCTTGCCGTGGTTTTTGCACCAACTTCCTTGAAGCACTGATCACAACTTCAATGTAACTTCCAGCCTCGTCAGGCTCTGGAGCTTCATCCCCGGCGACTGCGCGTGAACGCAAGAAACTTGCGGTGCGGTCCAGCAGCCGCGATTTGTGGAACATCCACTGAATGGTGCGGTCGAGCAGCACAGCGTGATCCAGCTTCGTAATCTGCCGGTCGAACCACAAATGCACGCCGGTTATGGGTGAGGTCTCAAAGCTCGCCAGCGCGTCTCGCAGGGGCGCGGCCTGGGCATCGTTGGGCAGCAGACGTCCGAGCACATCGAAGGGCACGGCGGAAATCACGTAGTCGAACATGAGTTGCTGCCCATTGGCCATCAGCGAAATTGGTCCACCGTCGGTGAGAGCCGGGCAAATGGAATCTACCGAGGTACGCAGCACGACCTCGCCCCCACGAGAGCGGATGTAGTCGCCTGCCTTGGTATAAAGCTCCGTGAGTGGCACGCGCGGTACCCCCATCAGCCCGCCGCGCGCGCATTTCAGAAAGGATTCACGAAACACCAGGGCAGCGGCGCTGATGGAGATGCGGTGGAGGTCTTCGTTCAGGGCACTGACCAGGACTGTTTTCCAGAAACGCTCGATGGCGCGTTCTGTCTGGTTATAGGCGCGCAGCCATTGCAAGAAAGGCCGTCCATCGTCCGGCGGCACACGGCGCAGCATTGCCAGCAGGGCACGCATCACCGCCAGTTTGTCCACCCAGCAAAGCATGGTGCACTCCAGGAACGAGGGCGCGGTGTGAAACGGTTCCGGCAGGAAGGATGCGTTAATAACGGAACGCCCACCGCCCGGCTCCAGGAACGTAAGCCGGTCGTACCAGCGAATCAGGTCTTCCGCTCCGATGCGGTGGTAGAGGTCCACCAGGTTGGTACAACAACCGAGCAGGACGTGCTGGCAGTTGTCCACCGTTTCGCCGGTGGCGGGATGCTCGTAGGAAGAAGCCCTGCCGCCCACATACGGCTTGCGTTCCAGCAGGGTCACGCGGTAACCGGCATCTGCGAGGGCGCAACCCGCTGCTAATCCCGCCAGGCCGCCGCCGATGACACCGACCGACTTCGCTGGAGCACCGGGTTCTCTTTCGCCACTCATGTGACTCGCTGCCACAAGCCTTTCAGCAGGATCAGCAATTTTTCCGCTGTCGTAAGCCGCACCCTCTCGCTGAAAACGTCGTAGCCGCGGGCGGCAATCTTTTCCAGCAGGCTGCGGTAGATGGTCGCCAGTGTCCACAGCGCCGGACGGCTGTCATCGTCAATGAGAGGCAGCAACCGGTCGAGGACGGCATAATAATCGCGCGCCCTCTGGCATTCGAACTCCAGCACGGGACGGAACTCCAACCCCGCGTGCTGGGCGCCCTGCGCAGCGGCACCTCGGCTTGCGCTCACGAGTTCCGCAGGCGAGCGATCGAATTTTTCCAAGTCCTCGAGCGGCAGGTAGACGCGGCCCATCGCGGCATCTTCCTTCACATCGCGAATGATATTCGTCAGCTGGAAAGCAATGCCAAGACGCTCGGCCAGTCGCTCGGCCGCCGGGTCGCGATAACCGAAGATACGGATGCTGACCAGTCCTACCACCGACGCAACCTGATAACAATAGCGGTAAAGATCGTCGAAGCTAGCGAAGGTCACGGCGTTTCCCGTTTCCCGTCTCCCCTTTTCCGCCTCGCTCTCCGCCGTGGCCTGTTCCCCGGTTTCGCGCGAGGGGACCTCGACATCCGTGGCGGTACCTTCGACCAAGGTTTCCAAAAGCGCCGGCGGAATGGCGTAGCGGTACTGCGTGTCCGCCAAGGCGATGAGCACCGGATCGTCCGTGGCCCCGCCGCTGGTCACACGGCGGAACTCATCCAGCCACGCAGCCAGCCGGGCGCGTCTCTCTGAGGCGGACAGGCTGGGATCATCGCTGATGTCGTCGGCGTGGCGCATGAAGGCGTACACCGCACAGAGCGCGTCCCGCTTCTCGCGCGGCAGCACCAGAAATCCGTAGTAAAAATTGCGGGCGTTCCTGCGGCTGATGCTGCGGCAGACCGCATAGGCGGCGGTAAGCTGCAGCGGCGCAACCGGCGCAGGGGCCGGCGGGCGGTTCTCGTTTTCGCCGGTATTAGCGCTCACAGGTGGCGTGGCCTCCTGCGCGTCCACTCTGTGGGTGGCATTCATTCTTCCGGAATCCGGGAACACCCTCATGCCAGCCTGGACTTGAGCGCGGCGCGGGCGAGCAGCCAGATCTTGCGCCGCTTGGAGATTTCCGGACGGGACGTAAGCACATCGTAGCGCTGGCGTTCGATAGCATTCAGGATCTCCTGGCCCCCGCGACTGAACAGTTCGATATCAATGGCCAGTTCACGATCTACTCTCCGCACCAGCGGCAGTCCCTGAACGAACCAATCGCGGGCACGGGCCACTTCAAAGCACATCAAATCGCGAAACCGCGCACTGCAACGGCGCTGCGCAATTTCCTGTTCGGTGACGCCGAAGCGGCGCATGTCGTCCAATGGCAGATAGATGCGGCCCTTGCCGTAGTCAACCGCTACGTCCTGCCAGAAATTTGCCAGTTGCAGCGCCGTGCAGGTGAAATCGGAGAGGCGCTGCCGTTCCAGGTCGCGGTACCCGCAGACATACAGCACCAGCCGCCCTACGGGATTGGCGGAATACCGGCAATAACCGAGCAGGTCGTCGAAGGTCTTATAGCGGACCGTGGTCTGGTCCTGACGAAATGCTTTCAGCAAATCAGCAAACGGCTGCTTCGGGATCTGGCAGGCCCGAATGGTTTGCCGGAGAGCGATGAATACGGGATGGCGCGGGCCACGTTTCCCGTTTCCCGTTTCCTGTTTCCGGTTGACCTCGGCGGCTGAAGCCGGCTCCGCAGACGCATCGGTTTCTATAGAGCTGTTGTTGTCGGAAATAATCAGTGTTTCGTAAGTTGCATCCAGTTCGGCTTCCCATTCGTCCAGCAGGCGCAGGGACTGCTCGGGATTGCCCACCTCGTCTCCAAGATCATCGGAAATACGGCAGTAGGCATAGACGCTGTAGAAATGCTCGCGCAGCCGCTCAGGCAGAAACATCGTTACAACAGAGAAATTCTCATAATGGCTGCGGGCGAGACGCTCGCAGTACGCCTTCGCCTCCGCTAAGGAAGCGGGTTCGGCCGGAATCGCATACTCCGGAGGCAGCGCAGCCCACCCGGACACGGAAGGACGTTTTCCCTTCGCCTGCATTCGCGCAGGCGACCCGAATGGAGGACTGCTCGGGGGCGCTGAACCGTGGCCAAGCGTGGATGACATCAGAAAGCTTCTCGCGGTTTAGAGCAGTTCCCAGTTATTATGCGCCGCTTCTCAGTGCCCCGGAATGATCGCGGTCTTGATGTCGCCGTTGCGGTTCAGCATGTGGCGGAGCACATGCTGCAAGCGGGACAGCGGGGCTTCGCCGGTAATGTAATCGGCGCCGCGAATCTTGCGCTCCGCAATCAGGGCGAAGGCCTTGCGCACGCTCTCCGGCGTGTGGTGGAACGTCGCCTTCAGCGTGATTTCCGAGTAATGCAAGCGGTTTGTGTCCAGTTGGACCTTGGTCCCGCTGGCACATCCGCCGAAGAGGTTCACGGTGCCGCCCTTGCGCACCATATCAATGGCGGACTCCCAGGCCTCGGGCCGCCCCACGGCTTCAATCACCACGTCAGCCCCGCGGCGATCGGGCGTAAGCGCGCGCACCGCCTCAACGGGATCGTGCACCTTGGTGATCTGCACGATCTCATCAGCTCCCAGCCTCTTGGCAAATTCCACTTGCGAGTCGCGCTTCATGACGGCTATGACGTTGCACCCCGTCAGCTTGGCGACCTGGATGAACATGAGCCCGATGGGGCCGCCGCCGATCACGGCCACCGTGTCACCGATTTCGAGATTAGTCTCGTGCAAACCACGCAGCACGCAGGCCACCGGTTCCACCATCGCAGCTTCCTCAAAGCTGACGTTGTTGGGGATAGCGAGCATATTGGTCTCGACGATGCGGCGCGGGATCTTGATGTACTCGGCGTAAGCGCCGTTGTTGAACAGCAGGTCTTCGCAGAGGTTCTCCTGGTGCTTGGAGCAGTAGAAGCAGGCGCCGCACGGTGCGGAATTCAGCGCCACCACCCGCATGCCTTTGCGGAAGCCCCGTACGCCTGGGCCCACTTCTTCGACAATGCCGGCCAATTCGTGGCCAAAGAGGGCCGGAGGCACTATCATGCGGGCGTGATAGCCACGCTGGTACACCTTCAGGTCAGTGCCGCAGGTCAACGCTACATGCACCTTGATCAGCACTTCCCCTTCCGCTACCCGGGGGATCGGCACTTGCTCGATCTTCACGTCCTCTTTGCCGTAGAGGACCGCTGCTGTCATACGTCCATTCACTAGACTTTCCTTCCCGTACCTGCCCTCAGCCTGGTTACCAGCAATCTGGGCGCTTCAGGCGCGCGGCTGGATGACGATCTTCATCGAATCCGGCTGCGGATGGGCAGCTAACCGTAAAGCTTCCACCGCCTGCTCCAGCGGAAAACGATGACTGATCAGCCGCTCCAAGTCCACTTCGGGACTGAATACGAAATTCACCGCTTCCGCCTGCAAGTCAATTGAAGCGCTATAGGAGCCGAGCAACGTCTTTTCATCCACACAGATGGCTGCCGGATCAATCGCGGCTTCGCCGTGCACCGTTTGGGCAAAAAGCATAATTCGCCCCCCCGGGCGCGCTGCCTCCATTGCTATGCGTATCAAACTGTTGCCGCCAACTGCCAGAATCACGGCGTCGGCCCCGCGCCCTTCGGTCAATTCCCGCACCGCACCGGCTGTATCGGCGCGCGAAGCGTCTATCTCTCCCCGGAGCCCGAAGGTATTTGCAATTGTAAGCCTCTGGGGGAATAAATCGGAAGTTATTACCTGTGCACCCGTCCTTTGCGCCAGCAACCCCAGTAGGATGCCTATCGGACCTTGTCCGATAACCAGCACCGTTTCCCCGCTTTGCAGGCTCAGGGCCTGTACGCCTTTCATGCAGGTATTTACGGGTTCCACGAAACAGGCGCGCTCGAAGCTGTAGCCATCGGGAATGCGGACGACGCCGCCCATCCGGACAATCCAGTCCATAACACGAACGTACTCGGAAAAGCCGCCGCCGCTGGGCTCAAATCCGGCTGTGCATCCCACTTTCTTGTACACCGGACATTGCGCGAACACCTTGTGCCGGCAGTAATAACACCGCCCGCAGGGGATGTGATGGAACATCAGCACGCGGTCGCCGGGCTGAAACTGGGTCACGCCCGCGCCGCTGCGGACCACTACCCCGGCGGTTTCGTGCCCGAAGATTCGCGGCGCCGAATGCGAACCAGTGCTGATCTTCTTCAGATCGGTGCCGCAGATGCCACAGCTGTGCACTTCCACCAGCAGTTCGCCGGGGCCGATTCCCGGAATCGGCACTGTTTCCATGCGGACGTCGTTAATCCCGCGATATACCGCTGCCCGCATGGTTGAAGGGACAGCCCTCAATTCGGCAGTGGGTTGCGCTTTGCTCGCGACGCTCATCCCCTGGTCTCCTTGGGGCCCGCGGCTATGCGTGAAACAAGTTCCCTGCGCTCCAAACTGCCGTGCTCCAGCAAATTACGCAACGCGCGGCACAGTTGCTGGACGGCGCGCGAATAGTTGCCGGCTAACCGGCTGACAGGCTTCCATTGCGAAGGATGCACCATCGTGTGCAGGACGAACTTCACGGTCTGAAATCTTCCCTCTGGACTGACAAACGCTTCCATGTCCGGCATTGGGAAGTCCCACTCGTCGCAGATGGCTTTCACCGCCACAAACGGGATCCCGTGCCGCTGCGCCACTTCGGCCACGTGAGCGGCTTCCATGTCCACCACCTGCGCACCATACTGTCGCGCCAGCAGGCGCTTGGCATGCGGGCCCGCGATCCCGGAGCCGCTTACCAGCACGCCATCTCCCCTGCCGTGACTCAAGTTGATGCGAGCTTCGTTGGTGGAACCCACGATACTAACCGGAACAAAAATCTGCCCGACTTTCAATCCAGGGACGAGTGCGCCCGCCAGTCCGGCGGACACCACAAGCCGCGGGCGAAGCGCGGCCAGGACCTTCTCGGCAGCGGCGTAGGCCGCCTCGGAACCAATGCCGGCGCAGACCACCACGGCGGAAGGACTTTCGAAGCAGCCGTAAGGGGTATCCACAACCGTGCTCTTGCGCCACCGTCTACCGCGGACGAGCGGCCGCACCTCGCGCTTCATGGCTGCAATGATGGCGATCTTATCCGGCATATCCATGCTCTTGGAACCACTTCACAGCGCGCCGCAGGGCGTCTTCAACCGGCACGATTCTCCATCCCAGTTCACGTTCCGCCTTGGCAGAACTCACAAACATCTTTTTCCGGCCCATACGGACAGCGTCCAGATTCACACGAGGCTCACGCCGGCAAAGGACGCCGGTGAAAAACGTATCCACCGCCCCGGAAATCAGCGCCACCGCGTACGGCAGGCGCACTGTGGGCGAGGGCAAGCCGGTTATGGCGGAGAGTCGGTCCAGAACCTGCTTCAACGTCACATTTTCGCCGCCCAAAATGTAGCGTTCTCCAGGCCTGCCCTTCTCCAGCGCAGCCACGTGCCCACGGGCACACTCGGTTACGTCCACCAGGTTGAGTCCAGTATCCACATACGCCGGAAACTTGCGCCGCAAAAAATCCACAATCACGCGACCAGTGGGCGTCGGCTTGATGTCCCGCTCTCCTACCGGGGTCGTCGGATTCACAACAATTACGTTGGGCGCTCTTAGAGCAATCTGCTCCGCCATGAATTTGGAGCGCTTGTACGGGCCTATCATATTCGCCAAAGCCACCGGCGAATTCTCGTCCGCAGGATGACCGTTGGCCGTAAAACCCATCGTAGCTACGCTGCTCGTGTAAACCACGCGCCGAACGCCCGCCTGCTGTGCCGCTTCGATCAGCGCGCGCGTGCCTTCCACGTTGCAACGATACATCTCGGCCGGATCGGGCGTCCACAGGCGGTAATCAGCGGCCACATGAAATACCACTTCGCAGCCCGAAACCGCTTTTTTCAGCGAATCCGGATCGCAGAGATCACCGGTGATCCGGTCCGCTTGCAACCCCTCGATATTTTCCGTGCGGCTGCCGGACCGGACCAGCAGGCGTAAATCAGCACCCCCCTCGGCAAGCACGTACGCGACGTGACTGCCCACAAATCCGGTTGCGCCTGTGACGAAAACTTTCAATTCAGTACGCAGTCCGCAGTCCGCAGTACCCAGTGCTCAGTGATGAGTTGGCGGCTGAGTACTGATAACTGAGTACTGGGTACTGAGCACTGCTTTATCCAAACAGATTCCACGCCAGCATTTTCCAGGTATCGCCGAAGCGAGCGTTCTGGCCGGTGGCCGCGCTGGCTTCGTATCCACAGTGAACGAGGCAATTCTCGCAGCGCGGATCGCGCCCATAGCCGTACTTCTGCCACGGCGTCTTCTCAATCAGTTCTTGAAAGGTCCGGTAATGCCCGTCCGTGATCAGATAACACGGGCTTTTCCAGCCCTTGGTGTTGTAAGTCGGATTCCCCCAGGCGGTGCACATCAGTTCACGGTCACCGGCGAGGAACTCGGCGTAAACCGGGGTCGTGTTCAGCGGGAAGCGCCGGGAGAGCCTCTTAATGTCCCGGAACTTCTGGCGGATCATCGCGCGGTCGAGGAAAATTTCCCGTGTCTGCACCGCGTTGTAAGAGTACCCGGGTGAAACCGTGTGGCCGTCCACGCCCAACGTCTCCAGGAACTCGAATAGCGCCTCGATCTCGTTCATATCGGTTTCCTGATAGACCGTAGTGTTGCTGGTGACCTGGAAGCCGCGCTCCTTGGCGCACTTGATGGCATCAATGGCGGCGTCGAAAACGCCCTCACGCTCCACCGCCAAATCGTGCGACCGCTTCATCCCGTCCAGGTGAATATTAAAGAACAAACGTTCGTCGGGCCGGAACTCGTCAATCCGCTTGCGCAGGAACATCCCATTGGTGCAAAGATAAATATATTTCTTGCGCCCCAGGAGACCCTCAACCAGCTTGCCGATGTCCTTATAGATCAGCGGTTCGCCACCGCAGATGGAAACGATGGGAGCGCCGCATTCGTCGGCAGCGTTCAAGCATTCCTCCACCGGCACCACTTCGCGGATCGTGCTCTCGTACTCGCGGATACGCCCGCAGCCGGTGCAGGTCAGGTTGCACGCGTGCAGCGGTTCCAGCATGAGCACCAGGGGAAATCGCTTCTCTCCAGCGAGCTTCTTTTTCACGATGTAGGTCGAAAGATTTTTGACCAGCGCAAATGGAAAACGCATAACACCCAGTTTTCAAATTTCCACTTTCAAGTTTCCCCTCAGGCACGGCGAAAACTTGAATTGTTCATCCAACCGCAATTTCCTCTTGAGTCTGATAACCCGCAGCGGTTGCCCGTCACTGCTCTTCCGGGCCAGACATTACTTTCGCGTATGTGGTCAGCGCGAGCAGCGGGAAATAATCCTTGTACATGTGGTACTTCAGGTAAAACACCCGCGGGAAACCGGTGCCCGTGAAATATTGTTCCTCCCAGGAGCCATTTCTTTTTTGTGTCCGCAGCAGATAGGCGATGCCGCTGGTAACAGACTCGCTGCGAGTGTCCCCCGCCGCCAGCAGCCCCAGTACTGCCCACGCTGCCTGCGAAGCCGTACTTGGCCCGACTCCGCGCAGATGGGGATCGTCGTAAGAGCCGCAGGTTTCTCCCCACCCGCCGTCCGGGTTCTGCACGCTTCTGAGCCACTCTGCCGCCTGCTGGATGCACGGCTCGTGCGGGTCCTCGCCCATGGCTTCCAACCCGCGCAGACACAGCATCGTGCCGTAGATATAGTTGACGCCCCAGCGGCCGAACCAGGAACCATCCGGCTCCTGCTGCTTCTTGATGAATTCGATGGCGCGGCGCACCGCCGGGTGTTCCCGGTCGTAGCCGCAGGCGGCCAGCATCTCCAGCACACGCCCGGTGATGTCCACAGTGGGCGGATCCAGCATGGCATTGTGGTCGGCAAAAGGGACGTACTGGAATACCATGCGCGTGTTGTCCTTGTCGAAGGACGCCCAGCCGCCTTCCTTGCATTGCATGGAGAGCACCCACTCGATGGCGCGCTTCATGGTTTCGTGCTGATAGCGCTGGTTGGGATGGTCCACGTAGTTCAGCGCCAGGTTCACCTGCGCCGTGTCATCCACGTCGGGATAAAACTCATTGTTGAACTCGAAATACCAGCCGCCCGGCTGCGCCTTGGGATTCTTCACCGACCAGTCGCCCTTATGCGTCACCTGCTTCTTCAGGACCCAGTCGGCGGCGGCGATCATGCGAGGATCGTCTTTCGGGACACCCGACTGCCCCAGCGCGAACATGGCGTAGACCGTGTCCCACAGCGGCGACTTGCACGGCTGCATGCGAAACGTGGTTTCTTCTTCGATCCCCAGCGCCTCAAATTCATCCATGGCGCGAATGAACTGGGGATCGTCCACCGAATAGCCGAGACACCGCAAGGCGATGATGGCATTCATCATGGCTGGATAAATCGCACCCAGGCCGTCGCTCATTTCGAAGCGTTCCAGCATCCACTTCTCGGCCTGTTTCAATGCAATCGAGCGCAGCGGACGCACGTGGACCCGCTCGAACATGTGCGTCATGTGGTTCAGCACCAGGAAGAAGTTGCGCCAACTGATGGTCTTCTTGTCCCAGCGCAGGTGCATGTTAGTGTTTTCCATGCCCTCGGGAAAAAGCTCGCCAATCCCCATCTCCGCGGGAATTTTTTTAAAGGGCTTCTTGGCATAGGCGATGGAGAGCGGCACCAGGATGGCACGCGACCAGGAAGAAATCTCGTAGATGTTGAACCAGAACCAGTTCGGAAACAGTACGATCTCCGGGGGAATTGCGGGTACGCAGTTGTAGTCGTACTGGCCGAAGAAGCACAAATAAATCTTGGTAAAAGTGTTGACCTCGGTGACGCCACCCAGCGCCAGTATGCGCTCGCGGGCCCGCACCAGCGCGGGATGATCTTTCGTGTACCCGGCCAGCTTCAGGCCGAAATATGCCTTCACGGTGGCGCTGATGTTGGAAGGAGCTCCGGCATAGATGCCCCAGCCGCCGTCCTCGTTCTGGTGCTGAAGGATGTAGTTGGCGGCCTTCTGAATCTTTGCCAAATCGCCGGTACCTAACAGCGCATGCAGCAGGATGTAGTCTGACTCCAGGGTGGTGTCCGCTTCCAGTTCACCACACCAGAAACCTTCCTCAATATTCTGCAGAGAAAACAAATATCGGCGCGCAGCGTCGCGGGCCGCAATTACGCGGTTCAGGAGGTTCTCGATTTTTCCAAGGCGCATCGGGACGGGAGTCTGCCCCCGCGGTTCGTTCATGCTTATGACTCCGCTCCAAGAATGGGCAAACCGGACCCGTTAGCAAATCTCTGTTCCGCATCGCTGACGCCACCGATGGCTTGCACGATTTCCGGAGGAAGACCAAAACGAACGTTCTCCGGCATGACCTCCAGCTCGCGAACGTCGGTGAAACCGTTGGCAGCCAGGAAACTGACAGCTTCTTCAACCAGACATTCAGGGGCGGAAGCGCCGGCCGTGAGGGCCAGCGTGCGCACCCCATCCAGCCACTCGAGCTGGATGGCACGGAAATTTTCGATCAGGTGTGAGGCCGTGCCCAGCTTTCGCGCGACCTCCACCAACCGGTTGGAGTTGGAGCTGTTAACGGATCCTACTACTAAAAGAAGTTCGGCATCTTCGGCAATGTGCTTGACCGCTGCCTGCCGATTCTCCGTGGCGTAGCAGATATCCTGCGCCGCCGGGCCTTTGATATTCGGAAACTTGCGCTTCAGGGCTTCGATAATGTCGCGGGTCTCGTCGAGGCTCAGGGTCGTCTGTGTCAGGTATGCGACACGATTGGGATCGGGGACGGCCAGCTTCTCCACGTCCTCCGGCGATCCCACCACCGTAGTGACTGCCGGGGCCTCCCCCAAGGTTCCAATCACCTCGTCGTGATAATGATGCCCAATGAGGATGAGCGAATAACCCTCGCGGGCAAAGCGTACTGCCTCTACGTGGACCTTGGTCACCAGCGGGCAGGTGGCGTCAATTACGCGCAAATGCCGCCGCCGGCTAGCCTCCCGCACCTCTGGAGCAACGCCGTGGGCGCTGTAGATTACCCGCTCCCCGTCAGGGACTTCGTCCACTTCGTCCACAAAAATGGCTCCCTTGGCCGCAAGTTCCTCGACCACGTAGCGGTTATGCACGATCTCCTTGCGCACGTAGATGGGTGGACCGAAGGTTTCCAGAGCAATGCGCACAATGTCAATGGCCCGTACCACTCCCGCACAAAAGCCACGGGGCTTGAGCAGCAGCAGAGTCTTACGATCGGGAGAAATAGTCATGCCCTTAATACCCTAGTATACGGGAGCTCATACTGGGTAAAGATGCCAAATTAGCTCAGCGCGATGCGCTCAGTCAACGTAAACCATAGAAATGCATAGGATTAGTATTGATTGGGGAAATCGAAGATTCCAATGGGGCAGCGCCGGGGAATGCGCCACCGACTACCGCGCGTGACGCCTTAGTCCTTTACAAGTAAATGCCTGACTGCTCACCAGGGCGCACGCTCTCGTACCTGCGTCTTCAGCACGGCGCCGCTCTGGACGGGAGCGCCGTTGGTCTTGCTCACGTCAATTTCCACAAAGGTCTGTCCCAGCATGCCCGACCTTGCCAGCGAGGCCACTGCGTCGCTCGGAACAGTGGCTCGGTTCACTGTGCGGATTGCCATCGTGACCTCGATTGTGCCCTCGGTCGCCGGCATGGGGGCAAAGCCGGTACTCAGGTCCCGCGTATCACGGATCCTGGTTACCACCCCGACATCAATCCCTCCCAGGCGCACCCTCGCCCCGGGGCGCAAATCCTGGGTGTCCACGAAGTAGGCCTTCAGCAACAGGTAGTTCCGACCAATCTTGATGGGCACAATCAGGGAAATCAGCACTACCAGCACCACACAGCCAAGCGCGGCAATGCCGACCCACAGTCGCATGACGGCTGGAATTTACCATATAAAACTGCAGAACCTTACCACATAGGAGACAAAGGACACAGAGGAAGAACTTCAGGCGTTCGCCTTCAACATCTGGGCGGCGTTCTTCAGCGAGGCATCGGTGATCTTCGCTCCGCTGAGCATGCGGGCGATTTCGACGGTACGCTCATTGCCATCCAACGGGCGGATGGAAGTGCGCGTACGCCCCGCCACTTCCTTTTTCTCAATCACGTAATGGTGATCAGCAAACGACGCGATCTGCGGAAGATGCGTCACGCACAGCACCTGCGTAGTCTGCGCCAAGGCCTTGAGCTTCCTGCCCACGGCTTCCGCTGCCCGCCCGCCGATGCCGGTGTCAATTTCGTCGAATACCATCGTGCGTGTGGTGTGGGCGCCCTCGCCTGCGGCCTTGCACGGGCCCTGCCCAGCCGGGGGCGGCTGGGCCACACCGGCCTTGCGGCTACCTTGACCAGCAGTAAGCGGCCGGGCCACACTGACCTTCAGCGCCAGCATCACTCGCGACAGTTCGCCGCCTGAAGCAATCTGCTCGACCGGGCCCAGCGGCTCACCGGGATTCGCGGAAATCAGATATGCGACGCGATCGAATCCCGCAGGCGTCCAGCTTCGTTCTTCATCGGTTCCGGTCAGCTCGATCTTGAACCGCGCCTTCATCGCGAGGTCGTTGATCTCGCTTTCAACTAGCCTTTCCAGCCTGGCGGCAGCCTGATATCGCTGCCGCGACAGTGCTCGTGTCTGGCACAGATATTCGGCAGCCGCTGTGGCCAGCTCCGCACGAAGCTGCTTCAGCACCTCGTCTTTGTTTTCCACCTCGTCCAGCTTGCGGCTGACATCAGCGCCATAAGCGATCACGTCGTCCAGCGACTGCCCATATTTGCGCTTCAAGCGTTCGATCAGTGCCAGCCGGTCTTCCACCTGCGCCAGGCGCTCCGGCGAGGCGTCAATCCCGTCGGCGTAGTTGCGCAGGGCGTCGGCCGCATCCTGCACCGCAATGCGGGCGTTTTCGAGTTCAACGAGCATGTCTTTGAATTTCAGGTCGAAACGTGAGAGTTCTTCGACCTGCCGGGCCGCCGCTCGCAGCAATGCTGCCGCCGAGGCGCTGTTGTCGTAAAGCTGATCGTAGGCCGACATCGCGGCGGAATAAATCTTTTCCGCGTTCGCCAGGACGCGTTTTTCGCTGTCCAGTTGCAGGTCTTCGCCCGCCAGCAGGTGCGCGTCTTCAATTTCCTTCTTCTGAAATCTCCACAAGTCCACCAACCGGAGCCGCTCCTGCTCGGTACGCTCCAACTCGGCAATGCGTTCGCGGATCCCGCTCCAGCGCGCGAATACTTCCGCAACAGGTTGCGCATCGGCGTTGGCAAACGAGTCCAACAGCACCAGCCGCGCAGAAGCGTCAAACGCGAAAGCAAACATGGATTCCTTCTGCGCGTGAATGGAAGCCAGCAACGGCGCAAGCTGCCTCAGCACGCCTACTGTGGCCGGCTGATTATTGATGAAGACGCGCCCTTTCCCACCGGCCGCAATCTCGCGACGCAGGATGAGCTCGTTGCCGTCCAGTTCAATTCCGTTTTCATCAAGAATGCCCCTGACGGGTGTCCCAGTCTCGGGTGCCCCACCCTGAGGCGCAGCCGAAGGGTGGGGGTTTTCAACCTGGAAGACTCCAGAAATCACTGCCTTCTCGGCCCCGTAGCGGATAACGTCCGTGGAAGCCTTCTCGCCCAACAGCAGCGCCAGAGCGTCAATCAGGATGGATTTGCCCGCGCCGGTTTCCCCGGTCAAGAGATTGAGTCCGGGCGCAAACTCGACCACCAGGTTGTCAATGACGGCATAGTTTTCGACGCGCAGTTCCAGCAGCATTGGGCGAAGAATAGCATGAAAACCTTTAGCCACAGAGGGCACAGAGCACACGAACGAAATTGAATCATTCACCCATCGAACAATGATCCAATGACTCAACGAGCTAATGACTCAATTGTCAACTCTGGAAGTTGTCATTCCGAGCGGAGCGAGGAATCCCTATTGCGCCGATCCCTTGTCATTAGCGCCCCAAGTATCCAATGACTCAATGATCCAATTGTGCTACGCCTTTTAGGACGATTTGCCGATTCATACCGGCGCTTTCAAAGGTCTATAATTCAAGATTCAGCCAAGCTGAACTAAGCCTATGTACGTCTAACCTCATGGCGGCGCAAGAAGTGGGGGCCGCAACGTTCCGATTAAAGAAGACTCATGTTGAATCCGTCATTGTTTGCAGTTGCGATCGGCGGCGAAGTCGTAAACCTGGTAACGCAGAGCGGCTTCGTTGCCAAACTGGTCCTTGGCATCCTGCTGTTTTTCAGCATCTTGTCGTGGGCAATCATTCTTTCCAAGTGGGGCACATTCCGGCGGGCGCGCGTGCAGAGCGGGCGTTTTCTGCGCGCGTTCCGCAAGGCACAGCGATTGCAGGACATTGCCGCCGTCGCCGAGCAGTTTGAGCCCAGCCCTCTGGTTCAGGTATTCCGCGGAGGCTACGAGGAACTGCGGCGGCAAGGCAATCCTGGCCTGCGTGCTACTGCCATCGAGCGCTCGTGCCGCATCGCCACTTCGGAGGAACTGACACGCTTGGAGCGCAAGATGCCGTGGCTGGCCACCACCGGCGCGGTGACACCCTTCATCGGACTGTTCGGGACCGTGTGGGGCATCATTGACGCCTTCCACGGGCTCGGCACTGCCGGCGCGGCCACTTTGCGCGCGGTAGCGCCCGGAATTTCCGAAGCGCTGATCACTACTGCGGCGGGCCTGTTCGCCGCCATCCCGGCCGTGATTGCCTACAACCTGTTCAACAACCAGATCCGCGAATTCGGCTCGCGCATGGACGACTTCACGCTCGAAATGCTCAACGCGGTCGAGCGCAGCCAGTCGGCGCCGCGCGCGGCCGAAGTGGCGCCCGAGTATCGGAGCTGATTATGCATGTTTCCGGCGCAGGCCGCGGACACCGTGCGCTAGCGGACATTAACGTCACCCCGTTCGTGGACGTGGTGCTGGTGCTGCTGATCATCTTCATGCTTACCGCGCCCATCCTTCAGTCCGGCATTGATGTCTCCGTGCCCAAGACGAAAACCGTAAAAGAGATCACCGAAGAGCGCGTGGTCATCAGCATTGACCGCCAGCAGCGTGTGTACTTGGGCAACGATCCCGTCAACATCAATCAGATCGGCGACAAGTTGCGCCAGAAGATACGCGATCCCCAGCGGCAATCGATTTTCCTCCGGGCGGATGAGAACGTTCCCTTCGGCGCTTTTGCCACCGTCATGGATGCCGTGAAGCAGTCGGGCATCAGCAACGTGAGCATTGTGACGCAGCCATTGAACCAGCATGGCAGTAAACGCTGAGATATTTTTCGAACGCGAGCGCTGGAGCAAGCCCATGGGCTTGTCTGTCGCGCTGCACGCCCTGCTGTTTGGCGCCATCCTGATCGGCGGAGCCATTCTTGGCCGCCCCGGCGAAGAGTGGGGTGGCGCCGGCACGGGAGGTGGCGGGGCCATGAGCGCCACCCTGGTCAGCACGATTCCTCTGCCTGCTAGTCCCGAAGGCACTAACGTGCTCGCTACCGAGTCCAAGGGGCTGACCCAGTCACTGCCGCGCGAGCCGGAGAAAGCGCCTGAGGCCATTCCCATCCCTGAACGGGAAGCCAAAGTGCGTCCCGAGCGCACGCCGCGCAGCACCACCCAACAAAAGCCCAAGCCGGTTGAGGAAGTGGCCAGCAATGTGATCCCCTTCGGACAAGGCGGCCCGTTGAGCGGTCCCTACAGCGTGTTCAGCGCCGGCGGAGCCAAAGGCGGGTTCGGCTTCAGCGGTGGCGGCGGTGATTTCGGCAGCAGATACGGCTGGTACGTGGACGTGGTGCGCCGCAAAGTTTCAGAAAACTGGCTGAAATACGAAATTGATCCGAGTATTCGCGACGCGCGCCGGGTTTACATCACCTTTGATATTTTGCGCTCTGGCCAGCCGGTCCATGTGCAGGTGGAACAGTCGAGCGGTGTGCCTTCGCTGGACCAATCGGCGGTGCGCGCGCTCCAACGTATTGATACTTTCGGTCCCTTGCCTGCCGATTACGGCGGCAGCAGAGTTAGTGTAGAGTTCTGGTTCGACTACAGACGATAATTTGCAATCTGTAATTTGTAATTTGTAAAGTGCTCGGTAGTTGCTGTGCCATGCGCAATTTGCACAAATTACAAATTGCAAATTACAAATTCCTGGACGTGAGATGAAGCGAGTCGCGATTGCCTTTCTTCTGTTCGTAGCTGTTCCCTGTCTCTCCTTCGCTCAACAAGATTGGATCCGCACCGGTACGGGGCTGGGCGTGGAGAAAATCCGCCTGGCGGTGCCCGATTTCAAGGCCGCCGGCGCGGGCGCCAACACCAATGAAATGCTCGGCGCGTTCAACCAGACCCTATGGAACGATCTCGAAAATGCCGGCATTTTCGAGATGGTGTCGAAGAGTTTCTATCCCTTGGCGGTGCCGGGCATGCCGCAGCAGGTGCGACTGGACGCCTGGGGCAATCCCCCGCCCAACGCCGCCATGTTGGCATTTGGAAACCTGGGTTCCGACGGTCAGAACATAACCGTGCAGGGCTGGCTCTACGACGTGAAGAACACTGCTTCGCCGCAGGTGCTGGGCAAGCAGTATCGCGAGGCCGCAACCGTTGACAACGCCCGCACCATCGCCCATCGCTTCGCCGATGAAATCATCTTCCGCCTGGGCGGCGGCATTCCGGGAATTGCGGAAAGCAAGATCTATTACGTTTGTCAGCGCGGCGGCAGCAAAGAAATCTGCGCCATGGATTACGACGGCGCCAACCAGCGCCAGTTGACTAATCTGCACTCGATTTCTTTGTCGCCGAAAGTTTCGCCAGACGGCACCCGCGTCGCCTTTAGTTCTATTGCCAGGGGCAACTGGGAAATCAGCATGTATTCTCTGGAACTGAAACGCATGGTCAGGTTCCCCACCTTCCCCGGGGACAACCTGTCGCCGGCGTGGTCGCATGATGGAACCAAGCTGGCGTTTTCTTCGTCCCGGACAGGCGACCCGGAAATATATGTCACCGATTCCAACGGCAGTAACTTGAAGCGCGTGACCGCTTACCACGGCCCGGACGTTTCCCCGGTGTGGAACCCGAAAACCGGCGCACAAATCGCCTGGGTCAGCGGACGCACCGGACTGGCCCAGATCTGGCTCATGGACGCCGACGGCACCAACCCGCAGCGGCTCACCGATGGCGGGTATGCCGTCTCCCCAGCATGGTCTCCTAACGGACAGTTTCTGGCTTTTGCCTGGTTCCGCCGTTACGGACCGGGAGCGCCCGGCGCGCAGGACATCTACCTTATGGACATTGCCAGCCGCCAGTGGATCCAGTTGACGCACGACGGCGGACGCAATGATTTTCCTTCCTGGTCTCCCGACGGACGTCATATCGTCTTCCAGTCAAATAGATCGGGAAGCGAGCAAATCTGGAGCATGCTGGCCGACGGTTCCCAGCAGCGCCAGCTCACGACCTCAGGAAAGAATTCGCAGCCGAACTGGAGTTTTAAGTAGCTAACTCGGGCCTGCAGCTTCATAATGCAGTGCTGAACAGCACTGGCGTAAATTGGGTGTTTCAGGGCGCGTGGTTTGGCCGCACTGGGTTTGAAATTACCGGCTTCGTAACTTGCATTGTGCCGCGCCGGGTAAGGGTTCGGACAGCACACTTATTGGGACACGCCGAATTGGACGTGGCCATTTGGAAATGTAGTTCGGCGAGCATATCGCCGTCGTCCCCAACACGCCGCAGGCGTGATGGGCTACGAAGGTCGCTGCCAGGCTTCTTCGACTGGTGGGACTGCTTTGGAGGATGAAGGTGAAAGATCGCAGGATGAAGTGGATCGCATTGGTTGTTACTCTGGCAGCGGTTCTGATGCTGGGCGCGTGCGCCAAGAAGGCTGCCCCGCCCCCACCGCCGCCGCCCCCACCGCCGCCGGCGCCGACAGCATCGCTGACCGCCAACCCCAACACCGTGCAAAAGGGTCAGTCTTCCACGCTGACGTGGCAGACCACGAACGCCACCGATGTCAGCATTGAGGGAATTGGCTCAGTGCAGCCCAACGGCTCCCAGAGCGTGACTCCTACCGATTCCACCACCTACCGGTTAACGGCCAAGGGTCCCGGCGGGACGCAAGAGGCCACCGCGCGCGTCACGGTTACCCAGCCTCCCCCGCCACCGCCCAGCCTGACCGAGGAGCAGATGTTCAACCAGAGTGTCAAGGATGTTTTCTTTGACTATGACAAGTACGACATCCGCCCGGATGCGCAGGCCTCTCTGCAGGCGGATGCCCAGTGGCTGCAGCAGCATCCCAATGTGAACTTCACCATCGAAGGTCACTGCGACGAGCGCGGCTCCACTGAGTACAACCTGGCCTTGGGCGATAACCGCGCCAATGCCACCAAACAGGCTCTGGTGCAGTTAGGTGTCAATCCCAACCGCATTAAGACCATCAGCTTCGGCAAGGAAAAGCCGTTCTGCACCGAATCCAACGAAGCTTGCTGGCAGCAGAACCGGCGCGGCCATTTCGTCTACGGCAGATAGCAGACGAGTGCCCGGCGTACGGCTGGCTCATCATCCGTTCGCTCCCCAGCACGTCCCCTGCGGGCGTGCTGGGGATATCCGGAGCGCAACGAAATTGGCGTGTCCCATACCAGCCGGGCAGGCGTGGGACTAAACGGCAACAGCCCTGAGATCACAACTTCGCATCCAATCAGGCACTATTATGAAAATGCAGCGCATGATTCTCGTTCTGGCGGTGCTGGCGCTCGGCGCGGGTACGGCCACTCCGGCGTTTGGGGTCGCCAAGGAAATTATTCAGCTACAGACGCAGGTGCAGCAGTTGCAGAACCAGATGGCACGCATGCAGCAGTCGTTCGACGAGCGCATGGGTGTCATGCAGCACCTGGTGGAGCAGACAACCGACAGCATGAACAAGGTGACTGCCTCCATGGCAGATTTGCAGCGTACCGTCGGCCAGCAGCAGAATGATTTCGGCAGCCTCTCCGGGCAAATTCAGTCGCTCAACGATACTTTGGACGAGTTGAAGGCCCGGCTCGTAAAAGTCAGCAAGCAGTTGGACGACATGACCACCGGCGGCCAGAACCTCGCCGCTGGGGCAGCACCTCCTCCTCCCGGATTGCAGCAGGCCCCGCCGCCCGAAGTCCTCTACAACAACGGCCTGCGCGACTACAACGCCGGCAAGCTGGAACTGGCAGCGCAGGAATTCTCTGATTACATGAAGTACTACCCGAACACAGACCTGGCCGGAAACGCGCAGTTCTATCTGGCTGATATCGAGTACCGCCAGGGCAATTACCAGGCTGCTGTAAGGGATTACGACAAAGTCCTGGAGCAATACCCCGGCGGCAACAAATCGCCGGCGGCGCAACTGAAGAAAAGCATGGCCCTGCTGCAACTGGGAGACCGGGATGCCGGCGTCCGCGAGCTGAAAAATTTGATCCAGCGGTACCCGCGTTCCATCGAAGCCACCACCGCCCGCGACCAACTGCGCAAGCTCGGTGTCACTACTAAGAAATCAACAACCTCAACCCGCAGCCGGCCGTAGCTGCGTATTATGGTGGGAGCACCGGGCTTCACACCGGTGAATCACCTCCCTGATATTTCGGGCTTTACAGGCTGCTGAAAAACTCGATTTTAGCGACTGTTTCGGAGAGGCACGATTTCAGTCGTGCCGTTGACCCGTTTATTTTTGTCATCCCGTCTATAACGACGTTGGCGTTGTCAAGACAAACGGGGGCACCGACGCC
>JBHGAZ010000044.1:0-27146 GCA_041946765.1 Terriglobales bacterium
CCCACCTCACGCATAAGTACCTGATGTGAGGCCGAACCTATTTATGAAACACGCTCTAATTACACCTGGCGGCAGCGGTCTTGGGTCCCGGTTTAGGCGTCCACTGCGATTTGTTCTGCATCAGACAAACTGACGTGAGTTCCCTTAGAAATCTTTCTCCTCTCATGAACGCGGCCATGCTGGCAGATTCAAAGTTGCCAGAGCTGCCCGAGTGGTTACGCGAGCTGTATCCGTTTCGAACCCGGACTTTTTTCTACGTTACGCCCAAGCCGCAGGGGAGGGAGGCAGGGCCGACCGGCGGCTGCACGATGAGCTTCCTCGACGAGGGCGCTCCCGATGCCGCTCCTGTCGTGTTGGTGCATGGAAACGCGACGTGGTCGTTTCTGTTCCGCAGTCTGGTTCCGCGGCTAGCTCCCAATTCCCGTGTTATTGCGCCCGACCATGTCGGCTTTGGATTATCGGACAAGCCTGTTGACCCGGCGTATCACACTCTGCAACAGCACATCCGCAATTTCACCGCGTTGATTGAGGCTCTGGGTCTGCGCCGGCTCACCCTTGTTGCCCACGGATGGGGCGGACCTATGGCGCTTGCTTATGCCGCTACCCACCCGCACAACCTCGCCCGACTGGTGCTGGTCAATACATGGGCAGGAAATTTGCCGGATACTCCTCACAGCAAACCGTTGGCGTTGCGCGTTGCGGAGAGCGGAAGGGTAGGCGCGTTTCTAGATGATCTGCTCAAACTATCGCTGAATGCCAACTTGTGCTTGCGTCCCCGCCGCCCCATTTCCGATTTGGTGATCGAAGCTTACAACTACCCGTTTTCCAATCCAGCATCCCGCGCGGGAATTCACGCATTTACCCGAATGTTCTTCGAACCCGACGTACAGACCAGGGCCACGCAGGACGAAATCTGCCAGGGCCTGAAAAACATCGACGCACCCGTCGATATCCTCTGCGGCGCTCACGATGCGCTGCTTTCGAAACTTCCCGCGTACCTGCTTCGCGACAGCTTGCGCCAGGCCCGCGAACCTGTTTTTCTTGATGTAGGGCATTTGATACCGGAAGAAGCCCCCGATGCGCTGGCGGAAATCGTCCTGCGAGCGGATGCTCCCGCCGCCGGCGCACAACACGCCGGGAGTCTGTTCAAAATCTTGGGATAAATTGGGGACTGGAGAGCCAGTCTGTCCTTTGTTATTCGAGGGGATCCGGATCACACAGCGCAAGACACTCCTCATTGTTCCGTTTTCGTTACCCGGGCCGTGACCGTACCGCGCGCCAACCGGGCGGAGATCTCATCACCGCTGCTGAGTTGTGCGGAGTCCTTTACGAGCTTGCCTTCGGCATCGAAGACCAGAGCATAACCGCGCTCCAGAATGCTTAACGGAGAGAGGGCTTGCAGGTGAGCCGTAGTCTGCTCCAGCCGTGACCGCCGTTGCAGCAAGCGGGTGCGCATAGCCGAAGCAAGTGCAGCCACCTGGCCGTCCAACACGTGGCGGGTACCCGCCAGGACGCGGCGCAGATCGTGATAACGCACGCGCGCAGCAGCGACGTCCAGCCTTTGACGATACTGGTTCAGTAGCGCGCGCTGGGCATTGCCGAGCCGGTGCACTACGTCGTCCAGGCGCTGCTGCCGCCGGTTGATGAGGTCCGCCATACGCGCGAATGCCCCGTGCTGCGCCAGCTCGGTAAGTGAATTCCGCGCCATCAGGAGCCGATAGCGCACCGCGCGTGCCAGTCTCTGCCGCAATGCCGCAAGTTGCTCTTCAATGTCCTGCTTGGAACGGATCACCAGTTCAGCCGCAGCGGAAGGCGTGGACGCGCGTAAGTCAGCAACGAAATCGGCGATGGTGAAATCGGTCTCGTGTCCCACGGCGGAGATGACCGGCAGCTTTGATGCGGCAATCGTGCGCGCAAGGCCTTCGTGGTTGAAGCCTGCCAGATCCTCCAGCGATCCGCCGCCACGCGCGACAATGATCACGTCCACATTGCCGGCGCGATTGAAGTAGCGAATCCCGGCGCCGACTTCTGAAGGCGCCGCCTCTCCCTGCACCTGCGCGGGATAGATGATGACGTGAACGTTTTCGTGGCGCCGGCGCAGAATATTCAGAATGTCGTGAAGGGCGGCGCCGCGCGGTGAGGTTACGATCCCCACACGGCGCGGCAAAGCCGGAATGGGCTTCTTGCGTGCGGCCTCAAACAGTCCTTCGGCCCCGAGCTTGGCTTTAAGCTGCTCAAACGCAATTTGCAGGGCACCCGCTCCCTTGGGTTCCAAATATTCGGCGGAAAGCTGCAGTTCTCCGCGATTTTCATAGACCGTGACGCGACCGCGCGCGATCACCTGCTGTCCGTTCTCCGGATGGAAGCGCAGCAGGCGCGCCTGCGACCGGAACATCACCACGCGGATCTGTGCGCCATCGTCCTTGAGCGTGAAATACAGGTGGCCGGATTCGGCGGGCCGTAGATTGGAAATTTCGCCCTCCAGCCACACGTCGCTGTACTCGCGTTCCAGGTGCGTGCGCACGGCACTGACCAGATCGCGCACCGTCCAGATGCGGCGCGCTGGCGCCTGAAAAGTAAAGCCCAGTTGGTCGGGCAGCGACATAAACCGCAGTTTAGCACTTAGCTCAGCAGCACCCGTCCCGGACGAAAGCTCAGGACCAAGATCATGGCGTTCAGGCCCAAGCAACAGCAGCTTGACGGCTGGCAACTACCGTGTCTTACAATCAGCTCTGGTACTATTCACAATCGGCAATTTTGCTGGCGCCAGCAAGGGCTCGAAACAACGTTCGACCCGCAGAAGGACTCCAATTTGGGGTTGGAAGGACGGTCCCAGCGCGACCGTTAAGCTTCTGGCCAGGAGATTATCATGCCGCCACAGACGGGGACAGGGGCTGCGGCTATGCCGCCGGAAGTCGTAATGAAACTGCGCAGCCTGGCGCACGACCTCAGCAACTCCATTGAAACAATCATGCAGGCTTCCTATCTGCTCACCCAAGGCAAGCTGGATGAGCCCGGCAAGAAGTGGCTGGAATTGATTGACAACGCCACGCGGGATGCGGCTCGCATTAACCGTGAAATCCGGGAAATCCTGCGTTCGCAAAGTACACCAGCGAATCCTTAAGCAGTTTCCTCCAGACCCGCTGCGTTCGTTTTCCTGATCCCATAGCAGGCGGGATGCCCGTCTGCACCTGCTTCCAAGTGCCTTTGCCTATGCGCACCAGTGGTGTGCCAGTCTGCTGCTGTCCCGCAGTCACAAAGCGGAGCAGGTCAGCACAGGACAACATCGTCTCATCGAGTGCCATCTGAAGCGGAGTAGGTTGGCCAGCGGGGGTTTCAATCAACTTGAAAATCACGATTTTTGGCCTGACGATTTCTTCTTCCTGGGGCAACGGGCACGCTACTCCATACCGCGCGATCATGCGGGCGCTTCACCGCATGGGTCACCGCGTCACCTTCTACGAAAGAGACGTGGAATATTATCGCCGCCGGCGCGACTTCCATCGTTGTGACTACGGTGAGTTGGTGCTGTATCCCGAATGGCGCACCATCCGAACTCGCGCCCTGGCTGAAGCCGCAGCTTCCGATGTGGTGATCGTGGGCAGCTACTGTCCCGATGGGGCCTGCGTGTCCGATGAAGTCCTCCCGCTGGCGCAGCCCCTGCGGGTCTTTTACGATCTCGACACGCCCATTACCCTAGCCAAGCTGGCCGAGGGCGACCTCGATTACCTTCGTCGCGACCAGATGCCCGGCTTCGACCTCTACCTGTCATTTACCGGTGGCCGCATCCTGCAAATCTTGGAAAGGGAGTGGAACGTGCGCCGGGCAGCGCCGCTCTATGGCTGTGTTGATCCTGAGGTGCACGCGCGGGTTGCGCCGCGCGAGGAGTTCCGCTGCGATCTCTCCTATATGGGGACCTATGCTTCCGATCGGCAGGAGAAACTCGATCAGCTCTTCCTAGAGCCGGCGCGGCGCATGAAGGAGGCGAAATTCGTGCTCGCCGGTACGCTTTACCCTCCGCAGCGGTTGTGGCCCGAAAACGTACGCCGCTTCGATCACGTCAGCCCTGCTGATCATGCCACGCTGTACTCGTCCTCACGAGCCACGTTGAACATTACCCGAAAGGGGATGGCGTGCTCCGGTTATTGTCCTTCCGGACGCTTCTTTGAGGCGGCCGCCTGCGGCACGCCTATTCTTTCTGATTGGTTTGAAGGACTGGGCGCGTTCTTTGCCCCGGGAGAGGAAATCTTCCTAGTGCACAACGCTGACGAAGTGATTGCAGCGATGAGATGTCCGGACCGCGAACTTAGGCGGCTTGCCGAGCGTGCCCGCCGCCGCACCTTACAGGAACACACAGGCGACTGCCGCGCGCGGCAGTTATTGCAGTATTTGCATGAAGCGCGCTGGTCGCAGCCGCGAAACACCGAATCCGAGAGGGTGCAGTGGATGTCGTAGGATTTGGCTATTTGGTCATTTGGTTATTTGGTTAGTGATCCGACTGAGGGATCAGAGCGTTGCCTTCTTCACTGCGCGAAGGAGGCTAGGAACAAACAGAGCCGGGTGCTCGCGCTTAATAAATTAACCAGATAACCAAATGACCAAATAATCATAAACGGAGTTCGTGATGATCGGAATCATTCCCGCTGCCGGCGAAGGTCAGCGCATACAGCCGCTGGGCTGCTCCAAAGAACTGTTGCCCGTTGGCTCACGACGCGTTGACGGTGTCGAACGTCCTAAAGCCGTTTCCGAATACCTGGTGGAACGCATGATCGCCGCCGGCGCGACGCAAATCTGCATGGTGATTGCGCCGGAAAAATCCGATATCGTGCGGTACTACGCCGAGCGCGATTACGCCGCGGAATTCTTTTATGTCGTGCAGAAGGAACCACGAGGGCTTTGTGACGCGCTGTTTCGTGCCGAACCTTTTGCGCGAGAGCATGCAGAGGTGCTTATCGGATTGCCGGACACGATCTGGTTTCCGGCAAACGCCTACCGCCCAGCGCTGAACTTCAGCGAAGCGGAAGTGAATCTCGTCGTGTTCCCGGTCCTTGATCCGTCAGCCTTCGACGCGGTTGTCTCCGACGAGTTCGGTTACGTGCAGCGCGTTGAGGTAAAGCAAAAAGATGCGCATTCACACTGGATATGGGGCGCCGTCACCGCTACCGGAGCGGCTTTCCACGCGCTCAAACTGCTGTGGGAGGCGCGCCACCGCGAAGACCAGTTTCTGGGCCATCTACTCAATGCTTACATTGACGCCGGCAATCTTGCGCGCGCCACTCACTCCGGTGAAAGCTACATGGATGTGGGCACGCTGGAGGGATATCATGCTGCCCAGGACTTCCTGCGCGCATTGAGTTCGCGCATCAGCACCAAAGTCGCATAAGAGACAATCTTGTGATCGAGTGATCTGGTGTCGGCCGTCGGGCGATCAAGAACTACCTGAGCCAAATCGCAAATTACAAATTACAAATCGCCTAGTGCCACGTCCAGGCGGCGCAACCCTTCACGCAGGACTTCCGTGTCTTCGCCCAGTCCTATCCGAAAATGCTGTGGTGCTTCGAAAAAGCTGCCCGAGATGATCGAGGTTTCGTACTTGCTCTGCAATAGCTCGAAAAGCTGATCACCGGTGCCGCGTTTCAGCCGGGGGAATGCTGTAGTGCCATGCTCCGGAACAAAGCATTCCAGGTCTGCCCGACACTTCAGAAATTCACGAAGCAGAGCGCGGTTGGCGGTGAGCAGGTTTTGTGCGCGTTGAGCAATACGATCCATTTGGTCGAACGCCAAGACACTTAGAAGCTGGGCAGGATGTGGCTGATGTACCCCAAACAAGTCATTGAGTCCCCACATCCGCCGCGCCAGTTGAGGTTCAGCGAGAATCCAGCCACAGCGCAGGCCGCCGAGACCATAAGCTTTCGTCAGGCTGCTAGTCACAACGAATTCCGTGCCCAGCGAGAACGCCGTCCGCGGGCGCGGGACAATGGCCTCCAGGTACACCTCGTCTACGAGCACGCGCGCGCCAACACTGCGCGCCAGATCGCCGATAGCCCGGAGCACGTCAGAATCAGTCAGCGCGCTGCTGGGATTGTGGAGATTGCACAGCACGATCAGGCGCGTGCGCTGCGTCAGGCGCCGCTCGACATCACGCAGGTCAATGGCGAACTGATTTTCAAACGGCCGCTGGAAGCGAGTGATCTTCGCGCCCAGAAACTCCGCCGCCGCGAGCATCGGCTCGTACGCCGGCTGCTCGATGAGCACTTCGTCACCGGGTTCGAACAGTCCGGCGTAGACCAGATGATTTCCCATAGAACAGCCGTTGCTGGTGACGACGCAATCAGGGTCCACACCGCAGTGCGCTGCTATGCGCTCCAGCAGCGGCTTGTGCCCGTAGGCGCTGCTGCCGGAATTGATCTCCAACTCGCCAGGCGGTGCGCCTAGGTCGGCAAGCTTGCAGGGAAGCACCCCGCTGCCGCCGATGCTGAACCGGGCTGCAGAGTGTAGCCTGGTAAAGTGCAGGTACTTAGAGTTCGTCGTACTGCGAGACATTGTTTTTCACCGGAGGACACTTTTTCGCCGAGCAGAACAGTTTTCACCACGGAGGATGCAGAGGACGCAAAGAATTAGTAATTTGTAATTGTGCGGCTGTTTTAGATTCTTCATCTCCCGGTGTTTCCTGATCACGGTCACCGGATCACGAGATCACCCGATCGCTCATCACCCGATGACTCCACCTACCTCTGCGTCCTTCCGTGTCCTCTGTGGTTAAGAGCTTTTGGGCATAGCCTGAAAGGCTGCATCGAGTTTGCGCACAGCTTCGTCGACGTCCGTCTTGCTGATGTTGAGCGGCGGCGACAGGCGGATCACATTGCCGAACAATCCGCCCTTGCCTACCAGCAGTCCCTGCGCGCGGCAGGCGTCCATGAAGGCGTTGGTCTCGGCGCTCGCAGGCTCTTTGCTCTGGCGGTCTTTTACGAACTCCATGGCCTGCATCAGCCCCATCCCGCGCACGTCGCCGATGAGCGTGTGCTTTTCCTCTAACTCCTCCAGTTTGTCGCGGAAATAGCGGCCCACAACATCGGCGTTCGTCAGCAGATCGTCCTCTTCGATGACATCAATCACGGCCGTGGCTGTGGCGCAGGTTACGGGGTTGCCGCCGAAGGTGGAAATGGTCAAGCCCTGTGGCGCATCGGCGATCTCGGGCCGCGCCATCGTCAATCCGATCGGCTGGCCGTTGGCAAGCCCTTTGGCGGAAGTAAGAATGTCTGGTTCGACTTCCCAGTGCTCGATGCCCCACCATTTCTTCCCGGTGCGGCCCCAGGCGGTCTGCACTTCATCCGCGATGAAGTCTCCGCCGTACTGTTTCACGATGTTGAACACGATCTTGAAATACTCTTTGGGCGGAGTGATGAACCCGGCGACACCCTGGATCGGTTCTGCCAGGAATCCTGCGATGCGGCCCGAGGTGGAAGTCTGAATGACGTTCTCCACGTCTTTGGCGCAGGCCAAGCCGCAGTCCGGATACTTGAGGCCAAATGGGCAGCGGTAACAGTAAGGATTGATTGCCTGCACGATTCCAACTTCCAGTGTGCCGCGCCGCCAGGTGTTCAGTCCGGTCATGGCGCGGGCCATTGACGAGCGCCCGCTGTATCCGTGCCGCAGCGTGATCAGTTCGTAGTTGCCGGTGTGTGCGCGCGCAATCTGCACGGCAGTTTCGTCGGCTTCTGTGCCGCTGTTGGTGAAGAAAAATTTCTTGATCTTGCCGGGCGCAATCCGGGCCAGTTTTTCCGCCAGCTCCACCGCGGGCGCGGTCAGGAAACAGGTGGACACGTGCTGCAGCTTGTCAAGCTGCTGCTTCATGCGCGAAGTCACGCGCGGGTTGCAGTGGCCCACGCTAATGGTCACGATCCCGCCGAAGAAGTCCAAGTACTGGCGGCCGTCCGCGCCCCAGACGTACTGCATCGAACCGTGATCCAGTACCAGCGGCTCGGGAAAATACGTGAAGACGGAAGGGAAGATGAATTGTTTCTGTTTGCGGATGATCTCGTCTTTCCATGGGGCGTTAGTGGCTTTGGTGGAATCCGTGGTTGTCACGCTCATCAGAACCTCCGCTGCGCCTGCTGAAAACAAATCATAGTCCTTTTGCCGCGGACCTGCTGCGACATGCTTTTCCTCTGTGGCCTGTGTGTTCTTCGTAGCGAAAAGTTTTACAATCAGCTCACCCATGCGACGTTTTTTCCGACTCCTCCTGCTGACCCTTGTGCTGGCAGTGGTGTTCCTGGTTTCGGCAATGACCTCAATGCGCATGGCGATCCACGGGCGCGAAGTGCCGGTCCCGAAACTGATGGGCATGACCCCCGCCCAGGCAGAGCGAATTGCCGTAAACAGCGGTCTGCTCATGCAGGTGGAGAGCCGGTTCTACAGCGCTGAAGTGCCGGAAGGACGGATTTTGTCTCAACTGCCGCAGCCGGGAACCAAGGTGCGGCGCGGCTCGCGCGTGCGGGTGGCAGAAAGCCTGGGACCGCAGCGCGTTGCCATCCCCAACGTTGTTGGCCAGAGCCCGCGTGCTGCTCAGATGAACCTGGGCCGGCGAGGGCTTGAGCTTGGCAGCGTTGCTATGGCCCACCTGCCGGACGTCCCGCCTGATCAGGTGGTAGCGCAAAGCCCTCTGCCTAATGCTGAAGGCGTGTCTTCACCGAAAATCAATTTACTGGTGAGCGCACCAGCGGAAGAGCCCAAGCCGCAGTTCTTCGTGATGCCAGATTTTGTTGGTCGCCCCCTTGGAGAGTCCGAGAAGGCCGTCATGGATGCGGGATTTAAGCTGGGCCAGGTCATGGTAGTTCGCGAACCAGCGCCTCAAGTGCCGGAAGCAACGGCGCCGCCGCTGCCCGCGTCCCCGCCGCTGCCCACTGCTCCGCTGAAGCCCGCCGCCGCAGATATCATCAGCAAGCAAACCCCTGTGCCGGGACAAAAGATTCCCGCGGGCACAACCATCAGCTTCGAAGTTATCAAGTGAGCTTAAACACGGACTTGCACGGGTGAACACGGATAACTCATTGGCTGTTGACTTTTGAAATGCGTGGATGAGAGCCGCTTCGGCCAGCGGTTTCAAAATTGCCAGAGCAAAACGAGGGTCGCTGTAGCCCTGTCGGTCGCCCGGGCAAGCGCGAACCGTGTGGCACAGTCGCCCTCGGCTGTGCGAGCGGTTTACACGATCTCTCGTTTCGCTCTAATCTAGATCAGTTTTGTAAATAGTGTGGCCTTGATTGGCTTTGGAGGGGCGCGGCTTTCAGCCGCGCCGCAAAGCATCGAAATTGATCCCGGCTTTTAGCCGCGCCGGAAAGCGTCGTAAAGGATGCGGCTTTACAGGCTGCTGTAAAACTCGATTTTTAGCGATTCTTTCGGAGGGGCACGACTTTGTCGTGCCGTTAACCCCTTTTATTTTTGTTATCCCGAGCGGGCTTCAGCCCGCGAGGAATCTGCTGTTATGAGTTTTTAGCAACCTGTTTAGCCGCTGAAGGACAGTTTCGGCTAAGCCAATATTTATATCGCTCTCGAACCGTTCCATAGCCGTCTTACACCTGCTCGCCATCAACGCTGCTGGAATTACTGTGCCGCACGAGCAGTGTGTCCTGAACAGCCCCGCTTTCCGCTTTTCGCAGGCGACTGGCGACTACCTCGGCCACGTCCAGGATCGCTATATCATCGCGGTTGGCATGACCGGCAGCATCCCGCAGCATGATGGGACAATACGGACAGGCAACCGTGATCGTCGCCGCTTTGGTTTTTTCCAGCTGGGCAAAGCGCAGATGGTTCACGCGCGCCTGGGCGTCGCGGCGGTCGTCGGCGATGAAAAGCTGCGCGCCTCCGGCCCCGCAGCAGAACGTCTTTTTGCCGTGGTATTCGGCTTCGATAATCGAGACTCCGCAGCCGCGCAGGATTTCGCGGGGCTCCTGCGTGATACCGCGATGGCGCGCCAGGTAGCAAGGATCGTGATACGTGACCACCTCGGCCCCAGACTGAATCGGCAGCTTAGGCAGCAGCTGCGCGATGAATTCAGAATGGTGCATCACCCGGATACCTAGCTCCGCGTACGACGCGAGTTGCCGGTAATCCTTGTCGAGCATGGTGGTGCAGTGGGGATCACATAAGACAATGTTCTTTACCCGGCTTTCAGTGAACAGTTCGATTACTTTTTCCGAAAGCTGCAGGTAGAGATATTCATTGCCGGCGCGTCGCGCGGGTTCTCCGCAGCAGGACTCCCTCGGCAGCACGCCCCAGGAAACGCCGGCGGCATCGAGGATCTGCTTCATGGCGAGCGCAACAGCCTGGCCATGTGAATCGAAGCTCAGGCCGCAGCCGAACCAGAACAGCCATTCCTGCTTGCCATCGAAAATTGGAAACTGCTTGGCAGCAATGAATTTTTCGCGCGTGTCCTGCCCGATGCCCCAGGGGTTGTGGGGCGCGCGCTCCATCGTGGTAAACAGTTCCGCAACTTTTTCGTTGGTGGTGCGGCCTTCACTCACCAGCCCGCGGCGCAGGTCAATAATTTTGTAACCGACATGCTCGATGCCGACGGGGCAGACATACTCGCACGCTCCGCACGAGAGACACTGGTACAAGTCCTGCTCGGTGACCCACGCGCCGCGTTCGGCCACCTGCGACTCCGGTCCCGCGATCACCTCTCCTCCGCCCAGCAACCCGCGTTGCATACCCAGGATTATTTCTTTCGGGCTGAGTGTCCCGCCCGAAATGTTGGCGGGACAAAACTGGGTGCAGCGCCCGCACTCGACACAGGTGTTCACGTCAAGAACATCTTTCCATTGCAGGTCTTTGAAACGCACCATGCCGATGTCTTCGTCATCTTCACGCAGTGGTCGGATGGCGCTCGTGTTTTCCGATCGCCAGAAGATTGCGAACGGGGCAAGCACGAGGTGCAGGTGCTTTGATTGCGGTATCAGGACCAGCAGTGCGAGAAAAGAGAGCGTGTGCGCCCACCAGTTAATCTTCCAGCCCGTGGTGCCCGCTTCCAGCGTGGTAAAACCGAGAAGATAAGTGATCATCAGCGCTGCGATCAGGCCGTCCACTGCGGCCGAGGTCGGGGACATCTTGCCCAGAGCTTTGGGCCGCAGGACGAAACGACGGAACATCAGCCCCAGGATGCCGACCAGCACTGCGATTGCCCATGCGGCGGCGAATACGCCGTACCACGTGTGTTTTTCCGTGGCAGTTTCAATTCCGCGGAAACCCAGCGCGAAGTGCTCGATGCTTACGTAGGCGAACGCGATGAATCCCCACAGAACGAGTGCGTGCAGGATTCCAACCAGAGGGCGGTCGCGAATGACGCGCGACTGAAAGAGAACCTCTAAGAAGACGCGCTTGATGCGCTCTCCGGTGTCGCCCGCGGGCACCCGCCACGGCCACGGAAAAAGCGAGAACAGGCGCCGGTCTATGGCGCGCACAAACAGCCAGATGCTAACGATGCAGAGCGCCAGAAGTATTGCTTGCGAAATACCAAAGTCAAAAGGCATGTGGGGTTCAGGTCCGGAAGAAATGGTCTTCGAAACTTTCGAAAAGTCCGAAACTTCCGGAACCTATGCTCTTGCTTTCTTAAGTTCCTCAATCAGCGGCGGCACGATATCAAACAAATTACCGATCACGGCATAGTCAGCAACTTCAAAAATTGGAGCTTCTGCGTCTTTATTCACCGCGACGATGCTGCGCGAGCCTTTCATCCCGACCAGATGCTGAATGGCCCCGCTGATTCCCAACGCCAGATACAGCTTGGGCGAGACCGTCTGCCCTGAAGAGCCTACTTGCCGGTCCATGGGCAACCAGCCGGAATCGCAGATCGGACGCGAGGCGGCCAGTTCGCCACCGAGCGCATCGGCCAATTGCTTCGCCAGTTCGATGTTCTTCTGCTCTTTGATCCCCCGGCCCACGGCAACAATGACTGCCGCCTGGGTCAGGTCCACGGTCTGCTTAGCTTCTTTAAACGGATCCTGCGGACGGGTTCGGACTGCGCTCTCGGGAACGTCCACGTTGACGGTCTCAACCGCAGCGGCACTCGCCCCCTCCTCAGCTTTGTCTCCACGGAACGCGCCAGTCTGAAAGGTGACGAAATACGGCGGATTGCCATTAAAGGCCACGTCTGCCGTAAGCTTTCCCTGAAACATTTGACGAGTGAACAAGAGCTTGTCGCCGTCCTTTTTGTAGCCGGTCGCATCACTGATGAGGGCGCGACCCAGCGCGGTGGCCAGCTTGGGAGCGAAGTCGCGCACCTGATACGTGTGCGGCATCAGCACCAGCTTAGGCTGTTTCTCCGCGACGAACTGTTTCAGGGCGAAGGCGAACGCATCGGGCGTGTACCGTTCCAGTCGGGGCGACTCCAGGTCGTAAACCTTGGCGAGCTTTTTCGCTGCCACCTCGCGCGCAATTTCCGCCACGCCGCTGCCGAGCACGGCCGCCTCAACAGTCCAGCCGGTTTCGGCGGCGATTGCCTGCGCCCCGGCAACGGTTTCCCAAGAGGTGCGGTTCAGTTTCCCTTCACGTTGTTCCACCACTATGAGGATTGTGTCAGCCATTTCGCTCACTTTCATCCAGGATGTAGCGACGTAGCTTGCTACGTTCACTATTAAAACCGGTAGTACCTATGCTGCTTTCGGACCCGAGCGGCCGCGCTCGTAGGCGGCAAAATCCCGGGCTGCCTTCGATCTCAATATCGTTCCCGCAATCAGCAGCGCAACGCCGCTCAGGCCCTCACCCAGCACCCACCAGAACCAGAACATGGAGCCGGACCGCCATCCGACCCAAAGCCAAACTGCTGGAATCAGATCAAAAATGATGAAAACCCATCCCAGTGTCTGCATGCCGGAACCTCTGCGCTCGTCGCGGATCGCCGCATCCATTGCCCTCTGCTCGATGTCATAGTTCGTTGCCATATGCCCTGACTTTCCCCGCGTGTGGACGATGTCCTCTCTCGGCGCGCCCAGCATGCCGCAACTGGCCTGCTGGAGCTGAAAGTTGCGGGTCAAATGATGTGGATCTCGTTGCGCAACTTATCAACCAGCTTTTTCGCGACTTCGGCGGGGGTACCGTCCAGCACCTCGGTTTTCTTCGTCTTCTGAGGTATATAGAGTCGCCCAATCTGCTGGAGGTTGGGGCCGATGGCGGACTGCACCTCTGCCACCGTTACCTTGCGCAGTGGCTTGTTCTTGGCCTGCTTGATTCCGATCAGTGTGGCGTAGCGCAGCTTATTAATCCCCGACTGGATCGTGAGCACCGCCGGCAGCGGCATCTCCACATATTGAAAATAGCCGGCCTCCAGTTCACGTTTCACGCGGATACCAGCGTCGGTTTTTTCGATCTGCATGATGATGGTTGCGTGCGGCCAACCCAGCAGCTCTGCCAAGATTACGCCGGTCTGCGCGTAGCCGTAATCGTCGGACTGCAAGCCGGTGAAGATCAGGTCAAAGTTTTCGCCTTGAATGGCGGCGGCAATCGCCTTCGCGGTGTTGAAGGCGTCCAGCGAGGCAAACTCCGCGCCTTCCAAGTGAATGGCGCGCGTTGCGCCTTTGGCCAGGGCCTCGCGCAATGCCTGTTGGGCGCGCGCCGGTCCAGCGGTGATTACCACGACTTCTCCACCATGCTTCTCTTTTTGCCGCAGAGCTTCTTCCAGCGCGTAGGCATCCGGCTCGTTCACCTCGTAGGAAATGTCCTCACGAATCCATGTGCCGGACTCGTTCACTTTCAGGGGCGCATCTTTTTGTGGCACCTGTTTCATGCATACCAGGATTTTCATGAAGTCCTCCTACGCTGCTGGATCCTCGGAATTCCGCCCAGGGCGACCGGAGAGTATAAACGACCCCGCGAGCTATGCAAACCTGAACAAACGACCCCGAAGACGCGGTGAGCAGATAGCCCATCGTCCAAAATTAGGCCTCTTCACCCGTCTAAATTCGCGTTAGCCATGAAAATTACACGCCTATGCTGCCACCGTTTGCTGGATGGAGACCGTAAAGCTCATGCGCTCCAGACGACGCAGGAGATTACGGGCGACGTTGGTTTTGTTGAGGTTGTCCAAGTAGAGATCGCCGAGTTCGTGATACGGGACTCCCTCCTGTGCGAGCGAGGGCTGCACCGCAGGTCAGCTACAGAAACTGCCATGCGTCCTTCCCGTTTCCGGGTGCGACAAAAGGTGGTACCTTCATGCGGTGCGGGTCGAATCTGTGGTGCGAGATCTGCGTCTCACAGAGGCTCGCGACCTCCAAGCCTTCGCTTCGCAACGATGCTTGTAGCCGATTCGGCCCGCCCCAGGTCAACTATTTTCATCCTCGGTGGTGCGCCCAAGGCGCATGTGATCTGTGGTGAAAGGGTTTTGTCCTCGGTCGTGAAAGGGTTGCCCTCGGTGGTGAAGGGGTTTTCCCAATTCCGGTCACATTTCGATGTGCGCCGGAGCACATCCGGGTGTGGCCCATGCCACCGCAAATCTATTCCCGAATTGCTTGTAAGATGTTCAATTATTTGCAAATAATTCTTGACCTGCCGATGTATGCCCGGTAGTATGAGGTCAACTTAATAAGGCGCAGGTCGTTGCCATCCTCACCCCACATCTAAATCGGCCTGCGCCGTTTGCTTTTCGGGCAGTTTTTCCCTGAATTGATCAAAATGAGAGAACAGTTGGCGGGTGAAGTGTCATTCCTAGCGCTTATCTCTGATATCAGGGAATCCCGGGGAGAACCAAAGTTGTTGATAACAAAGGGTATTCCCGGGCCGCCGGTCAGAGTTCCTGTCTAGCTCCTAAACAGGGCGGCGACGGCGGGTTTGGTCACCTTGCCCATGGCATTTCGCGGAAGGGATTGCAGTGTGAGAAGCCGCGAAGGCACTTTGTAGGCGGCAATCCGCTCCTTCGCCCAAGTCCGCAGGGCATCAAGATCCAGCGACATTCCATCGCGCAGCACCACCGCCGCGGCTACGCGTTCTCCCCACTCCGGGTCGGGGACACTCACCACAGCGCACTCGCTGATTGCGGGATGCCCGCGCAGCACCTCTTCTATTTCCAGCGCGGAAAGCTTGTGGCCGCCGGTTTTTATGATGTCAACGCTGGTGCGTCCCAGGATGCGATAGACGCCGTTCTCGAACACTGCCATATCGCCAGTCAGGAACCAGCCGTTGCGAAACGCGTCGCGCGTGGCCTCGGGCTTCCGCCAATATTCCTTGAAGACACTGGGACCGCGCACCTCGATTTCACCCGGCACGCCGGTGCCCGCCTCTGATCCGCTCTCGTCAACCAGTCGCACTTGAACTCGCGGCAGAGGCGTGCCGACGCTGCCGGGCACACGTCTTCCGTGCAGCGGGTTGGACAGCGCCATACCGATCTCCGTCATGCCATAGCGCTCCAGCAGCCGATGACCACTGATTTCTTCCCAGCGCTCCAACGTGCTTACCGGCAGCGCTGCTGATCCCGACACCATCAACCGCAGCCGGCGACAGGCCTGGCTGAGAAAGGCGCGCCGCGCCGGCGAACTCGCTTCCCATGCGGCAATCAGCTTGACATAGATTGTGGGTACGGCCATGAAGAGCGTCAGCGCGCCGTTTGCAATCCGCTCCCACACCGTGTTTGCATCGAAGCGGGGAAGCATTTCGCAAGTAGCGCCCGACCAGAGCGCGCACGAAACCACGTTGATGATCCCGTGAACGTGATGTAGCGGCAGGCAGAGAAGAATGCGGTCGTGCTGCGACCAGCCCCAGGCTTCGACAAGCGTGGTGATCTGTGCAGTAATGTTGTCATGCGTCGTGACCACTCCCTTGGGGCGGCTGGTCGTGCCGCTGGTGTAAATGATCATGGCGCGCCGGGCGCTGTTGATGCTCGGAAGCTGCACGCCTCGCGAGCTACCCACGGCACTGCTGGTCACATCCGCCGACGCAAGCGTCCGCAATCGACGTGCAGCAGCAATAGGTGCGAGCACGCCTTTACCCGCTTCGTCAAAAACGAGCGTTGATGCTTGCGTATCGTCAATGAAGTATGCCAGCTCGGGCGCGGGACAGCCCATTGGCAGCGGTACAGCGATGCCTCCCGCCCGCCATATGCCCCATTGCACCGCAACCCACGGAAATCCCGGCGTGACCAGAGAGGCCACCCTGTCCTCTTCAAGGTCCTTGCGACCGGCGAGTACGACGGTCGCTACCTGGGCGGAAGCATCCAGCAGTTGCTCGTAGGTGAACTCTCCGTGCAAATCCACCACAGCGGTTCGACTGCGGTGCTGTTCGGCCCGGCGAATAAGAGGCAGGACGCTGCTCGGCATGGTCATAAGTGAGCGGGAGATTATACCGCTAAAAACCCGGCGTGGGGGCAGCGCGCAACTGCCCGATAAATTCACCTGTGTACAACCAAATGAAGGCAGTTCTGAATCAGGTGGCAAGCAGGGCCCCTTTCTGCTGCTGCAAATGCAATTGAATATCATCTCGCAACGTGATAGATGGTTGCGCTGCGCACCGGCGGGCCCTGACGCTCTGATGTTTATTTCGTAGTCCGCTCAGGACAGCATATGGAGGTTTCAAGTGCAAAGACTTATTCGATCGGTGCGGGGCACAGCGATATTAGGCTTTATTACGCTCCTGCTGGTGCTGGCGCTGGCATCAGCGTGCAGCCGCGGCAAGACGGGAGCGGCAGATTCCATTCCCATCGGCGTCGTTCTTCCCACCACTGGCCGCGAAGCCAAACCTGGCCAGTATCAGAAGGAAGGCATAGAGCTGGCGATTAAACAAATCAACGACAATGGCGGGGTGTTTGTCAAAGATGTCGGCAAGAAACTGCCGTTGAAGATGGTCTTCTACGACGACGGTTCCGACCAGGCGAAATCCGCGTCGCTCGCCGAGCGGGCGATGAGCTCGGATAAGGTTGTCGCCATGGTGTCGGCGTATTCGACATCCCTGGGAGAAGCCGAATCCGTAATGCCCGACCGCTACCAGGTGCCATGGATTACCCCGGGCGCGGCCGCTTCCAGCATCTTCAGCCACGGGTATAAATACACCTTCGGTGCGCTTAGCCCAGTCAGCATACTCGGCTCCACCACAGCCGAATACCTGGGTTCACTCGTGGATCAGGGCAAATTGAAAAAGGGTATGAAGCTCGCTTTAGTCGTCGAAAACACCGACCACGGTGTGGACTACGTCAATGGCATTAAGGCTTGGATCAAGGAGCATCCGGGATACTTTACCGTGGTCTTCGACGAGAAGTTTGAATTGGGAGGCACGGATTTTTCCGGGCTGCTGCAAAAGGTGAAGGCCGCTAAGGCCGATATCTTTCTCTCCGACGCGCACCTGAAAGACTACATCACCATGCAACGACAATACCTCCAGTCCGGCATGCGTCACAAGATGATCAGCTATGGGGCGCGTGGACCGGAATCTGACGCGCGCAAGGCGCTCGGCGACGGTGTGGATTACATCTTTGCCGGCATCTGGTGGTCCGACCAACTGCCCTACCCGCAAGTGAAGAAATTCACCGAAGACTACAAGGCATTTACCGGCCATCCGCCAGACTCCTGGTACCCCGCGACTGCGTATGACGCCACCCGGGTTCTAGCCAAGGCGATCGAAGACGCAGGCACTCTGAACAAAAGCGCCATCCGTAACGCCTTGGACAAAGTGAAGCTCACCGACTCCCTGCTCCCCGGCCAAGTTCTTGATTTCGGACCCAATGGCCAGGTTCACACGCCATTTGTTATTGTGCAGAACAAGCCCGGCGGCAAGGTTGACATCGTTTATCCTAAGGACGCGGCGACCGGTTCCTCAGTGGCGCCGGTTCCGAAGACTTAGTCCGGTCTCCACCCCAGTGGGGAGGTGGAAGCGCGCGCCGTGGGGACGCGCGAGCGGGAGCTTGCCAGCAGAATTACAACCGGCGCTTCCACCTCAGCTTGACCTCAAACTACGATGGCTTCTGTTGAATTCATCAGCTTGCTGGTTTCGGCGCTGCTGCTCGCCGGCATCTATGCGGTGATGTCGGTTGGCATGGCTGTGATTTACGGTGTGATGAAGATCGTGAACCTGGCGCACGCCGGGTTCATGATGCTGGGAGCGTATTTCGCACTGGAGCTCTTTGAACGGGCGCACCTCCACCCTATTCTCGCGGCCTTCGTGGTTTTCCCGATCATGTTTTTCATGGGTAGAGCGGTGCACTGGTTGTTTGTGCGCTATCTGCCGCATTCGGACCAACCCACACTGGCGTCCCTGCTGCTGATGTTCGGTTTGTGGCTGGTGTTGCAAAATGCCGGCTACCTGATCTGGGGCAACACCGACCGGTCCATCTTCACCTCGGAAACGTTGTCAGTGGTCCACTTCGGTCCCATCGCTGTTTCCTCTATTCGTCTGATTGTTTTTCTCGCCGCAGTGGGATGTCTTGTGGCGTTGCAGGTGATCCTCAACCACACCTGGTTCGGGCGCTCACTACGGGCGCTGATCCAAAACCGCTATGCGGGACAGATTGTAGGAGTGAACAGCGGCTACACGGCCAGCGTCACCTTCGGCCTGGGGATCGCGTTTGCAGGCTTGGCGGGAGGACTGCTGGCGAGCCTGTATTCGTTTGATCCCGACTTCGGACGTCCTTTTCTGATCCGCTCGTTCGTGATCATTGTCCTGGGCGGACTGGAATCCATCCTGGGAGTCGCTCTCGGTGCGATAGTGCTGGCGCTGGTGGAAACCTTCGGCATTCTGTTCGTGCCCGCCGGCTATCAGCTGGCCATTTCCTATGGAATGCTGGTAGTCGTGCTCATCATCCTGCCTGGCGGAATTGTTGGTCTGCTGGACAAACTGCGACGGCTCGCATGACCGCCCTGGCCGCAGCGGTACGCGCATATAGCATCGCAGCACGGCGGCGAAGCATGCTGCTGCCCGGAGCGCTTCTGCTTGGGCTGACCCTGCTTCCCCTGTTCATCTCCGACCCGAATGCCATTCGGCTGCTGTTCGTCACTTATGTCTGGCTGACCACCAGCGTGGCCTGGAACCTGATCGGTGGGTATGCGGGACAGGTCTCGTTTGGATTCGCAGTCTTCTTCGGCCTGGGCGCATATACATCCGCGCTGGCGATCAGCAGCGGAGTGAACCCGTTCATTGCGTTTTTGGGATCGGCTGTAGTTGCGGCGCTCGCTTCGCTGGTGATCGGACTGCCCACGTTCCGCTTGCGAGGACCATACTTCGCCATCGCGACCATCGGTATCAGCGAAGCGGTGCGGGTGGTCATGACCAACCTGAACTTCACCGGCGGCGCCAGTGGATACCGCATTCGCGAGCCCGGGGCCTTCAACCAGATCGAGCATTACTATTCCGCTCTGGCGCTAGCGGCCTTTGCCGTGGGTATGTCGATGGTGGTTTCGCGCGCCAAGTTCGGACTGGGGCTGCGCGCAATCCGCCAGGATGAAGACGCTGCCGCCGATGTCGGCGTCAATCCTTACCTCTACAAACTGGCGGCGCACGCGCTGGCAGGAGCCCTGACCGGCATCGCCGGCGGGGTCTTCGCCCGCTACGCTGCCTTTATTCATCCCGAAGGCGTATTCGGATTCCACACCAGCGTGCGTATTCTGCTGCTTCCCGTCATCGGCGGCCTGGCCACGGTTTGGGGGCCCGTCATCGGCGGAGTGGTGTTCGGCATCGTGGAAGAACAGATCGTCGCCTCGTTTCCGCAAATTCACCTGCTGCTTTACGGCTCGTTGCTGGTACTGATCATTCTGGTCGAACCGGGCGGCATTCTGGGTGGAGTTCGCAAACTTATCAGGAGAGTCCGTGGGAAACCTGCAAGCAAACGCCCCGATCCTCAAAGTAGAGAAGCTGACGAAGTACTTTGGGGGGCTGGCCGCGGTCAAGGACGTTAGCTTCGAAGCCCGTGAGGGACAAATATTCGGCTTTATCGGGCCGAACGGCGCCGGCAAGACGACACTGTTCAGCATGATCGCCGGCGCTCTGGTCCCTACCTCGGGAAGCGTCTATTGCCGCGCCAAAGACATCACTGGCTGGAAGTCTTTCCAGCTTGTGCATGCGGGCATTGCGCGCACTCACCAAGTGGTGCGGCCGTTTCGTGAGATGACCGTGCTGGAAAACATACAGGTCGCCGTGAGCTTCGGCAGAAGCGGACTGACCGGCGCCAAGGGGCAGCAGCGCGCCATGGAAGTGCTCGCCGCAGTCGGACTCGAGCTTCTGGCGGAAACCCCAGCTTCCATTCTCTCTGTCGGCAATCACAAGCGGATGGAAATTGCGCGCGCGCTGGCGACCGATCCGGACTTGTTGCTCTGCGATGAAATCTGCGGCGGCCTGACACACGCGGAAACCGCCGCCATGCTCGACCTGCTGCGCACTATCCGCGCCAATGGCACCACCATCATGTACGTCGAGCACGACGTAAAGGCCATCACCTCCGTTTGCGACCGCATCATGGTCCTGAACTACGGAAAGAAGCTGTCGGAAGGGACGCCGGAGGAGATCCAGCAAGATCCGGCCGTGATTGAGGCCTATCTGGGCGAGCCGCCGGCAAAGGGCGGGCCCCATGCCTGAGACTGCGCCGCAAACAACGCTGTTGGGAGTTCACGACCTGCAGGTCTCGTACGGGGCGGTCCAGGTGCTTTGGGGAATATCTCTTTCTGTCGCCAAAGGACAGGTGGTCTGCATCATCGGAGCCAACGGCGCCGGCAAAAGCACCACGCTAAATGCCATCGCAGGCGTGCTGCCCGTTCGCGGCGGACGCATCGCATTCAAGGAGCAGGACATTTCTTTCGAGCCCCCACACGAGCGCGTGAAGCGGCGCATCACGCTCATCCCCGAAGGCCGGCAACTCTGGCCCAAAATGACGGTTGAGGAAACCCTGCTGATGGGAGCATTTCCTTCCAGCTTCCGGTCCGCTGCCGCCGACAACCTGGCGCGCGTTTATGACATGTTCCCGCGGCTGAAGGAACGTCGCACCCAGATTGCCGGGACTCTTTCCGGCGGCGAGCAACAGATGTGCGCAATTGGCCGGGGAATGATGGCAGAACCCGAGCTGTTGATGTTGGACGAGCCGTCCCTCGGCCTTGCTCCGAAGCTGGTAGCGGACATTTTCGGCTTCATCGCCCGGATCAGCGAGCAGGGGGTGACGATCCTTCTCGTTGCTCAGAACGTCAATTACGCCCTCCAGTTCTCTCATTACGCGTATCTGATGGAAACGGGCCACATCACGCTCCATGGCCCCAGCAGTGACCTGCTTGCCAACGACTACGTTCGCGAGGCCTATCTGGGGAGTTCGTGAGAAACTAGGCGGGTGCCCCACCTGAGCGGATCGAAGGCTGGGGGATTCCCCTGACTTTCGCTCGGGTTTATGTTCCGTTCATGGAGCGACACGATGGCCTTTGCCGCGACGTCCAACTCGGACGATCTTCAATCCAACCTCACGCATCCTAATACGCGTATAATCTGGTTGTTTCCGACCGCTGGGGCCTGCTGGTATATCCATGGCTACGGTGGCGGCGCTTTCGTGCACGATTGCGAAAGCCGAGGGTGCAGGGGGAAACGCCCGCGCCTCCCGTGTTTGGAAAGGAAACAGAAGAAACGGTTTCCAGTTTCGCGTTTCAAATTTCGCGTGAGCTGCATGCTCGACCTTCTTGAAACCTGAAACTCGAAACTGGAAACTCCCGCCTTCTCCAACCGTGAGTCGCAGCTTTCCCGACGCACACATCATGCGACTCACTGACAAATACGGCCGCAACATCACCGACCTGCGCATCGCGATCACCGACCGGTGCAACTACAAGTGTGTTTACTGCCGCACTGGTACGCTGGGCGCGCAGTTTCCCGAGCTGCCGTTCTCCGACTACCTGCGGATGGTCCGCCTGCTCGCCGCCCTTGGCATCGCGAAGCTGCGTATCACCGGCGGCGAACCGCTGTTGCGCCGTGGCGTTATAGATTTTGTGCGAGACGTCTCCAGGATCAAAAATTGTGATGGCGCGCCGCTGGAAACCGCCGTCACCACCAATGGACATCTGCTGGCGGAAATGGCGCAGCCCCTCAAGGATGCCGGACTGACGCGCATTACCGTCAGCATGGATGCTGTTGATCCCGAAAAATTCGCCCACATCACGCGAGCGCACGATGGGTACCACGCCGTCCTCGCCGGGGTTCGCGCCGCCAAAAAAGCCGGCCTGGAGCCGGTGAAAATCAACTGCGTCTTGTTACGCGGTTTCAACGAAGACCAGGTGGTCGCGTTCGGCAAGTTCGCCCGCGACGAGGGCGTGGTGGTGCGCTTCATCGAGTTCATGCCGTTGGAGGAAGACCGCGTCTGGTCGCCGGACATCGTGGTCCGTCTGGACGAAGTTCTCCAGCGCATGGCGAAATTTCAGCCGCTGGTGGAAATCGAGCACGGCCTCAGCGAGACAGCGCGGCGTTACCGTTTTCAGGACGGCATCGGCGAGATCGGCATTATTGCGCCCGTGTCCAATCCGTTCTGCAATCACTGCAGCCGGGTGCGCATCACCTCCGACGGCAAAATTCGCACGTGCCTGTTCTCCGTATTCGAGCACGACTTGGCGGGACGCATGCACCGCGGCGACAGCGACGAACAATTGGTCCGCTTCATCCGCAACGTCGTGAGTGCAAAAGAGGAGCGCCACCACATCGGCGAGCCAGATTTTGTGCCCGCCTCCCGCACCATGGTGCATATCGGAGGGTGAAAGCAGCATTCAGCAGTCAGGAGTCAGGAGTTTCAATCCTCACCTGTTACCTGAAACCTGTGACCTGTAACCTGTTTGCTATTGCACATCCGGCGAGGCAGAGCGAAAATAGCTGTGCTGCTCGTCGAAGCCGATAGGCCGTCTCTTCATGAGTCGGACGGGGCTGGCGGGCATCAGATTTACTAGAGATCTTTTAGAAACAACCAACGGCTTCAACAACCCCGTAGGTCGGGCCAAACGCCAGCAGGGTTTGCGCATGTGGATCTACTGGAGCCGCTGGATGCTTTCAACATCCCCGTTCCGGGCCGCGGGGCACCGGGACTGAAAGCGAGTGCGAAAGTGGCTACTGCGACGGCATCATCATGCACCCTGGACAACTACCTTGTCCTGCCAGACCGTTCCATGGACGAACGCATTGCTGCGGCCAAAGACAGGCTGGCGGGCCAGGCGGTCATTCTCGGCCATCATTATCAACGCGACGAAGTCATCCGTTTTGCCGACTTTACAGGCGATTCGTACAAATTATCTAAACTGGCGTCGCAGGCGCAGGGCAGCTATATCGTCTTCTGCGGCGTACATTTCATGGCAGAAAGCGCCGACATCCTGGCGCGACCGGGACAGATTACCATCCTGCCCGACCTGAACGCCGGCTGCTCCATGGCCGATATGGCCGAAATTACCCAGGTGGAAGACGCCTGGGAGCAGATGGTCGCGCTCGGCCTGACCACCGATGCCGGTGAAGGCATTACGCCGATCACCTACATGAATTCCAGCGCCGCCATCAAGGCCTTCTGCGGCGAGCGCGGCGGACTGGTATGCACCTCCTCGAATTCTCCCGGCGCGTTTTGCTGGGGCTACGCCAAGAACTCCAAGCTGTTCTTTCTTCCTGATCAGCACTTGGGCCGCAACACCGCATACGGGCTTGGGATTCCTTTGCACGAAATGGTTGTTTGGGATCCCTTCATGCCTCAGGGCGGCTTGACCCGGGAGCGACTGGCCAACGCACGGGTGATCCTGTGGAAGGGTCACTGCTCCGTCCACCAGCGATTCCTGCCCGAACATGTGGACAAGGTACGCGCGAAATATCCCGGTATCCGCGTGATCGTGCATCCCGAATGCCGGCTCGAAGTCTGCCAGAAGGCTGACGGCATCGGCTCGACCGAGACGCTGATCAAGTACGTGAAGGACGCGCCCCCTGGCTCCATGTTCGCCGTAGGAACGGAAATCCACCTCGTCAACCGCATGGGCAAGCAGTTCGCGGCCGAAGGCAAGCAGGTCATCACCCTGGACGACTCCGGATGCCTGTGCACCACCATGTTCCGCATATCGCCGCAGCATCTGTGTTGGGCGCTGGAGAACCTTGCAGACGGCACTGTCGTGAACCGCATCGTAGTGAATGACCAGGTCAAACGCTGGGCCCGCGTGGCGCTGGACCGCATGCTGGAAATCCAGTAAGCGGCAGTTTCCAGTTTCCGGTTTCCAGAGGCCAACGCCGGCTTCTTTCTCTGAAACGGAAACTGGAAACCAGAAACCGGAAACTGGTTTATGGCTCGTACTTTCACTCTCGATGAAGCGCAGATGCTGCTCCCGGTAATGGAGTCATTGCTGCGCGAGGCCATGACCGCCAATGAGCAACGGGAGCAGATCGAGCGGGAGTTTCACGAACTCGGCACGCGCGTCTTTCTGAGCGGCGGTAGCCTGTTGAATGTACCCGCGCTGAAGAAGCGCAAGCTCGAGCACGATCACTTGCTGCAACGCGTCAAGGATGCGCTGGCTGAGATCGAGTCGGCGGGAGCGCAGGTTAAGGACCTCGGCATCGGCCTGTTGGATTTCCCCTGCCAAGTAGATGATGAGGTCATCCTGCTGTGCTGGAAACTAGGCGAGCCGAAAATTGCCCACTGGCACAGGACCGAAGAAGGCTACAAAGGCCGCAAGCCTATCGACGAGCGCATCGCCAAAGCTAAGCCCAAACCGCCTGTATGAATCGGGTGATTGGGTCATCGCGTGATCTGAGAGCTGCTGACGGTACTGTAGAATCCAAGAACGCGAATCGCACCCTTCCTTCGGTTCGTCTTTCCGACATCTCTTCACCGGACTCGATCACCCGATCACCTGATGACCCGATCACCCGATCAAGGTTTCTTCCCTTCCACCCACTCCGGCTTGAAATCGGAGTTCACCAGCCACTGCATCGGCTTTACCAGCGACCCAATCACTGTGTACATGTGCGGGAAATCTATTCTCGACACTTCATCGCTGGGCTTGTGATAGTCCGCATGCAGCCCGAAACTGGACACGGTGTGCGCCACCACGCCTCTGCGGGCCAGTACGAAATTATCGGAACGCTCGAAAAAGCGCTGCCCATTGTGCGGATCGGGAAGCAAGTGTGCGCCGTGGGCGGCCAAGTGCGGGCCCAGGTTTGAGCGGTCGTATCCCGTAAGGAATACATCGTCGCCGGGGAGCATGGGATCGCGCCGTCCGATCATTTCAAATTCCAGGTTCGCGACAATTTCCTCCAGCGGCACCGGCGGATGCTGGAGAAAGTACGCGGAGCCCTGGCCGCCGATTTCCTCGCTCCCATAAAGCGCAAAGATGACCGTACGCTGCGGACGCACGCCCGACGCCAGTACGCGCGCCAACTCCAGCACCGCCGAGATGCCGGAGGCGTCGTCGTCCGCGCCGTTGTAAATGTCGTCACCGTTCACAGGCTTCCCAACGCCTACGTGATCCAGGTGCGCTGAAAGCAAGATGGCCTGTTTCGAGAGTTGCGCGCTGCTGCCGCGCAATATACCGATGACGTTCCAGGTGTACTTCCCATTAAAGAGCTTTACTTGCTGAATAAATCCATTGCCGTAGCGATCATCTTTGTCGCCGGCGGGTTCAACGCCGTATTGCAACAGTTCAGAAGCGGCGTACGTAGCTGCAACCAGTTCATCGTGAGTAGCGCTGCCGCGGCCGCGCAGGGCATCGCCCGCAAGAAAGTCCATATGGGCGTGAATGCAAAGTGTGCAGATTTCTTGAGCGTGGTTATCAGCGCGCGGCTTGGTTTGCGCAGTGGCGAAGAGAGCCATCAGAAGGACGAACAACGCAAGCAGTGTACCGAGGCGAAGCTTTAGGCAAGCATGCGCAGCGCAGAACTCTCGTTCGTTGCCACTCACGTTTGAGGTGTAGCGCGGACGTCCTTGCCCGCGATTGTTGATTAAACGCTGCAACACGCGATAGCTCACCTTCCCTTGATTGTCGCACAACAAAGAAATGTCAATCCGCTGCGCGCGGCGGCAGGTCTGTTAGAATCCTCGACTATACCGGCTGTTCTCAATCCAAGTTGCCCGGATGGTGACATGTTTCGTCGTCGAGTTCTGTATACGTTTGTGGTGGCCGCGCTTGTAATCACTCTCGCATCGTGCAATTTTTTTGATCAAAAAGGAACACTGACCTCGATCAGCGTTACTCCGGTATTTCCGGTGGTGGCCACGGGAGCCACTCAGCAATTCACCGCGACAGGCGTAAACGATGACGGTAGCACCAGCACCTTAAGCGGGGTAGCCTGGAGCGCGTCAACTCCTACCGGTGGCTGTATCAGCTCGGGCTGTACGGCAACTGTCACTATCGATACGACAGGCGTGGCAACTGCGAGCGGATCCGAAGGTACTGGTACAGGGCCGATTCTTGGCTTGAGCACCATCACGGCAACCTCGGGTTCGCTTACCGGTTCGACCACGATGTCAGTAGCAACAGTAGCGCTGACGAGCATTACTCTGACACCATCAAATCCGTCAGTCAGTATGACTGGCACGAAGACTGTCCAAATCGATGCTCTGTTCAACGGTACCTCTGGCCAGACGATGAACAGCTCGGTCCAGTGGACGTCCTCGGACAAGACTGTGGCGACGGTCAGTTCCAGCGGCTTGGTCACGGGGATTAAGTCAAGCACTACCCCGGTCACCATCACCGCTACTGCTGGTAGCATCACAGCAAGCACAACCGTGACTGTTAATCCATGATTCGAAACTTCTGTGTGCCGTGCCTCGCCGGTGGCCGAGCCGAAAGGCGGTATTGAGTGGTAAGCAATTCTCTCCGCTGTTGAACGGTTTCTGTGCTATGACCCACATCCGTACTATTGGCGTGACCACCGGGGGCGGTGACTGTCCCGGGCTGAACGCGGTCATTCGCGCCGTGGTCAAGAGCGCCATCCTCAAGTACAACTGGAAAGTTATCGGAATCCCGGACGGCTTCGACGGCTTGATCTGGCCGGAGCGCTCCTTCGAGCTGACGCTGGACACGGTCGCCGGCATCCTGCCGCGCGGCGGCACCATTCTCGGCACCACTAATCGCGGCAACCCGTTTCAGTACAGGGAAGTGAAGCCGAACGGGGAAGTCATTGTCCATAACGTCTCCGAGGAAGTCATTTGCAATGCGCAGAAGCTGGGCATTGACGCGCTGGTGATCATCGGCGGCGACGGC
>JBHGAZ010000045.1:0-26961 GCA_041946765.1 Terriglobales bacterium
CATTCCATGCAGGCCTGAAGGCTGCTCCACCCGTTCAATGCGGGGCTTGAAGCCCTGCTGCACCCGAGCATCACGTTACCTTCATGAATAATGCAGGGGCGTGGACGGCGCAAGGCTGCACAGCCGTGGAGTACCGTTTACAATAGACGCATGCAGTTATCAGGAAGACGGTCACGGCGCGGCTTAACGCTGGTGGAGCTGATTGCCGCCATTGCCATCATGGCAGTCCTGACCGGCGCGGCCCTGCCCCTGGCGCGCGTGCGCATTCAACGCGAGCGAGAACACCGGCTGCGCCAGGATCTGTGGGAATTGCGCGACGCCATAGACCGCTACAAAGATGCCGCCGACCGCGGCGCTTTTCAGATCAAAGTCGGCACCGAAGGCTACCCCCCCGACCTGGACACCCTAGTCAACGGCGTAGACGTCGGCGGTAAAAAGGTGCGCTTCTTGCGCAAGGTCCCGGTGGACCCGATGACCGGCAATACCGACTGGGGGCTGCGCTCCATGCAGGACGATCCAACCTCGGAATCCTGGGGCGGGCAGAACGTGTTCGACGTCTATAGCAAATCCGAAGGCACAGGGCTGGACGGGACCAAGTACAAAACATGGTGACAGTTGCAAAATTTCAACGCGTCCGGCGCAAAGCACAGGCGGGGGCGCCTGTGCCACACAGTCGCCGCGGTCGCGCTCTCGGCTTCACTTTGATTGAGCTGATGATTGTCATCAGCATCATGGTGATTCTTATCTCCATAGCCGTCCCGCTTTATCAGCAGTCAATTATCCGCGCCCGGGAAGCTGCCTTGAAGCAGGACCTGTTCACCATGCGCAGCTCTATTAACCTCTACACGGAAGACAAGCAGAAAGCGCCGCAGTCGCTGGACGACCTGGTCTCTGCCGGGTACATGAGGAACATTCCCACGGACCCGTTCACCCAGTCGAACAGCACGTGGACTGTGGACACCGAAGAGATGCTGCTCAGTGTGGACCAGACTGAACCCGGCATCACCGACGTCCATAGCGGCGCGACCGGCACCAGCACCGAAGGAACGCCGTACAACACGTGGTAAGTTTTACCTCAGGGGCTAAAAGCCCGAACCTAATGAGTCCTTCAATGGCACGGCTGAAACGGCGCCGTTCGTGTCTTTCGGAGGGGCATGACTTCAGCCATGCCGTTCGCCCGCCAGACCAATCGGCTTTAGCCGCTGAGGGACAGGATCAAGTTTGTACCGCGGATGCGCCGAACTGAACTCATACTCCTCCAGTCTACTGGAGATATGGCGCTGTACAGGGTTCAGCCGAATGTACTCGCAATGCCTGACATAATCTCCCTAATCACGAATGCGGTGATCTGCGAAGCCGGCCTGCCAAACGCCAACTTTCCGGCCAGTCCGGTGAGGGACCGACACATTTGCACCGGCCCGGCGGCGGTACTAACATCCAATTCGTTATAGCTGTGGAAACGGAAACTGCCAAAAGCGCCTATGTCCCCGTGCGCGCGCCGCGCGGCAGCGAAATTTCCTGCAAGGGCTGGCCGCAGGAAGCCGCCATGCGCATGCTGATGAACAATCTGGACGAAGAGGTCGGCGAGCGCCCGCGCGATCTGGTCGTGTACGGCGGCACGGGCAAGGCGGCGCGCAACTGGGAGTGTTACCACGCCATCGTCCGCTCGCTGCGCGAACTCGCCAACGACGAGACCCTGCTGGTGCAGTCGGGCAAGCCGGTCGGCGTGTTCCGTACGCATGAATATGCTCCCCGCGTGCTGATCGCCAACTCCAACCTGGTGGGTCACTGGTCCAACTGGGACAAGTTCAATGAACTGGAACGCGCCGGGCTGATGATGTACGGGCAGATGACGGCCGGCTCGTGGATTTATATTGGCTCCCAGGGCATCATTCAGGGCACGTTTGAAACCTTTGCCGCTGCGGGCGAGAAGCATTACGGCGGCGACCTCGGCGGCAAGCTAATTGTCAGCGGAGGCATGGGCGGCATGGGTGGCGCGCAACCGCTGGCGGCCACGATGGCGGGCGCGGCTTTCCTCGGCGTAGAGGTTGATCCCGAGCGCATCAAGAAGCGCCTGAAGACGGGTTATTGCGACTTCATGGTCACCACGCTCGACGAGGCGCTGCGCATCTTGAAGAATGCAATTCGCAAGAAGGAGAACGTGTCCGTCGGTCTGGTCGGCAACTGCGCGGATGTGATCCCCGAACTTGCCGAGCGCGGAGTGCTGCCCGACATCGTCACCGACCAGACTTCGGCTCACGATCCGCTGAATGGCTATATTCCCCGAGGGCTCTCCGTGGCCGAAGCGGCGGAGTTGCGGCAACGCGATCCGCAGGGATACCAGGAGCGCTCGCTGGATTCCATCGCGCGCCACGTGGAAGGCATGCTGGCGTTGCAGAAGATGGGCGCGGTCACGTTCGACTACGGCAACAACATCCGCACATTCGCGTTCCAGCGCGGGGTGAAAAACGCCTACGACTTCCCCGGATTCGTGCAAGCCTACATCCGTCCGCTGTTCTGCGAAGGACGCGGGCCCTTCCGCTGGGTGGCGCTCAGCGGCGAACCGGCTGACATATACACCACCGACGACCTAGTGCTGGAGCTGTTCCCGAACAACCGCATCCTGGAGCGGTGGATCAAGCTGGCGCGCAGCCGCATCCGCTTCCAGGGGCTGCCCGCGCGCATATGCTGGCTGGGCTACGGCGAGCGGGCGCAGTTCGGGCTTGCGATCAACGAACTGGTGAAGAAAGGAAAAATCAAAGCTCCGGTTGTGATCGGGCGCGACCATCTGGACACCGGTTCGGTAGCGTCGCCGTTCCGCGAAACCGAAGCCATGAAGGACGGCAGCGACGCCGTCGCCGACTGGCCGCTGCTGAATGCCATGCTGAACACCGCCAGCGGGGCGTCGTGGGTTTCTCTCCACAACGGCGGCGGCGTGGGCATCGGCTACGCGCAGCACGCGGGCCAAGTCACGGTCGCCGACGGCACCGACGAGATGGCGCAGCGCATCAAGCGCGTGCTGACCAACGATCCCGGAATCGGCATCGCCCGGCATGCGGACGCAGGATATGAAGAGGCGATCGAGTTCGCGAAGAAAAAGGGGATCAAGGTACCTATGAGGGAACGGTGATGCGCAGTGGCCCGGTTATTCCAGAGTAAAAATTGTCCTGAAACTATCTTTCGCGCAACACGTCTAAAGGATTTGCGCTTGCGGGAACCCTGCCCATGAAAGCGCCGAAAAATGCAGATCCCTGGACGCACCGCGACCGCCAAAGACGCGCTGTCGCGGTGCTCCCTCAGGATGACACCATCCATGGGTTGCCGGTTTATTGCAAATGGAGGTTGGATGAAACGGCCGATTACCAAGTCGCTGCTGGTGCTGCTGGCGCTGGCGGTGGTGTTGCCGCTGCAGGCGCAGGACATAGCGTCCTTTGAAAAGCGGATCACAGTGAAGAAGCTCGACAACGGATTGACGGTGCTGATCTGCGAGCGCCCTGAAGCGCCGGTGTTTTCCTTCTTCACCATTGTGGATGCCGGTTCGGTGCAGGACCCGAAGGGCGAAACCGGCCTGGCGCACATGTTCGAGCACATGGCGTTCAAAGGCACCGACAAAATTGGTACGACGAACTATGCCGCCGAGAAGGTTGCGCTGGAAAAGGTCGAGAAGGCGTACGCGGCCTACAATGAGGAGCGCCACAAACCCGGCGGGGCCAATCCGGAGAAAGTTGCGAAGCTGGAACAGGCGTGGAAAGACGCTATCGCGGAGGCGAACAAGTACGTCATTCGCGGCCAGTTTGACGAGATCGTGGAAAAGAACGGGGGCGTGGGCATGAACGCCAGCACGTCGGACGATTCCACGCAGTACTTCTACTCGTTCCCTGCCAACCGGCTGGAGCTTTGGGCGTACCTGGAATCGCAGCGCTTCCTGCATCCCGTGATGCGCGAGTTTTACAAGGAGCGCGATGTGGTGATCGAAGAGCGGCGCATGCGCACCGACAGCCGTCCTACCGGGCGGCTGGTGGAGCAATTCGTGGCCACGGCGTTCATGGCGCATCCCTACCAGGAACCGACCATCGGCTGGGCATCCGACCTGCATACGTTTTCCGCCACCGACGCGCAGCGCTTCTTCGATCAGTACTATATTCCGTCCAACATGGTGGTTGCGGTTGTGGGGGACGTTAAAGCCGCGCAGGCGCTGCCGATCATCGAGAAGTATTTCGGCCAACTGCCGAAGCGGCCCAAGCCGGAAGAAATCACCACTTCAGAGCCGCCGCAAAACGCCGAGCGCGTCGTGACCCTGCGCGATCCTGCGCAGCCGTTTTATATCGAAGGCTACCACCGCCCCGACTACCGCGATCCCGATGATGCCGTGTATGACGCGATCACCTCGCTGATGTCGGAAGGGCGCACCTCGCGGCTGTACCGGTCTTTGGTGCGGGACAAGAAGATCGCCGCCTTCGCCGCGGGCTTCAGCGGATTTCCAGGAACCAAGTACCCGCACCTGTTCGCCTTCTACGCGGTGCCTACCCCCGGACACACACCGCAGGAGCTTCGCGATGCCATTCACGCCGAAATCGAGCGCATCAAGACACAGGACGTTAGCGACGAAGAACTGAAGATGATCAAGACCCGCGCCAAGGCCAACCTCATCCGCAGCCTGGACAGTAATCAAGGCCTGGCGGAAGAACTGGCGGTGATGCAGCTTCGCTACGGCGACTGGCGGGAACTGTTCCGCCAGGTGGACCGCATTGACAACGTGACCAAGGCCGACATTCGCCGCGTCGCCAATAAGACCTTCGTTGCGACGAACCGCACCATCGGGATGATCGAAACCGCGCCACCGTCCTCACCGGCGACTCCCGCGCAAGGAGCGCAGCAATGAACCGGCCGAAAGCGCAGCACCTGCTCTTCAGCAGCTCGTCACTGCCGGCCAGGCTGACGTTATTCGTGTTGCTGTTCTGGACAGCAGCAGCGGCCGTCGGGCAAGCGGCGCAGCGTCCCCCGGCAACCGAGCCTCACAAGACCACGAAGCCCGGCCCGGCGCAGAAAACCGCACAGGAGCCCGCCAGGAAAGCCGGCCCGGCAGAACCGTGGACGAAAATTCTTATCCCGCCGCTGCCGCCATTTCATCCCCCGCAGCCGAAACGTGTGGAGCTGCCCAACGGCATGGTCCTGTTTCTTCAGGAAGATCATGAGTTGCCGCTGATCTCGCTGATGGCGCGCATCCGCGGCGGCGCGCGACTGGAGCCTCAGTCCAAGATCGGACTGGTGGACATGTACGGCGAGGTCTGGCGCACCGGCGGAACCAAAACCAAAACCGGCGACGAGATGGACGACTTCCTCGAGGCGCGTGCGGCCAAGCTGGAAACTGACGGTGGCATGGACGCCACCACCATCGGGCTGAACTGCCTCAAGGGAGATTTCGACGACGTCTTCAGCTTGTTTCTCGAACTGCTGCGCGAACCCGCCTTCCGCGCCGACAAGCTGGCGCTAGCCAAGCGCGAGATGGACACAGAAATCTCCCGTCGCAACGACGATGTGGGCGATATCGCCTCGCGCGAATCAGTAAAGCTGGCGTATGGAAAAGACAATCCCTATGTGCGCATTCCGGAGTACGCCACCGTGGATGCGGTCACGCGCGAGGATCTGCTGAATTGGCACGACCGCTTTGTTCATCCGAACAACATGATCGTAGGCGTGGTTGGTGACTTCAACTCTGACGCTATGGAAGCCAAGCTGAAGCAGGCGTTCGGGTCCTGGGCGAAAGGTCCCGAGCCACCAAAGCTGGAAGTTGAATTTCGCGAACCGAAGCCGGGTCTTTATTACGTTCACAAGGAAGACGTGAATCAGAGTGTGATCCGCATGGTCGCGCTCGGAATTCGCAAGGACAACCCCGACTACTACGCCGTCACGGTGATGAATGAAATTCTTGGAGGCGGATTTGCCTCGCGGCTGATCCGGGAACTGCGGAGCCGGCAGGGACTCGCGTACGCCGTGGGCGGCGGCATAGGATCGTCCTTCGATCATCCGGGAATCTTCATGCTGGGCATGGGGACAAAGAGCGCCACTACAGCCGAGGGTATCAAGGGATTGAATCAGGAGATAGCGGACCTGCTGAAGGACCCGCCCACGGAGCAGGAGCTCCGGCGCGCGAAGGATTCCATTCTCAATTCATTCATCTTTCATTTCGACTCGCCCGAGAAGGTAATGCGTGAGCGCATGGCGTACGAGTACTACGGCTATCCGCTCGACTTCCTGGAACGCTATCGCACTGGCGTCGAGAAGGTGACCGTGGCGGACGTGAATCGCGTAATCCACAAGTACGTCCACCCAGGTATGTTTGCCGTGCTCGTGGTCGGCAATTCGGAAGCTGATAAGGAGGTGGCGTCGCTGGGACCGGTGACCAAGCTGGACATCACGATTCCGCCGCCGCCGCGTGCATCACAGACAGCCCAGCCGGCACTGCAAACCCAGGAAAAGCATTAACCGCGGAGGGCACAGAGGAAAAGAAATACGTTGCGGTGTCCGGACAAGGACGGCGCGTTCTGGGGCAGGCAGCCCGACGAGGCGTTCCAATGCAGAAAGAGAAAGCAGATGCTTCGCTTCGCTCTCTCGAAATTCGACCTCTAAGGAGTTTGTTTTCACATCTGCCAAAGCCGGGCAGATGTGGGGGACCCATTCGCAAACGGTGAGCAGCGAAAAGGTATACAGTCTACAGTTTACGGTCCAACTGAAAACTGTAAACTTTTTCGCGTATTGACATCCTTCCGAGCTCGCAACTAATCTATAGCGAAGAAAAAGCGAAGCTGCTCTGGCTTCCCGGGCTCTGCAATGTCCTCCCTACCCCTGCTCGATCACCTGGAGGCGGCCGCCGCCAAGCCACTGGTGGGCATAGCGCGCCTGGCCGCCGAGGGGGAGTTCATCCGCGACGGCCACGAAGTCGAATACTTCACCCTGAATGCGCGCTCCCTGCTGAACCGCTGCACGGCCCCGCGCATGCCGTTTACCTGGACCATCAACCCGTACCGGGGATGCGAGTTTGCCTGCAAATACTGTTACGCACGTTACACGCACGAGTTCATGGAGCTGGGCGACTTGGAGTTCGAGCGCAAGATCTACGTGAAGCAGCAGGCGGCCTGGCTGCTGCGGCGCGACCTGCGCCGAGTCAAGCCGGGCCAGGAGATTGCCATCGGCACCGCCACCGATCCCTACCAGCCGGCGGAGAAGCGTTACGAGGTCACACGCGCCATTTTGGAAGTGTTCGCCGAGCAGGAGAGGTTCGAGATCGGCATCGTGACCAAATCCAATCTCGTGCTGCGGGATGTTGACCTGCTGCAACGGATCGCGGAGCGCAACAAGCTGTTCGTGAATCTGACAATTACAACGTTAAACACTGGACTGGCGCGCATCCTGGAGCCGCGTGCGCCGCGTCCGGACCTGCGCCTGGAAGCCATTTGCAAGCTGGGGGAGAACGGCGTGCCTGCCGGCGTAATCTGCGCCCCGGTAGTACCGGGGATCACCGATGCGCCTGCCGACCTGGAAGCGCTGGTGCGGACAACAGCGCAGGCCGGCGGACGCTACATCTTTGCCAACCCGCTTTTTCTGAAGCCCTGCTCAGCCAGCATTTTCCTGCCGTGGTTGGAAAAGGAATTTCCGCAACTGGTGGAGGATTATCGCAAGCGCTACGAAGGCCGGGCGTTCGTCTCCACGGCCTATCGAAAGCGGATTTCCGAGCTGATGGCGCGCTTGCGGCGGAAATACGGGTTCGTATCGCGCAACGACCGCAAGCGTCCCCTGGAGGTGTCGCGAGAAAGAAGCGGCGGATGCAGCACGGGCGGGCGCAAGAAGGAGTTTGCCGCCAAGTCGGTACAGCCGCTGCTGGAGGACCAACTGGCGCTGTTCTGATTATCTGCGGCAGCGCCGGCCTATGCACATCCCGAAAAGCATACCGACCGCGAGCGCGGCGGCCAGCCGCCGGGTTCCACCGAAGCGCAGAAAACGAGTCCGCTCCGGCGTGATCTCGACAACGCCAATCGGGACCGCCGCCATACCGCCGCCAGCGCCTGCGCCTTCACCCGGCCGCTCCGCTGACTTGCCGTTCCGCCCCATCCCGCCCCCGAAACCATACGCAATTCGCGCCACCGGAATGACCGTCTTCGTGCCGACCACGATGGGATCTCCATAAACGGACTTGATGCTTGCACTTGTTGCCAATCCTTCACGCAGCGATTCAAAAAACTTCTCGGCTTCCATAAAGCACCTGTTAGAGGAAGGTAACATGAGATGAGGGAGAGCGCATGGGCGCAGGGCTGGAACGGTGCGCCCCCACCCTGCAATCCAGAGTTGCTGATTGTTATGCTTTGGCAACGTCATTTTGGTGACAATTTGGACGAGCCGGGGTACCGTGTTCAGGGAAGTGAAACGGGAATTCAGGCGGCGATGCGTTGTTCTGCGAGCACCCGGGCGATCTTCTTCATGTCGTCGGTGAAGCGGCGGATTTCGCGATGGCGGGTCTCATCGCCGGGCGCTCGCAGGATGGCTGACGGATGTACGGTCGCCATGATGAACGGCGCGGTCCTGGCGGGGATGAGTTCGCCGCGGCGCTGCGTGACTTTGAAACTGCTGCCCATCACGGCCTGGGCCGCGCTGGCCCCGAGCAGAACAATCACGTGCGGTTTCACGACTTCGATTTCCGCGTCGAGCCAGGGACGGCAGGCAGCAATTTCCAGCGAGTTCGGTTTCTTGTGGATGCGGCGCTTGCCCCGTGGCTCCCATTTGAAGTGCTTCACCACATTCGTGACGTACACCTGGTTGCGGTCAACGCCGGCTTCGATCAGCGTCTTGTCCAGCAGGCGTCCGGCCGGGCCGACGAAGGGATGTCCGAGAAGGTCTTCTTTATCTCCCGGCTGCTCGCCCACGAACATCACCCGCGCGCGCGGCGAGCCTTCGCCGAAAACGGTCTGCGTGCCCCGCTTCCACAGGTCGCAGGCATGGCACACCCGGGCCGCTTCGCGCAGCTTGGGAAGCGTGGGATTTTGCGGAACCAGCGGTGCTGCGGTTTTCTGCGATGCTCTCGGCATATAATTTTCGATTCAATGCGCGGGATACGGGTGCACCGGGCAGGTATCAGGTGACAGGTTACAGGTGACAGGTCACAGATGTCATGTTACAGACCTACTCTCATCCATCAGACCTCCTGTGACCTGAGGACCTGGCACCTGTAAATAAAAATCCCCAAGAGGCTAACTTGCCGCCTCTTGGGGTGCAGAGTGCGAAAACAATTGTTCTAGTCGCCAGCCTCGATTAGCTCTGGTTCCTGGTCGCTCCGGACGCGCCACTCGCCTTCCTCGACCTTGCCGCTCTTGGCGAAGGAATGTCCGGTGACCAGCCCAAGGACGAACCATCCCAGCACCAGCGCGCCGAAGGCGAAGACAGTGTCCCCGACCATGCGCAACCAGCGCAGAGTGTTCATGTGCCCGGACCAGAGGAACTCGGCCGAGCGCGCATACCAGGTTCCATACTGCACAGACGCCCATCCCTGCATCAGGCCGATCGGGAGCAGGCTGAGCAGCACCATCAGCGCCAGACCAACATTGATGGTCCAGAAGGCCAGCGATATGGGGAAGTCCTTCCACGCGCGGCCGGGACGCAGCGCCCGCAGGCAGAACAGCATAAGCCCCAGCCCGAGCATGCCGTACACGCCGAACAGGGCGGTGTGTCCATGCACGGGAGTAGTGTTCAGGCCCTGCATGTAGTAGAGCGCCACGGGCGGGTTAATAAAGAAGCCGAACAGTCCCGCGCCCACAAAGTTCCAGAAGGCGACGGCGACAAAGAAGTAGATCGGCCACTTGTAGGCTGTGACCCAGCGCGCGCGATGGTCGCCGCGCGCCACGCGGATGTTCTCCCACGCCTCAAACCCGACCAGCACCAGGGGCACGACTTCCAGCGCGCTGAAGACCGCGCCGAGCGCCAGCACCGGGTTGGGAGTCCCGGCGAAATAGAGGTGATGGAAGGTCCCAATGATTCCGCCGGAGAGGAATACGACCGTCGAGAACAGCACCGAGCGCGTCGCCGTCTGCACCGACAGCAGTTTCAGCCGCGTGAACAGAAATGCGATCACCACCGTGGCGAAGACTTCAAAGAAACCTTCAACCCAGAGGTGGACCACCCACCAGCGCCAGTACTCTGCTGTCGGCAGGTTGCTGCGATGGCCGTACATGAATCCGGCGGCGTAGAACAGCGGAATGGCAATTGCCGAAACTACGAACAACAGCAGCAGCGGGCGCGTTTCGTCTTTCTTGGCCAGTGCTGGTCTCAAGCCGCGCCACATGAGCCACAGCCAAAACACGAGTCCCAGGAACAACAGGATTTGCCAGAAGCGGCCGAGGTCTACATATTCGTAGCCCTGCGTGCCGAACCACCAGGACGTGTTCAGGTTGCCGATCTTGTGCTGAATGCTGGCCCACTCGCCTGCCAGCGAGCCGACCACCACCAGGATCAGCGCGGCAAACAGCGTATTTACACCCCAACGCTGTCCTTTGGGTTCGCGGTTGCTGACGGCCGGGGCGATGTAGAGGCCGGTGGCCAGCCAGGAAGTCGCGATCCAGAAGATCGCAATCTGCAGGTGCCACATGCGCGTGACGGAGTAAGGCAGCCATCTATCCAGCGGGATGCCGTAGAACCCGGAGCCCTCGACACCGTAGTGCGCCGTGATGGCGCCCAGCGCCACCTGCACCACCCACAACGCGGCTACCACGAAGAAGTACTTCACGGTCGCCCGCTGCGAAGGAGTCGGGTGCAGACCCAGGAGCGGATCCGTCCGGGGAAGTTTTTCTTCCAGCGGTTTGCGCTCTTGTGAAGCAAACCACCACACCATGCCGCCGACGCCCGCCAGCAGCAGCACGAAACTGATCACGCTCCAGACCATCGTCCCGCCAGTAGGACGGTTCCCCACCAGCTCTTCGTGCGGCCAGTTCTGGGTATAGGTGACCGTGTGGCCAGGACGCTCCGTGCTGGCAGCCCAGGACGTCCACCAGAAGAAACTGCTCATCTGGCGCAGTCGAGTCGGATCGCTGAGGGCATTTTTCGGAATTGCATATTCGTTGCGGCCATTGGTGAACACGTCCGAGTAGTCGGCGGTCATGGCGTTAAATGCGTCCGCGCGGACGGGGTCCACGGTAATAGTGCCTGTGGCCGGATCATAAGTATTGCGGCGCATCACCTCTTGAAGGCGCGCGCGCAAAGCCGCCTGGCGCTCGATTGAAAGCGCCGCGTAATTTTCGGCGCCGCTCTGGAGCGCCCAGCGGTCCAGGATGTAAACAGCTTCGCGGTGCAGCCAGTCGGCCGTCCAGTCGGGAGCAACGTAGGAGCCGTGCCCCCAAATCGACCCGACTTCCTGCCCGCCGATGGATTGCCAGACGTTCTGTCCGGTCTTGATAGTTTCGCCGTCAAACAGCAGACGGCCGTCGGTGGTAACAACCCGGCTGGGAATCGGCGGCGCTTGTTTCAGGGCCTTGTATCCCACGCCTCCCAGGACACCGAAGGATGCCGCCAGGACTATGCCCAGCGCAATCCACAGTCTCTTGTATTGCATGAGCTTCCTCAGTTCATGAATTGAGTTTGCGCGTCAATGACGGCGAATACTGCACTACCTCCAATTGTCAGTTGCCGTCTTCCATGGCAATAGCGCGCGGGAAGAGGATGTTGTTTTCCAAGTGAATGTGCTGGTGCAGGTCGGCCTCGAACGCCTGCAACGCCCCATAGAGCGTCTGATAGCTGATGCAGGCATCGGGGGGAGCCTGATAGTTGCTGCTGGCAGCGCGCATGCTGCGCAGCGCTACTCCGGCGTTGTCATGCTCGAACATCATCATGCGGATGGGGTTCTGCACGGTGCCGAAGCACGAATGGCCGGCATGGCCCTGCTCCATTTCGGTGATGTACGGGAAGAGAATCTGCTCTTCTTTCATCAGATGGCCCGTGAGCTCCTGGTCCAGATCTGCGAAGGTTTCGCGGATCTGCAGCAGCTCGGGATGGTTCTGGCCGTGCACACCGCAGACCTTGGCCAGCAACTGCTCCAGCCGCGGCAGTTCCTGCTTCACGTACGTGTGGTGCGTGTTCACGATGTGCTCGATCAGGTCCGTGAGCGAGGTCTGCTGCCAGTTCTTGCCGTTGGCTGACTGCGCGGCCTGGCGCTCGGCGTCCTCCAGCTTCCGCACTACATCGTCGACCGATATGTTAGCCGACGCGCACGCTTCCTCCAGCGGCTTCAGCCCGCCGCAGCAATAATCAATCCCAAGTTGTTCGAAAATACGGGTGGCGCTCGGCACTTCGAGGGCCACTTCCCTAACAGTCTTACCGGCGATTGCAACCATAAAAACCCCTTGTGAACATGTGAGACTTGCAGACCTTTTCACCATCACTGGCCCGCCCCCGAAGGGACGGACCCTTGATGGTGCTTATCAGGAGGTCTTCGGGGAACCAAACTGAACAGCCTGGCTGCCACCAGGCCGCTTGGCCGGTCCCTGATTGCAAATCTATCGGAGGCGAACATCGCCGCCGATGACTTTAGTCACGCGTCACAAGGGGCTGTGATATGTTACCAAACTCGATGGTTGAGACGCAGCGGGGGATGTTCGCGAATATACGTGCGCCCGGGCCTGGAGGATTGAATATTGAAAATTGCATAATGAACTGCCGCGGGGAGTAATGAATATTAAATAGTGAAAATTGAAAATTGAACATGATCCCGGGTGGCAAAGCGCTTTACCGCTATTAAGATTCAATGATCAAAACCCCGTCCGGCGCGGCAGTTCCCTATGCAATTTTCAATATTCAATATTCACTGCCTTCAATTTCTGCTTCGAGCAGCTTTGGGTTGGGGATAATCACGGTACGGCCCTCCACGCGGATGATCCCGGCGGACTGCAGGCGGCTGAGATTACGCGATACGAGCTCCCGCACCGTGCCAATGCGGGCAGCAAGTTCCTGGTTGCTTGCGGACAACTCAACCTGGACTCCAGCCGGAGTCTTTTTCCCCGACTGCGCCAGGCGCAGCAGCATGGCCGCGAGCCGACTGCGGACGGTCGTGAACGACAGCTCTTCGATAATGCCGACGAGTCCGCGCAGGCGGCGCCCGACCACTCGCAGCACCTTAAGTGCAACCTTCGGGTGCTCCAGGCAGAGCGACTGGAAGTCCTGCTTGCTCACAAACAACAGGGCGCAGTCATGCACTGCGGCGGCTGAGGCGGGGTAGTTACCACCGTCGAAAACCGGCAACTCGGCGATGGAGCTGCCCGGACCATCAATGGCCAGCACCTGCTCGCGGCCGCTGGCCGAGCTTTTGAATATCTTCACGAAGCCGGATTCGATGACGAACAGGCCGGGACAGGGGTCGCCCTCGGAGAAAATCAACTCTCCGTCGGCAAATTGGCGCGGCACTGCGCGTTGCGCCAGGTAATTTAGTTCCGCCGGCTCAAGATCGGCAAACAGGGCCGTCTTGCCGAGCGCGGCGGTCCGGCTGATCTTTTCTTTCGGCTCCGCCATGATTGCCTATTGTACTCGTATGCCTCGGAGGCGCAGGCCTTCAGGCCCGCATTTCTGCTCGGAATAGCGTCGGGTTTTAGCCGCTGCTGGGGTACTTCTGCGAGGGGATGTTGCGATTCGATGTACCTCGGGGGCTGAAAGCCCTGCTGCACCCGTGTGTCACGCTGGCTTCATGAATAATGCAGGTTAAAACCCTGCTCCACCCGTTCCGTCCTTCACTAATTAAAGATCTATTCCCCCGCCTCAGCCTATGCGGATCGTGACAAAAGTCATCGGCGGCAGTCTCGGTTGACGATACATTTCGTAAGGTGACAAAGCCGATGGCCGCATTTCCAACTGGGATCGAATCCCGTACGGGCAAAACGCTTACCCCGGAAGAAATTTTCGAAATCCAGCGCGTCCGGGAAGTCGGGCTTTCGCGGCTGCTCATGCTCTACATCGTCACGGGCCTGGCTTTTATGCTGCTGCCCGGCACATTCCTGGGAGTGTGGAACCTTATTTCTATCAGCAACCGTCATGCTGCGCTGTCGGTTTCGCCGAGTTGGATCCAGGCCCATGGACACGCGCAAATCTTCGGCTGGATTGGGACGTTCATCCTCGGCATCGGTTTTTATTCCATTCCAAAGCTGCGGCGCATGGAACCGTTTGCGCTCGGGGTCGGCTCCGCCACTTGGTTGTTGTGGACGGCGGGCGTGACCCTGCGGTGGCTCACCACCGTCTACCTTTATCATTGGCGTTTGTTGCTGCCGATTTCCTCCACCATGGAGCTGCTCGCGTTCGGCTTGTTCTTCCACGCAGTTTCGGGACATAAGCTGGTCGAATCGAAGTCTGGACCGACACTGGAGAAGGCGCGCTTCGAATCATGGGTCCTGGTAGTGCTCGCCGCCACTTTCGGGTTTATGGGAATGCTGCTCGCCAACGTGGGCGCCGCCTTCTACCTTGCTTTGCGCGGTGCTTCGCCCGCGTTCCCTGCTGAATTCGACCAGCGTTACCTTGCGCTTGCTGCCTGGGGTTTCATGGTCCCATTCGTGTGGGGATTCAGCGCCAAGTGGCTGCCTATATTTCTCGGACTGAAGCCTCCACGCACGCGTCTGCTGCTGGCCACAACGGCACTGAATGGAGCAGGAGTCGTCGCAGCTCTGGTCGGCCACTTCCATGTTGCCGCGGCCCTGCTGCTTGGGGCGGCCGCGCTCAGCAGCGTCGCTCTGCGTTTGTGGGAAGCCACGCAGCAGCCCGCCAAGACCAAATTTGTGCATCCCAGTTATCCCGTGTTCATCCGGATTGCGTACGTATGGCTGGCGATTGCGGCAGCGCTGGGCATCTGGGCGGCAATCACAAATTCACCGGGGACATGGGGCGGTTCACGGCACGCGCTCACCGTGGGATTCATTGCGACCATGGTGTTCAGCGTGGGACAGCGCGTGCTGCCAGCCTTTAGCGGTATGCGCCTGCTGTTCAGTCCGCGGCTGATGGCCGTCAGCCTGGTGCTGCTCACCATCGGATGCATGCTGCGCGTGTCGTCTGAAATCCTCGCCTATCAGGAATATTCTGCCGCGGCCTGGAACTGGCTGCCGGGTTCCGCCGTGATAGAACTCAGCGCAGTGACAGTGTTCGCGGTAAACCTCTTCTGCACCTTCCTTCGCCCGCCAGTAATTCCGGCAGTACAGCCGGTAAACCCGGCAGTACACACGGCGTAATCGCAGTCCTTTCCCAAACGAAATTCAAAACTTGAAAACAAGGAATTGGAAGAGATGAGCTACAAGTGGGTCCCCATCATTTTGGATGAAAAATGCACGGGCTGCGGATTGTGCGTGGAAGCGTGCGGCCCGAAATGTCTGAAAATTACAGACTCCATCGCGGTGTTGGCGCGTCCGGACACATGTGGCAGCGAGGAACACTGCATCGGCGTCTGCAATGACGACGCCATTCACATGGCCTGGGTACCGATGCCCAAAAACAACTCCCGCGGCAAATGGCGCGAGGAAGTGAGGGTGACGGCAATGCGATCGGTCAGTGCGTGACGCGTGTTGCGTTTGGAAGCATCTTGGTTAACGGGTAGCGTGATCATGACGCGAGCGAAGCGAAGCGGAAGGACCTGCTCTAATCAGGGATCGAAAAGCAGAGAACCCCCGGCCGGGGCGAGCCGAAGCTCGTGCGGTCCAGAAACCACAAGATCCTTCGACTCGCGCGCCGAAAACCTGGCGCGCTCGCTCAGAATGACAAACTATTCTCGCTCAGGATGAGAAACTGTTAAGTTGTGCGTGAATATTCACACGCCTGCCTTCGCTCCTGCAGCGGCCACGCGGGCGCCCGGCTGGTAAACGCAGCAAGGTTCCTCGGCGAAGGGATCGCCGGTGAGCGCGAAGGCACGAGCGCGCGACCCGCCGCAGATTTCCCGGAACTCGCATTCGCCGCACTTGCCTTTCAGGTTGCCGGGGTCGCGCAATGATGTGAACAGGGGGGAGTGCCGGTACAGTTCGGTCAGAGATTGCTTGCGCACATTGCCGGCCGAGAACGGCAGGAACCCGCTGGGGTAAACCTCTCCCAGATGAGAAACGAACGCGAAGCCCTTGCCGTCGTTGATCCCCTTGGGCGCGCGCCCGATACCATCCTGGGCTACTCCGATCATGGAACGGAAAGGATGCGCCATGCGCCCGCTGTGGTGAGTGCCGCTGCGACGCTCGTCGGCGCGCCGCTGCAGCAGGTAGCGCCGATAGTGCTGCGCTTCCGTGCTCTTGATGTCGAAGGAAGCGCGCTGCGATAGCTGGTACAGCTTTTCGAAGACACCCTCGAATTCCTCCGCAGAAATCAGATCCGTGTTCCGGCCACGCCCTGTAGGGACGAGGAAAAACACGCTCCACAGCACGATGTCGAGCGTCTCCAGGCGGGCAATAATGTCGTCCAGCAGCGCCAGATTGTGACGCGTAACCGTGGTGTTGATTTGCACCGGCAGCTGCAGCTCGCGCGCATTGCGGATTGCCCGCATCGTCCAATCGTAGCTGCCGGGCACCTTGCGAAAGGCGTCATGGATTTCGGCCGTGGGGCCGTCGAGTGAAATCGCCAGCCGCGCCAGCCCGCGTCGCTTGAGTTCGGCAATGGCATCGCGCGTCAGTAGTGGTGTCGCGCTGGGAGTCAGCGACACGCGTACTCCCTGTTTCGCGGCGTACTCGACAAGCTCAAACGTATCCGGGCGCTTCAGCGGGTCGCCGCCCGTCAGCACGAACACCGGCACCTGGAGTGCAGCAACTTCGTCTATCAGCCGCTTCCCTTCCTCGGTGGACAGCTCGAGGGGGTTGCGCCACGACTGCGCGGAAGCGCGGCAATGCACACAGGCCAGATCACAGGCTTGTGTGACCTCCCATATGACAATAAACGGCCGCTCGTCGAAGTTGATCTTCAGCTCCATACAGACAGTGTTGCAGCGGCGGTTCGAGGGCGATATGACTTAGGTCACGGTTGACATAGCAGGTGACAGGTCCCAGCAGTCTGGACGGTGCAGGTGCTGTGTCATGACGAGCGCAGCGAGGCATCTGCTTTGGAGTCTGCACTGGAAAGCAAATGCCTTGTCTGCTGGCACCCTCCTCGTCGTGACACTGGATAAGTGAGACGTAGCAAGCCACGTCCCAACGAGGTCACGGTTCGGGTAACAGGTGGCAGGTGGCATGTAAGTATCCGGTATCGGACATTAGGCCCGACCTGTTACTTGACACCTGTTACCAGTCACTTGATCAGAAGAACTGCGTTACGCCTTCTTCCATCACGATGACCCGGTCCTGAATGCCGGCGCGACGGGCCTCGGTGGCAAGGAAGCGCAGCGGCTCATCGGTAGGTTCGTGCGACAGGCGGAAGGTGCCGTAGTGCATGGGAACCATCCAGCGCGCGCCCAAGTCGAGGAAGGCGCGGACGGCGTCGGCCGGACTGGTGTGCACGTTGCGGAACGGGGCGGGATGATAAGCGCCAATCGGCAGCAGCGCCAGCTCGGGATGCAAGCGCGCTCCGATTTCGTGAAAGCCATTGAAATAGGCAGTGTCCCCGGCATGATAAATCGACCTGCCATGGCCGGAGATGACATAGCCGCCATAGCCACGGTGCTCGTCGTGGATCATGCGCGCCCCCCAGTGCTTGGAGGGAGTATGGGTCACGGTGAAGCCGTCGGCGCGAATGGTCTCCCACCAGTCCATAGTGACAATTTCGCCGAAGCCGAGGTCGGAAACAAGATCGGACACATGGCTCGGCACTACAATTACCGGGCGCGTGCCTTTTCGCCGGCTCGCCCGGGCAATGGTCCGCAGCGAGGGCCGGTGCAGATGGTCGAAGTGAGCGTGCGTGACCAGCACCATGTCGATGGCCGGCAGGTCCTTTATGCGTAACCCCGGTTTGCGCAGCCGCTTGAGGACGAACAGCCAGCGAGCAAAGTTAGGATCAATCAGCAGGTTCCGGCCGCCCAGCTGGAAGAAGAAACTGGAGTGTCCTATAAATGTCACCCCCAGTTCACCATTCTGCGTCAGCACCGGCCGGCGGGTCTGTCCGCTGCGCCGCTGCAAGGCCGAATGCTGTACTAATTTTGTGAACTGCCGGGCGCGTTTCCTGAGACCTGCGTCAATCATAAAGTGGATAAATAGTTAGACGTTGTCACTGCATTTTCCGATGCAGTTCTGGTTTGGGAAAAATTCAGCGAAAATTCTGGTGTCCTTGACCTGCCTGTAATGCGTCATATCTAATCTGGCGTGTCGAATCTGGCGTGCAGAAAATACCAGTGCGAAACAGCTCTAGTCTGGAGTGCAATAGAAAGGCCGTGTGGCACAACCGCCCTCGACCGTGCAGGAATAGAAAGGGAAAGCAATGCGCGTGGCGTTTCTTGGAATGGGCATAATGGGGCGGCGCATGGCCGCCAATCTGGTGAAAGCGGGACACGAAGTGGCGGTCTGGAACCGAAGTGCCGGCAAGGACGTGGAAGGCGCGCGCACCGCCGCCAGTCCCGCCGATGCCGCCCGCGGAACCGAAGTCGTATGGATGTGCGTGGCGGATACGGCCGCCGTCGAGCAGGTGCTGTTCGGCCCTGAAGGCGTGGAGCCGGCGCTCACCGATGGCATGATCGTCGTGGATTCCAGCACCATCTCTCCCAGTGCAACTCTGAAGTTTGCCGAACGTGTCCGCGCCCGCGGTGCTGAGTACGTGGACGCACCAGTCACCGGGTCGAAAGCGGCCGCCGAAAGTGGACAGCTGGTCTTCATCGTAGGCGCCTCGCAGGAAGTGATCGACCGCTTGCAGCCGCTGTTCAGCGCCATGGGCAAAACCGTGTTGCGCATGGGTGAAACCGGCAAAGGTCAATCCGCTAAGCTCGCCCAGAACCTGATGGCCGCCCTCATCTACGAAAGCTTCGCCGAAGGGCTCACCCTGGCAACCAAGCTCGGTGTTGATCCCGAAGTGCTGGTACAGCTGGTGCAGTCGAGCATGGTGCGCTCCGGTGTGACCGACTATAAGGCGCCCTTCGTCCTCAAGCACGACTTCACTCCCAACTTCCCCCTGCGCCTCATGCACAAGGACATCCACCTCATGCTCGACGCCGCCCGCGAGGCCCGCGTCAAGCTGCCCGCCTTGGAGACGGTGGACGAAGTCTACGAAGTCGCCATCGAAGAAGGCCAGGGAGAACTCGACTACGCCGCCACTCTTTCCCTGCTGGAAAAATGGGCCGGCATCCAGGTGCGCGGCAACAGCGCGGATTGAAGCTTATTCTTGTCATTCCGAGCGTTGGCATCGCGAACGCGAAGAATTCTTATTCCCAGCACACTTCATGATGGTAATAGGGATTCCTCCGCCGACTCGCTGCGCTCGTCGTCCTCGGAATGACAATGCCAAAATTAACCTTAAAACCTCGACGCCGACGCCCCCGCCGCCAATTCGCGCAGGACATTGAATATATCCAGCTCGCTGTGATTTTGCGGGGCGATAGATTGCAGAGGCACGGTGACGGAAAAATGAGGCGAGGTTCGGCGGAAGCAGACCATCAGGCAATCGCAGTCGCGGGAGGCCATCAGCCCGTTCATCATGTTCATGATTTCGCGTTGCCATTCGTTGCGCGTGGTCAGCACATAAGGACCCGTGTGTTCCAGCCTCCAGGTCTCACTGTGGGAAGGCAATTTTCTGCGCGTGCGTCCGCACCAGCGATGGTTATGCACTTCCAGGTTGAAGCTCGGCGGGCAGTCGAGATCGGCTTCGAAGGTGAGGGTTTCCTGCTGTTTCCTGATAATGCTGAGCAGCCAGTTAAACGGCAGCTCCCAGGAAAAGAGCTGGACCACGACGCAGGAGCGCTGGAACAGGCTAGGAGCAAGCTTCAACTGCACCTGGAAGCAGGACGCGCTCCTCCACATCAAGCCGGAAACCGTGGCATGCTCGCGAAAAGCCGCTTCTATCCACCGCGTCACCTGGACGGACTTGCGCCGGCTGCGCCGCAGAAACCAGACGTACCAAAAGAAAAGCAGTGCTGCCCCCGCCAGCAGGTCGATAGTGATGATACGCACGAGCATTTCAATTTGCTCAGATGCCAAATCTTTTGAGCATAGATGTCAACACGAAACCCCAATCGGATGCGCGAGATAGAGCAAGGACTCAGCGCGTGGCGACCTCCCCTGTGACCACAGCTTCGGATTCCGCAGCTCAGGTTTTTTGCCGCTGCGTCTGGTCTACGATGTAGAAGCGCGAGGGGCCGCCGGGCTGAATGTTGTTCTTCTGGAAGCAATCCTTGATGCGACGGCGCAACTCGCGGATTACGGCATACTGCTGGCCCGGCTTGGTTTTCACCAGCATGAGGTAGTCCACTTCCCCGCCCACCACGCGCTCGATGCCGGGCACGTCAGGATCCGCCACCAGCGCGTCTGCGAAGACAGGATCATTGCGCAACTCCATCCCTACTTCTCGCAACAGGCTGATCACGCGCTCGCTGTTCTCGTCGTAACTAACGGCTACATGGACGGCGGACTGGGTCCAGTCGCGTGTCAGGTTGGAGACAATCTTGATCTCGCTGTTGGGAACGGTATGCAGCGCGCCGTCGGCATCGCGCAGTACGGTGCGCCGTAGGGTCAGCATTTCCACCGTTCCCGTCACGCCTCCCAGGCGCACCACATCGCCCACGTCGTACTGGTTCTCCAGCAGAATGAAGAAGCCGTTGAGCACGTCCTTGACCAGGGTCTGCGCGCCGAAGCCGATCGCCAGCCCGGCAATGCCCGCGCTCGCCAGCAGGGGGCCCATGTTGATCCCCAGCACCGGCAGGATCTGCATCAGCGCCAGAAAAATAATGACGAACAACCCGACGCCGTTGATCACGCTGGCCAGCGTGCGCAGTTGCTGGGTGCGCATCCCCGTGGGCAGTTGCGTGCGGCTGAATACCGTCAGCCGCGAAGTGGCAGCCTTCATCAGCCGGACCAGGATGAAGGCCACCAGCAGTACGATGAGGATCTTGGGCGCGTCTTTGCGCAGAAATTCCAGGGCGTCCAGGCGCCAGTTCTGCACTACCTGCCACACCGTCTGAAGTCGTGCTTGGGGCATCTCTGGGCGCGATTATAGCAAGCAGCGCGGCCTCGGATCACCGCAGGACGTTCGGTACGGAATCTGGGGCGGCATGTAGACAAAGAGCGGACCGGCGACCGGTCCGCTCTGCATCAGCTCTGAGGAATGTCACATCTTCAACGACCGCACTTTGATGGTGCCGCCCTGGCGCTCTCCGGTGACAGTCACGCGGATGTGATCTTGCTGCCTGCTTCGCTGCAGAGCCGCGGCAGCCTGCTCGTTGCCAGCGCTATCGAACTTCAAAAATGTGCCATCGCTTGTGATGATGCCGTAGCCGTTCTTGCCGCACTGCATCAGGCAACTGCGCGGATGGGCGTCGGCATTATTTTTGAATTTCGCGGCACACATTGTGTCAATCAAGGCCACGTCGTTCCAGGTTTCCGCCGCGGCCAGCGGCAGGCAGGCCAAAGCGAGCAATGTGATCAAAGCGACTTTTCTCATCGTTTCCTCCAAATTAGAACACCTGTTCAGGCTGCGCTGGACGTGCGCAGCTTTTCGATGGCCGCTCGCATGGCGCTGTCCCCGTCGGCAGCGAGCGTCTCCTGACGCACCTCAGTGATGCGGGCCAACGTGTACGCGGCCAGCGCGATCAGCACGTCCCGCGTTGCGAGATCAAGGAACATGCCGGCGCTCACCAGGTTCACGGCGATGGCCAGCAGCCAGGCCATCGCGACGTAACTTGCAGTCCGCGTCCAGCGCGTCAGGATGGCGATGCCCACCAGCATTTCCACCACTCCCACGGCGCGCATGAAAACCGCTGGGCTGACAGGCAGAACTTTCGTGGCCAGCGGGCTGAGGTACATCTCCCAGTTGGCAAGCAGGTTGAAGAACTTGTCCAGGCCGGCAAGCAGAGGTCCCAGGCCGAGTCCGATCCGCAGTGCCCACCAGGCCGAGTTCAGACGCTTATCGAATGTCATTCTTCTCACCTCCACCGCAACAGAGTCGCGGAGCGCAAATCGGTTACACGCGAAAAAATCTGTATCCGACGGCGCGCTCCGGACTCCATTTATTCAGGAGCTGATATGGCAAGCATCCCGCTTCAGGACCTTGGATTAAGAAACGAACTGACGGATGAGCAGATAGTCGAACGTGTGCTTGCCGGCGATACAGCGCTCTTTGAGGTGCTGATGCGGCGGCACAACCAGCGGCTCTATCGCGTCGCCCGTGCCATTCTTCGCGACGACACCGAGTCCGAAGACGTGATGCAGGACGCTTATGTCCGCGCCTTCCAGCACCTGACGCAATTCGAAGCGCGGGCCAAGTTCTCCACCTGGCTGACCCGCATCGCGATCAATGAAGCGCTGGCGCGGTCGCGGCGCCGCAACCGCTGGCAGAGCATCGAGCCAGCGGAGCCCAACGGAGAACCGATGATTACCCTTACTTCCAGCGCGCCCGACCCCGAACAACGCGCATCCAGCGGCGAAACCGTGGCCCTGCTGGAGCAGGCCATTTCCAAGCTTCCCGAAAGCTATCGCACTGTGCTGGTGCTGCGTGATCTCGAAGACATGAGCACGGCCGCCACCGCGCAGGTTCTCGAATTGTCCGAGGAGAACGTGAAGATCCGGTTGCACCGGGCGCGCGCCCTCCTGCGCAAACAGCTTTATGCCCGCGTGGGCGCGACCAGCGCCTCCGCCTTCCAGTTCAACGCCGTCCGTTGTGACCGTGTGGTGAAGAACGTTTTCGCTCGCTTGGCCGAACTGGAGCCCGACCGGTGGAGCAACTGAGCAGATTTGTCATTCCAATCGAAGCGAGGAATCCCTAGCCTGTATTATTCATGAACAGTATTCGCTTCAGGTGTCATCCCGAGCGAGGCCGCGAAATCGGGGCCCCCGGCAAGCCTTTATTGTGCTGACGCTTTGTCATGAGCTGTGTTTCTCACTCGATGCGCACTAAGTGGGGATTTGCCCTTTGCACTTAGCACTGACGACCGACAACTGACGACTGACAGCTGACAATTCCGAGCTGGAATTTCTTTCACCGCGAGCAACGGTCTGCTTTGCTCGCCCCATCCTCATGCACATGGAGGGCAGCCATGGCACATGAGAAAGAAAAGCGCCAGTCACCTGAACAGATCTCCAGCAAACAGAATAAGCCCCAGATGGAGGAAGACTACGATCCCCTAAGCGAGGAAAGCACCGACTACCGCGCGCCGGGAGAAAAGTTCGAGACCTTTGGCGAGGGCGAGAATCTCGACCGCACCCGCCTGGATCAGCCCCGCCACGACCCGGAGTCCATACCCGAAGCTCACAAAGACCTTGGATTTGCAACCAGGCGGGTCACTGAGGTGAACGACGAAGAGGAAAAGAGGCTATACGAGGAGCGGCAAAAGAGATTGAAGAAGGTCGCGTAGAAAGCTCTTGATGCAGGTTGCCCTACCCTTATCGCTCCTGATTTTGGAGCAGTAGGGTGGGGATTTTCGTCGGGTGGCGGGTGCTCCACTCAAGCTTCCCGAGGCACGGTTGCCCACATCTTCCGCGGAGGCACCCGCCTACGTCATCCGAAACAGCCCTGTGAAGAACCTCCACATACTTGTCAGCACCCGCACACAATCGTCCAGGAATTCCGTAGCCACTCGACGCACAGCAGGACTAACCCATGCCGCAGTAACGAAAATGACCGCGACGACGACCAGAAACCGGGAAATTAGCTGCCTGCGTTGCGTCATCTACTTAAATCTACTGAAATCCCTGGGTACCGACCAGTCGGGCCAGCCATGGATTCACCCAAGCTAACACATGAGAGCCATGCAGTCTCCGCCGCCAGTGGTAGAGTAAGAGAGGGTCTAAGAGGTTTCTGTCACCAACCAGGAGTGGAAAACATGCAATTGAAGATGGGCTACAAAGATCTTTTGGCTGAGGCTACCGCCCGTATCGAAACGCTGAAGTTGGATCAGGCGTCCGCAATGCTGGGAGATCCGGACGTGGTCTTTGTTGATATTCGCGACATCCGCGAACTGCAACGTGAGGGAACCATTCCCGGCGCTTTCCACGCCCCGCGCGGCATGCTCGAATTCTGGGTCGATCCCGACAGCCCTTATCACAAGCCAATCTTTGCCTCGGGCAAGCGGTTTGTGCTTTATTGCGGCAGCGGTTGGCGCTCTGCACTCGCCACCGACGCGCTGCAACGCATGGGGCTGCCTCGCGTCTGCCACTTTGAAGGCGGCTACAAAGCTTGGAAGTCCGCCGGCTTGCCGACTAAAGAAATGCCGGACCAGCGCTGACGTGAGCCAATCCCACCTCCGGATTGGGTGCCCCACCCTTTCGCCACTTTTTGGCGAAGGGTGGGCTGTCCTCTCCTCGTCCCGACTTAGTCAGTCCCGCAGGGACGCACGCTGGTAGCCCAAGGACGCCAGCCCTGGGATTTGAACGGAAAGAACTTGAGAGTCCCGCAGGGACGACGCGAAACGTACTCTCTTTTACCCTCGCTAAAGCTTACAATCGCCTCTTTCACCTCCAGGAAGCGACATGGCTCACACATTCACCACTGTACGTCTGCATGTCGTGTTCAGTACCCAGGGCCGAAAACCCCTTCTACCGCTCGATCTCCAGCCCAGAGTTTGGGATTACATCGGCGGAATCGCAAAATCACGATCGCCAAGTCCGTCCAAACGATCAAGGCGTTTTCCTCCAAGTGGCTGAACGAAATCAAAGCCATAAAGATCGGCCGTTTCGCATGGCAGGAAGGTTACTCCGCCTTCAGCGTCAGCCAGTCAAACATGCAGGCCGTGGCGCAATACGCTCGCAACCAGGCAGAGCACCATGGGAAACACCCATTCGAGGATGAGCTACGGTCGTTATTAATTCGCCATGGGGTTTTCTTTGAGGAGGAACATTTGTTCGGGTGAATCGCGCCGTCCCTGGCGGGACTCACAAAGCAACTTGTTCCCATTCCCAGGGCTGGCGCCCTGGGCTACCAGCGTGTCCCTGCGGGACTCAAAATGGGCGTGAGCCCGGCGGTGTAGCGAAACATAACCCGCATCTGTTGCGCAGATCGTCGAACTACCCCACTCAAGCCAAAAACAGGGCTAGGGTGGGCCAGCCGCCTGCCAACTCTGCGTCTCTGTGTCTCTGTGCTAAGTTTTCAAACAACAAAAAAGCGCCACCCGGTTCACCCGGATGGCGCCTTGCATTCAACCAAAACGTTTTACCTTCCCACGGTTTCCGCAATCCGCTCAGGTTCTACTGCGGCAACCGGAGCCACCTCAATCCTCATGCCGTAGAACGAACGGTACACGAAGACGAACGACACCAGGAAGAACACCACAGCCAGCACGTGCGTCAGCACCGAACTGCTGTGCGCCAACTGCACCGCCAGCTCTACGGCCAGCAGGCCGAACAGCGTGGTGAACTTGATGACCGGGTTCATAGCCACCGACGAGGTGTCCTTGAACGGATCGCCCACGGTGTCGCCCACGACGCAGGCATCGTGCAGCGGCGTGCCCTTGGCCTTCAGTTCGGTTTCGACGATTTTCTTGGCGTTGTCCCAGGCGCCGCCGGCGTTAGCCATGAACATTGCCTGGTACAGGCCGAAGATCGCGATGGCGATCAGGTAGCCGATGAAGAAGTACGGCTCGATGAACGCGAACGCCAGGGTCCCGAAGAACACCGCCAGGAAGATGTTGAACATGCCTTTCTGCGCGTACTTCGTGCAGATCTCCACCACCTTCTTGCTGTCTTCCACCGACGCCTTCTCGACGCCTTCCAGTTTGATGTTCCGCTTGATGAACTCCACGGCGCGGTATGCGCCCGTGCTCACCGCCTGCGTGGATGCGCCCGTGAACCAGTAGATCATGGCGCCGCCGGTGATCAGGCCGAGCACAAAGGGAGCGTGCAGCAGCGACAGGTTTCCGACCTTATCGGGACTGAGGCGGTCGGTCAGGGCCATGATGATGGAGAAGATCATGGTGGTTGCGCCGACGACGGCCGTGCCGATCAGCACCGGCTTGGAACTGGCCTTGAAGGTGTTGCCGGCGCCGTCGTTTTCTTCCAGCAGGTCCTTGGCGTTGTCGAAGTTCACGGTGAAGCCGAAGTCGCGCTTGATTTCCGCTTCCACGTTCGGCACCTGCTCAATCAGCGACAACTCGTATACCGACTGCGCGTTGTCGGTTACCGGGCCGTAGGAGTCCACGGCGATGGTCACAGGTCCCATGCCGAGGAAGCCGAAGGCCACCAGACCGAACGCGAACACTGCCGGGGCCAGCATCAGCGCGCCCAGACCGGCCGTACTCACGGCGTACGCGATTGCCATCAGGGCGATCATTGCGCCGCCCAGGTAGTAGCAAGAGAAGTTGCCGGCCACGAAGCCGGACAGGATGTTCAGCGACGCGCCGCCTTCACGGGCCGAGGTAACAACTTCCTTCACGTGCCGCGATTCCACCGAGGTAAACACTTTCACCAGTTCGGGGATGACCGCGCCGGCCAGCGTGCCGCAGGAGATGATCGAGGCCAACTTCCACCACAGGCTGGTGTCGCCGGCCAGGTTCGGGATGATGAGGTACGACACCGCGTACGTCAGCACGATGGAGATGATCGAGGTGATCCACACGAGCGAGGTCAGCGGCGCTTCGAAGTTCATGCGCTCCGAGTTGCCGTACTTGCTGCTGGCCATGGCGCCGTTCAGGAAGTACGCCGCCGCGCTGGAGACCAGCATCATGACGCGCATGACAAAGATCCACACCAGCAACTGCACCTGGATGGTGGGATTCGCCACCGCCAGCAGGATGAAGGTGATCAGGGCTACGCCGGTAACGCCGTAGGTCTCGAAACCGTCGGCGCTGGGGCCAACTGAGTCGCCGGCGTTGTCGCCCGTGCAGTCGGCGATGACGCCCGGGTTGCGCGCGTCGTCTTCCTTGAT
>JBHGAZ010000046.1:0-26726 GCA_041946765.1 Terriglobales bacterium
AGACCCACATCTGCTGCGCAGATGTGGGGCACCCGAAAGCACAGCCGGGGGCGGCTGTGTTACACGACCCGAGCCGGATTTTCAGCCGCTTGATTCAGTTCTTGAGGAAGCGGTGGCGATGCGGCATCCGCCGGGGGCGGTGGTGATTGTGGGCCATCGCGGGAAGATGGTCTATCGCAAGGCGTTCGGTTTTCGCGCGCTGGAGCCGCGACCAGAGCGCATGTCGCTGGACACGATCTTCGATGTGGCGTCGTTGACGAAGCCGATGGTGACGGCGACCTCGGTGATGCGTCTGGTTGAGCTGGGGCAGGTTCGGCTGAACGATCCCGTGGCGAAGTATCTGCCTGAATTCGGGACGTATGGAAAAGAGCAGATCACCGTGCGCCAGTTGCTGACGCATTATTCCGGGCTGCCTCCAGACTTGCCGCTGAATGGCATTTCCTCTCAGGGGCTGAAGCCCCTTTCTAGTGTGGGCCGGCCACCCATTCAGCGCGGGTGGCAAGGGAAAGACGCGGCGTTCCGGCTGGCGATGGAGACGATACCAGTGTCTCCGCCGGGCTCGCGCTTCCTATACAGCGACATCAATTACGTTGTGCTCGGTTTCCTGGTGGAGCGCGTATCCGGCATGCCGCTCGACAAGTATGCCGAGGCGCACATCTTCCAGGTGCTGGAGATGAAAACCACGCGATTCCTGCCGCCACCGGAATGGCTGCCGCGCATCGCGCCCACGGAATTCGACGAGCGCGGGGTGATGCTGCGCGGGGTGCCGCACGATCCCACGGCGCGACGGATGGGCGGCGTGGCCGGTCACGCCGGACTGTTTGCCACGGCTGACGACGTAGCGCGCTTCGCCCAGGACATGATGGGTCCGAGCAAAATCCTTCAGCCGCTGACCATCGAGAAGATGACCACGCCACAGCAGCCGCCGAATATGACATCCGTGCGCGGTCTGGGCTGGGACATTGACAGCCCGTTTTCCAGCCCGCGCGGCGAGTTGCTGCCAGCGGGATCGTATGGGCATACGGGATTCACGGGGACGTCGCTGTGGATTGATCCGGTGACGCAGACGTATCTGGTAATCCTGACGAACGGGGTTCATCCGCGCGGCGGGGAGTCGCTGGTGTCGATGCGGTCGCGGGTGGCGACAGCAGTGGCGGCGGCCCTGGGGCTGAACGTCAGCAAGGATGAAGAACTGCGTCTGGCGCGGATTACTGGGTACAACGAGACTGCTGTCGCAGCCCGGCGAGTGCGGGTCCGCAATGGCGCGGTGAAGGCCGGAATTGACGTGCTGGAAGCGCGGGACTTCGATGTGCTGCGGGCGGCCACCCGGACCACACAGACGGTGACGCGCATCGGGCTGGTGACGAATCAGACTGGGCTCGATTCGCAGGGACGGCGCACGATTGACGTGCTGGCGCAGGCGCCCGGTATCGAGCTGACGGCCATCTTCAGTCCGGAACACGGGGTCACGGGGACGCTGGATACTACGGAGATCGGCAACACGCGCGATGCGGCGACCGGCGTGCCGGTGTACAGCGTCTATGGGGCGACGGAGGCTTCGCGGCGTCCCAGCCTGGATGTGCTGCGCGGGCTGGACGCTGTGGTGTACGACATGCAGGACGCCGGCATCCGCTGGTACACATACGAGTCCACGCTGGGATATTTTCTGGAGGCGGCGGCGAAGGCGGGGATCGAAATGGTGGTGCTCGACAGGCCAAACCCGGTCACGGGAGCGTATGTGCAGGGGCCGGTGTCGGATGCCGGACGGGAAAGCTTCGTCAATTATTTCAGCGTCCCGGTGCGCCACGGAATGACCGTGGGCGAGCTGGCGAAGATGTTCAACAGCGAAAGGCACATCGGCGCGCGGCTCGTGGTAGTGCCCATGCAGGGCTGGATACGCGGCGACTGGTTTGATTCTACGGGAATGACCTGGGTGAACCCTTCGCCAAACTTGCGCAGCTTGACCGCGGCCGCGCTGTACGGCGGGGTGGCGATGGTGGAGGGCACGAACGTATCGGTTGGGCGGGGCACGGATACGCCGTTTGAAGTGGTGGGCGCGCCGTGGGTGGAGGCGCGCGATCTGGCCGCGTACCTGAACCGGAGAGCTATCCCCGGAGCGCGGTTTGTGCCGGTGAAGTTCACGCCGGCGTCAGGGATATATGCGGGCCAAGTCTGTGGCGGGGTGAACATCATCGTGCTCGACCGTGATCAGTTGGACGCGCCTGAGTTGGGCGTGGAACTGGCGTCAGCGCTGCGGGCCATGTATCCGGGTCAGTACAAGATGGACCGCATGATGGAATTGCTCGCGAACCAGGCGGTGTTCAATGCAATTGCGAGGGGGCAAGATCCACGGCGCATCGCGGATGATTGGCGGGAGGCGCTGGAACGGTTCGAGGAAGTTAGGAAGAAATATTTGATCTATTAGAAGCAGGGCCTCGCGACCTCCGGCCAAAAGCGGGCCCCCGGTGCTCGGGATGACACGATGGGGGTGCAGGCGAGGACGCCCGCACGACTGCGACGCCGGCGCTACAAGAGCACCGGTGAGGACGCCGGCGCTACGAAATCTGTCGCTACTTCAGCCCGAACATGGTACTGACACGGGCGGTCACCGTCACACGGTGCGGGGTGAACTCTTCCGTGGGCGGCGGGGCAGCCTCGGCCCCCATAACGCGCGCTTTGGCCATAGGCGCGACCAGGGGGCGGACCTGCTCGTAAGTGTCCACGGAGGCATAGATCAAGTCGCCGAGCGCGCGTCCGCCGGCGTGAGCCACAGCGCCGGCTTCGCGCTGCGCCCGCTGGAAAGCATCTTGCACAGCTTTGATCTTGGCGGCGTCAATGTCGTCGAGGGTGTAGCTGAGCGACTGGTTTTCGGTCATCTCGACTGCAACAAGCTGCTGAAAGATAGGAGCGACCTTGGAGAAATCTTTCAGCTTCAGCGAGACATTGGCGCTCACGCGATAGCCGACCAGCTTGCGCTTCGGCGTTCGCCAGTCATAGACGGGAGTCAGGGAATAGAAGCCAATTTCGGCGGCTTTCGGGTCCACGCCGTTGTTGCGCAGCACTTGCCGGATCTGCTCCGCGGCTTTGGAGGCCTGTTCATAGGCGTCCTTCGAGTTTTCCTGCTGCGCCGCAATGTTGAACTGGATGAGGGCTGTGTCCGGCGCGGCCTCATAACGGCCCTCCGCGCCGACGTAAACGGTATTGGGCTGTGCGGTTACGGTCGGCTGCTGTTGCCCGTGGGCCGTGGTGGCCAGCATGAGTATCAAAATTATTGCCGCTGACTGCGCGCGTGTGGCCATACTTTCTCCTTTGCGTACGTGTAATATTGGTAGCCGCAGGCCTGACCTGGTCAGACCTGCAACCTTACTCCAAGAACGCGAGGTTTGGAAAATCTTGCACGCAGCGCGGGTTCCGAGCTGGCCGGATCTGGGAAGTGAAAAAGTCGCTGTGGTACCTGTTGCTATGGTACTTGCAGCGGCCGGTCGAGTTGGATTTCCAGTTGCTGACCCTTGTCGAGTTTGAGATTTCGGTCGGTCAGCATACCGGCAACACCTCCCACTACTCCGCCAGCGCCCGCGCCGATGATCGCGCCGTGTGTGCCGCCGGCGACTGCCCCCGTCGCCGCTCCTACGCCCGCGCCTACCAGTGCACCCTCAGCTACGCGCTTCTTGTTAGTGCCTTGCTTCTGAATTTCGCCTTCCGAGCCGACAGTCTTTACACCGTGTTCTCCGGGCACGCCGGTGATGGTCGCTGCCAGAGGCACCGAGCCGTGGTTGGTGTCAATGGAGTCAAAGGAGAGGAGAATACGCCCGTGGAGGCCATTCTCCACGGAGCTGACGTGACCCTTGATCTTCTTGCCGCGCGGGATTACGGCGCCATTAGGCGCGACCAGATCTTCCCCCAATTTCGCTTTGAAGCGCTTGCCGGGCTGGGTTTTGCTGGTCTCGAGTTTGTCATCGAGAATGATGACAAACCGTGTGCCTTCGGGGATGTAGTTACTACCGTATCCAGGGGCGGAAGGATACGGCCCTTGCACGGATCGGGAGTTGAACTGGGCCGCTGCCGGGAGTCCCGCCAACCACAGTAAAGCGCAGCAAATTGCCGAATACCATTTCCTCATAATTCGACCTCTTTGTTGATTTCACGAACTGCTGTGGCGGGCGCGCGCGTGACAGCAGAATGGCTGTAATAGCTGAGGCGCTCTGTTTCCCCTGCGTCCCCATTTGCTTCTGCTGCATAGAACCCGGCGGGGTGGGGAAAGTTGCGAGCTTTCCCAAGTGCGAAATTGTCCCGGGATGGATGGGGTATTTTGCGTTTTCACGCTCTTCTGGGGTGGACGCGGAGCAGTTCAGTTATAACCGTGAACGTACAAAAGTAACTGGATTTTTGAGGTGGAATCTGAAACTCTATATACATAGACCGCGTCATAATTATCATAAAGAGGCGCCCAGACGCGGCGGGAGCGCGGAACCTGGTGCGCCGGGAGAACACGGGTCATGCGCAAATGGTATTTGCCGCTGACTGTAGTTGGACTAGGTGGTCTGGGGGTGCTCTTTCTGACGGAGCGGGGCCGGTCGGCTCTGCGCTGGTTATACGACAACCTGCATGAGGCGCCAGACACGCTGCTGGAGTGGAACGAGGCCGCACAGCGTGAACTGGATCGCATCCAGACTGCGCTCAACCGGGTCGCCGAATCGCTGAACGCGGCGCGCTAATTTTCAGGCGCGCTGGAGCTTGCGCGTTACGCGCTCTTGCGCCGTTCCCATTGCGGCGCAAGCTCATTTATTTTTCCTGCCAACATCAGATCACGACGCGTAATTCCACCAGCGTCGTGAGAACTCAAAGACATCTTGACCTTGTTATAGCTGATGGTGATATCGGGATGGTGGTTCATCTCCTCGGCTTTTTCGGCGACTTGATTGATGAACCCCATGGCGACTCTGAAGTCGGGAAATTCAAATTGCCGTTCCAGTGTCTTTCCGGCGTGCTTCCATTGTGAAAGCCGGTTCGCCAGCGCAGTACGAAGTTCCTGCTCGTCCACCGTATCCATAAGTCCTCCCGCTGAGCAGGGATGCCGGGTGCTAGCTCTGGTTGCCTTGACCCGCTTTTTGCGCTTGGGTGAATTGGTACATCTCGGTATCAATTTTATTGCGCAGGTCTTCCCACAGGCTTTCCGGCATGGAGAGGAAGGTATTCACGACTTGGGGATCGAACTGTTTGCCGGAGCAGCGGACAATTTCGTCGCGCGCTACGGCAAACGACTGGGCGGGGCGGTAAGGCCGGTCGGAGCGGATGGCGTCCAGCGTATCGGCGACGGCGAAAATCCGCGCTCCCAGCGGGATCTCCTCGCCCTTCAAGCCGCGTGGATAGCCGGTTCCATCCCAGAATTCCTGATGTGCATAGACAATTTCCGCGGCTTCGGCGAGGAACGGGATCTTGCGGAGCATTTGGTAACCGGCGGAGCAGTGCTCGCGCATAATGGAAACTTCCAATTCGGTCAGCTTACCCGGTTTGCGCAGGATAGCATCGGGAATTGCCATTTTGCCGACATCGTGCAGGAAGGCGCCACGCGCAATGACGCGAATCTTTTCCGCCGACAGTCCCATGGCCCGTGCGATAGCTATGGTGAAAGCAGTGACGCGCTTGGAATGGCCTTCGGTTTCCGCGTCCTTCAAGTCGAGGGCGTCTCCTAAAGCTTCCAGCGTGATGTCGTACGAGCGCTCCAGGTCAGCCATGGCCTTACGCAACTGCGTGGTTCGCGCGGCCACCAGGCTTTCCAGCTTGGTCTGATAGGCGCGGTTCTCCATCTTGAGGCGGCGGTTTTCCATTGCACGCCTTACGGTGGCCAGCAACTGCTCACGCTCGAACGGTTTCAGCAGATAGTCATAAGCGCCGTTGCGGATGGCGGCCAGGGCGATGGAAATGTCATGTACGGCGGTGACCATGACCACGGGCATGTCGGGGTATTTTTCCTTGGTGCGCTCGAGAAGGCCGATGCCGTCCAACTCGGCCATCATCAGGTCGGAGAGCATCAGCTCAAACTGTTCTCCCGAGTCGAGCACAGCCAGGGCTTCGATTCCGGTACCTGCCTGGGAACATTGATAGCCCGCGGATGCCAGCATCGAGGACACGATTTCTCGGATTGGCTCTTCATCATCGACGACCAGGATCCGTTCCGAGGCCATGTCTTCCTTTCTGGTTGGAAAGAGCATTGTACCTTAGGCGAAGTGATACCAAAACTGTAACTTAGGTTACTAAAATCACCACGCATGCCGAAGGCGGCTTGGTGCAAATGTGGGCATGGTGGTTAGTCCTTGATCGCTAGTCGTTCGAAACAATCGCTAAATCGAGTTTTTCAGCAGCCTGTTCAGCTGGAATAAGATTGGCTGGAGCAGAACCACAGTTGCCGTACCTCGGTGGAAGCACCGGGCTTGCCCCGGTGAACCATGTTCGCTCAATATCTCGTTGGAATATCCTGAGTGTGGTCATGCTCTGGCCGACCTCGTGCTGTTCGACGACGCGACCGGCGCACATCAGTCCACAATGGCGTTGCCGGTGGATCAGCTCACACCGGAAGCAGTAAGGAAGAAGGTCGAAGCCAAACGCGCGGAGATGCTGAAGTGGCAACAGCGGCTCGCGCAAGGTGCGTCTGCCTCAGCACCCGCGTCCGTGCAGCCTGCGACGACCGGTGTTCAAGGTGCGCAGGTCTCTCGTCCTGCGGTGTCCGAAGCCGCCGTACCCGAACATATCAACAGCGCGGGTCTCGATGAAATTCCCTGGTGGCGCCGTAAAGAAACCCCCTGGCGCTACCGCACCGACGAGCGTCGTCCCGACGACCCCGAGACCTTTGCACGCATGGCTGTCGAAATGTCCTCGAAGATCGTCGAAGAACCTGGACAGCCCGCGAAGTTGCATCTCGACAAGGCTGCACATTGGGTGCTGGGCGTAGCGTTGTATGGACGTACGAACTGGGCTGGGCTGAATATCCCCTCCACGCGCAGTGGGGCAGTAGCAGGGAAGCTGCGCATAAACATCCCTTGGATCGAGCGCACGTTGGGTCCAGATAGCGGCCTTGCGATGGCCGCAAAGAGGAACCTCGAAACCCTTGCGCAGCAGCTTCGCGACGTAGCAAAGAAGAACGGCGTCTATGGCGTGCCGGTGATCGCAGAAGAGCTACCTGCGGAAGGGTATCAGGATGTCGTCAAGCACGAGATGATCGCACACGGCGGGCAGCGTGTCTTAGGTGACGATGCCGAGGACATGGGCGCGCACTTTGACCGGCGTACGATGATCGAGGAGCCGCTGACCTTCAAGGCGATCAACACACTGCAAAGCACCAAGGGTTACGGAGAGATGACCACGGGACAGGCGATTGCCGAGATTGCGGCGCACATAATTACAGGAGAACGTGCCGCAACAGGTCTTTCCCGTGACGAAGCATTTAAGTGGATTGACACTTATCGACGGGCTATAATTAAAAAACTGGGACAGGAGCGTTACGATAATCCTCCAGAACTGGCAAAAGCTTATGTCAAAGAAATCGAACAGTTCCTTGCACAGCACTCAGCTTCCACCGAATCATCCGCTCAAGAACCTCCCGTTTCTAGAGAAACAGTACGAAAAGCTGCTACAAATCTTCGCAATCGAGGACAAGGTGGAGCGCAAGAAGGCTTTCATGGCTCTGTTGGAAGAAGTGGAGGCTCGAAAAGCACCTTCTTCGCCAACGTCGTTGCAGCCCAACTCCCCACCAAGAAAGCCGTGAACGAACCACAACTCCCACGTGGTGTACAAGCCCAAGCAACAGCACACAAGCGCGCTCGCGAGCGCAAGGTTCGTGGTCAGCTCATTTCTCAGTATCTCTCCACCACCCGCAACAAGAAACAGTTCTTCCGCCAACTCCCTCGTGTCGCACAACTTATCGTCGAGCCCGCTTGGTGACGGGCTCCGGCATCAGAACTACGCACCTTAGGCTGTTTCCGGAATTCCTGTGGGCCCTCAGAAATAGTGTGTATTTCTATTCCACATAGAGGAATCTGGCTTCCTCTGACAGTGCACAAATTTAATTAGCCCTAGAATCTTCATACTCGCCCCGAGCTGTTGAATTGTAACGATTTGTGTCAACAAGTGGTAGGAATTACACAGGCACATTTAGCATTGGGCATCTGATTGCAGCTAATTGCAGCGGGTGTTCTTGGCGCAGAGTGATGCCGGTATCCAAGGCCTAGATTTCCCTGCCAGACTGATTCTCTTACCACGTGCTAGCAGCCGTTGCGCCCCGCCGGTGTGCTGGCAAACGAATCCTGTCAGGGAAAAAGCCCACAGAGGTGGGAAAAGACGGCAACGGCTGGAATGGCGTACGAAATGCAATATGTGGCCCGGTTGGGCTGCTGAGCAAAACAGAAGCGGCACCCGCGCAGTAAAAGAAACGGGGGACAAGATGGCGAGCAATATCCAGCAGGCAAAGCTCGGCGGTTTCGCAGCAGTTGTTCCGCCGGTTCGTGCGATAAGCATCCAGAAGTACTTGCAGATCTACGAAGAAAACCGTCATCGATTGTACGCCATCGCGTTCTGGATGACTGACAACGAACTGACCGCGGCAGAGTTGATGGAAAACGCTTTTCGTCGTGCGTTCGCAACCACAGAAGAACCTCAAGCGGAAATATTGGACCGTAACCTGATCAGTGAAATTCGTGAATACATGCCGGTGGGCAATTTGACCCTGCAGTGCGGCACCTGCAAGGAGATCAGCAATGTGCGCCGGAATGTGCGGCGCGTGCACCTGGAGCGGGCGGTGGTACAGCTACCAACTACCGAACGGCTGATTTTCCTTATGCACGATGTGGAGCGGTACGAGCACCCGCGCATTGCGCGCACCCTTGGAATAAGCCAGAACGAGTCGCAGTGGGGACTGCACCAGGCGCGTCTACGGATGCGTGAACTGTTGGCCGCCATGGCCTAATCGTATTCTCTCCTGAATAGCGCCCCTCGATAAGAGGGGCTTTTTGTTTTGGAAAGCTTCCGTCCCGCTGGCTGCAGCCGCGCTCGAGTGTTGAAAAGTTACATCCTTTCGCGTTTCACTGCATCTGACAGGTGAATACGGACCTCCCGATAAGGGCGCTTGAGTGGCGCCCATTTTTTCGGTAACGTTTTCCCGGGTGGCGCGTCTGATGTAACGATACTCTCTCTCCACCCGGCGCGTGAAGAAGGACGCGCCGCCGGGCGCCTCTGAGCTGCCGCGGACGCTCTCCACCATGACCCTGACCGGCGTCCGCGGCAGGCTTTTCTCTTCTTCGTTTAAGTGCTTCTTGGCCGATTCGGGATTTGTCTGCGCCGGAAATCCGTGTTCACAGCGGCGTTACAATAGCAGAGTGGCTTCAGCAATTAACTCCGCAGTGCATGCAGCGCGCTGGTGGGAGCGGATGGCCGACGGCCGTCTGCACTGTTACCTCTGCCCGCGGCACTGCCACATCGGCGAGGGACAGCCGGGGTTCTGTTTTATCCGCAAAAACCAGAACGGACGGTTAATCCAGACCGGCTACGGGCGTCCCGCCGCGCTGGCCATGGATCCTATAGAGAAAAAGCCACTGAACCATTTTTTCCCTGGTACTCACATCCTGTCACTGGGCACGGCCGGCTGCAACATGGGGTGCTTCTTCTGCCAGAACTGGGACATTTCCAAGGCCCGCTCCAACCATGTGAATGCCGGGGAACTGACGCCAGAGCAGGTTGTCGGCCTTGCGGTGCGATACGACGCGCCGCACATTGCGTTCACCTACAACGAGCCGACGATTTGGGGCGAGTATGTGATTGACATTGCACGACTGGCACACGAAGCCGGTATCAACACTGTGATGGTGTCGAACGGCTATGTCGGCCGGGAGGCCTTCTTCGACATTTATGAGCACATTGACGCGGCCAACATTGACCTGAAGGCGTTCACGGAAACGTTCTATTCGAGGATGACGCTTTCGCACCTGCAGCCGGTGCTGGACACGCTGCGATGGCTTCGTCATGAAACCAACGTCTGGTTTGAGATCACCAACCTGATTATTCCAACTCTCAATGACAAAGAGGATGAGCTGAAGCAACTCTGTGATTGGGTGCTCAAGAACCTAGGCGACGACGTCCCGCTACACTTTACCGCCTTCCATCCGGATTTCAAATTACGGGACAAGCAGCCCACACCGCCGGAGACGCTGCACCGCGCCCGTGCCCTAGCCATGCAGATGGGCGTGAAGTTCGTATATGAAGGCAACATTCTCTCCGATGGGTGCGACACGCTGTGTCCAGGTTGCAAGCGCCGCATCGTGCGCCGCTCGTGGCATGACGTGCTTACGGATGATCTGCGAGAAGGGAAGTGCATGCACTGCGGGACGCAGATCGCGGGCGTATTTACCACTGCCGAGGCCCAACGCCGCCGCCGCGCCGGACACCTGCATCGCGCGACAGGCTAACTTCAGACGTGCCTCGGTTTTAGAAATCATTGGGGACATGGCCTGAGCCAGCTCGTTCCAGGTCTGGAACAGCCGGATCTTAGCTTCTAATCTCGCGGCTTACACGGGTATATTGCAGAAGGAAGTAGCTGCCCGACGGAGCTGGGCAAGACCCATTTTCTACCCGAGTTGAAAATCGGCGATGAACTTGCGACGAGAAATCGTTAAGACCTGCGGCAAGAGCGTTCCCGACGTACTGCGCAAGAGCAAGGAGAAGAAGAGTCGGATCAGGAGGCGGCGTAAGATGCCTCGGCTGCTTTGAGCCAAGTGTCTGGGAAGAGATTCACCCCGTTCTCGTCACCTACCGGGAACAGATTGACGGGTACCGGTTTCCCGCATTTTACTCGTTCGGACGATATCCTGGCGTTCGGTGAGGGTGAGGCTGCGCGAGATCATCAAGTACACGGACTACAAGGGGTCCGCTTCAAGTGCACAGCCTGCCCGCAAGGCGTTTTCGAACTCACAGCCTTCGAACTGATGCGAGCTTCGCGAGCGTGACGCTTGATTTCGGGCAGTAGCTCTTCTTCCCTCCTGCCTTTATAATTCCCAGCAATCGGGTGATCTGGTCATCAAAAGCAGGAACGCAGAGGACGCAGAGGACGCAGAGGAATTACAAATTAAACCGACCCCTGTTTCCTCTGTGATCAAGAGGTTTTCTTCGCTGCGGCCATCTGCTCGCGTCTCTGCTTGGCCCAGTTTTCTTTATTGGTTTGGCGGGCACGGCCCAGGGCGAGCGCGTAGGCGGGGACATCTTCGGTGATGCAGGACGCCGCGGCAACATATGCACCGCGCCCAATGCGGACAGGCGCCACGAGGATGCTGTCGCTGCCGATGAAGGCGTCGTCTTCGATCACCGTCCGATGCTTCTGCACGCCGTCGTAATTGCAGGTGATTGTGCCCGCGCCTACGTTCACGTTCTCGCCAATGCTGGAATCGCCCAGGTAGGTGAGGTGGTTCGCCTTGGAGCCTTTGCCGAGGCGGGTTTTCTTGGTCTCTACGAAGTTGCCGACGTGCGCGCCTTCGCCGATCTCGCTACCCGGCCGCAGGTGGCAGTACGGGCCCAACAGCGCACCGCTGGCGACGCGGGAATCCTGCATGATGCATCCGGGGCGCACCAGCACGCCCGCGCCGAGTTCGCAGTTCTCAATAACGCTATAAGAGCGGATGTGACAATCGGGACCAATGCGGCTTCGGCCTAGTACTTGCACGAATGGCTCAATAATGGTGTCCGGCTCAATGCAGACGTCGGCGTCAATTACGCAGGTCTCGGGGCGGAAGATGGTCACGCCGGCTTGCATCAGCTCTTCACACTTGCGGCGGCGCAGGCGAGCGTCGAGGTCCGCCAGTTCGTGGCGCGTGTTTACTCCCAGGACTTCCTGCGGGTCCTGCGACTTAAGGGCCACGACCTTCTCCCCGGCCCGGACGAGGATGGAGGCCATGTCGGTCAGGTAGAACTCGTGGTGGGGGTTGTCGGTTGTGAGCTGCTTAATGTTGCTGAACAGAGGCTGGGTGCAGAAGGCGTAAATACCGGAGTTGATTTCACGAATGCCAAGCTGAGATTGGGTCAGTGCTTTTTGTTCGACTATCGCGGCAACTTCGTGTTGGGACGTGCGGGCGAGGAAGCCGGCGCTACGTGTCTTGGCGCTGCGGCTCTTGCGGACAATGCGGCCATAACCGAACGGGTCTGGCGGTTCGGCGGTGAGAATGGTCATGGCCGCCTGTGCGGCCAGATGGAATTCACGGACACGCTGGATGGTTTCAGGCCGGATCAGTGGCACGTCCCCGGAGAGCACAAGAACGAAGTCATAATTTTCGAGAGCGCTGCGGGCGGTAAGGATCGCGTGTCCTGTGCCGAGCTGCTCAAGTTGCCGGACAAAATTGACGCCGGTTGACCCAACCGCTTCCTGTACACGCTCCGCTTCATGGCCGATGATGACGTAAATGTCGGAGACGGGAACTACCTGGCTGGCCGCTGCAACCACGTACTCCAGCAGCGGTTTGCCAGCAGCGCGGTGCAGCACCTTGGGGTGCTTTGATTTCAGCCGCGTGCCCTTGCCCGCCGCCATGATGGCAATGGCGAACGAGGGGGATGTTGGTTGCGCATCGTTCCTGTGGGTTGTTAAGGAGTGGCGCACCTGCGCTTTGCGCCTGCGATTGTTTCGGGGTTTATTCAAGCTCGACATGCGCGCTCACCTTAACGCGACTCTTCGGTTTGCGCAAGGGAGGCTGGCTGGAGTCCTGCACCTTCTGCTTGGGAACCAGCGGAGCCCGCAAGCGGACTTGGGGAAGGGACGGAGCACCCGCTGCCATGCGCATTAAGACACGTGCTACCCGGCGATGGGCATGCCGGGCTACGGCCGCTTCTTCCAGAAAATCGCCGAGTACCGGGCGCACCCCGAGAGCCTCTATTTCAGGAACATCTGCGACGATCTGACTCGCGCCTTCCAACGCATACTGAGCTTTCATTGCATCGGAAACCGGCTTGCGGTTGACCAGCGCGTAGTCCAGGAAGCGGCAGCCAGCGTGCTTGTATAAAGCGCGGATGTGTCCGGATGCAGTTAAACCAAGACTTTCATTTGCCTCAGTCATTAGGTTGCAAATGAAGACCTTGACGGCGCGCGATGCCATTATGGCTTCGGGGATGCCGCGCACCAGCAGGTTGGGAACAAGGCTGGTGAACAGCGACCCAGGGCCAATGGTGATCAGGTCGGCGCTGGCGATCGCCTCCAACGTTTGCGGTACCGGGGTGACATCAGAGGGCACCAGGCGCAACTCGACAATCCGTTTGGTGCTCGCAGTGATATTGGTCTCACCTTTTACCACAGAGCCATCATCCATTGCTGCTTCCAGTTGCACGTTGGCTGTAGTGGCGGGGTAGATGGTACCGCGAGTGGCGAGGATGGCGGAGGAGAGGTTCACCGCCTCGGCAAAGTCTCCGGTCATGGCGGTCAAGGCAGTCAGGAACAAGTTGCCGACGCTATGTCCGCTGAGGGCTGATTCTCCCGGAAACCGGAACTGGAAAAGCCGTGCCAGCAGGGCTTCGTCTTCCGAGAGCGCCACGATGCAGTTGCGAATGTCTCCCGGAGGAAGCATGTTGAACTCTTTGCGCAACTTGCCGCTGGAGCCGCCATCGTCGGTGACGGTGACTACGGCAGAGAGCTCGCGAATGGAGTTGGCCAACCTGGGGCGTGCGCCGGGAGCCAAGACATAGCGCTTCAGTCCGCGCAGGAGGGTGGACAGGCCAGTCCCACCCCCGATAGCCACAACCTTTATGCCGCGCCGGGGAGTTTCGGCAATTGCAGGGCGCGGTTTCTGCACGCTCATGAAAGATCCTAGCGCCGTATTCCTGGGGGTGAAGGGAGGTTCACTTCCGCGCCACTCTCGGGATACAGCAGTTCGGTAAAGCGTGGGTCGTCGGCCAGATTGCGGAAGTCGCTGTCGTTGCGGGCCTGATAGCGATTGGCTGGGTTCAACCGGATGGCCTCGCTCAAGTGCCGGAGCGAACTTTCGAAGTGGCTGGTGAGGCAATCGAGAACGGCCATGCCGTAGAAGGCGTAGTCGGCATTAGGGGCCTGCTTCAGGATCTTTTCCAGGTGCTCACGAGCCTCCAGGTATTCGCCCACGTTGATCAGCGACACGGCATAGTCATAGTGCTCTTCCGGAGTCTTGAAGCTGGTAGAGCCCGGCTGCAAGTGCTGATTGCAGGTGTTCAGATGCACAGCCGCACGGTCGGCCAGCTCCTTGCTCGAGGACGCAACTACCTTTTGAAACAAGCTCTTAGCGCGCTCGAACTTACGCTCCTGCAGAGCGCGCAGGCCGTCCTGGTAGTTCTGTACCGCTTGAGTGTAGCTGGGGTCTGGAGTGGACTTTCGGGAAGATGCAGCTTTACCTGACATATGCAGTACACGCCCGGCGCCAGTCTTAGCTACTGGCTTTTTTTGGGTTCGGACAGCCGAGGACTTGCCTCGCGCCGTGTTCTTGTTCTTCATCGAATCGCACTCTCGAAACGATAGCCATTGGAAATCGGATGCGCACGCTGTCCATTAGGAAGAATCAGGCTCCATGGGGACCCGAGCGAGCACGTTATACGGCAATTCGGCTTTGCGGGTCAACCGCTGGGCGGACTACTGACCTTCACGGTCACTCCGTCTATAACTATCAGAAAACTCGGGCCCACTTGGACAGGGCACAACAAATCCAGCGCGGGTGCACAACTACTTTCTTGTCAGATGTTTGCGGAGATTGGAAAGAAAGCCCTTCTCCGAACCGGCGCCGGAATCAATCCTATTGTACGCGAAAGCCGCGGACTTTGCCCATGAGCACCGCCTATGAGATGCGAATTCGGAGTAGCTGGTTTCATGTACGGGGGAGTCTCGTCCGGTAGCCCGTTGTCTTATAATCGCAGAGACATGGAAGCCGAATCGGGAACGCGGCCGGAGCTGACCCTCAGGGCCTCAGCAAGCAAAATAACAGACTCGCCTCCAGGAAATAAAAGCGGCTCGCCTGCGGCGGCCATTCGTATGGATTGCGCAGAGGCGGGACGTTACCAGGAGAACAAAGCCGACAGCTCAGGGGCAACCCTAGCTGCCTGGATGCGCGACCTGCTGGTTTCGCTGGGAATTGCCGGCTTCATCATTATGTTTCTCTACCAGCCGGTGAAGGTGGAAGGCACCAGCATGCTGCCGGGCCTGAGCGACCAGGAGCGCATTTTCATAAACAAGTTTGTCTACCATGTGGAGCCCATCAGCCGGGGAGATGTAGTCGTTTTCCGCTATCCGCGCGATCTGCGAAAAAGCTACATCAAGCGCGTGATCGGCGTCTCCGGCGACCGGATCAGGATCGAAGACGGCGTGGTGTTCGTAAACGACCGGCCGCTGCGCGAGCGCTATATTCCGGAATATTACCGGGATTACCGCTCCTATCCCGAGGTCATGGTGCCTCCCCACTCGTACTACCTGCTGGGCGATCACCGCAATATGTCCAATGACAGCCGCGATTTCGGACCCGTCGCTGAGCGCTATATCTATGGCAAGGCAGTATTCGTCTATTGGCCATTCGATAAAGCGGGCACGCTGAAATGAAATAGGACAAGCAATCTCCAGCCTCTCACTTTCATCGAACAAGACAGGGCTTCCGAATTGATGGAGTGAAGGGATTTGTTCGGCAAGCGTTTCTGGCTGGCGGCGTTCTTTGGCGTAGTTGCCTGCGGGGTCAGCTTCTACCTGATTACGTTCCTGGGCCTGCTGATAGAGCTTTTTCGCGGTCCAATGAATCCAGCGATTACTCCGGAGCTGGATAATGTCCTGAACCAAATCGTGATGCCCTTCAGCGTATTGCTGGGCGTGGTGACATTCCTCGTGACTTTTCTGCGGCTGGGCAAACGCAGGATCCATTCCAGTCTGGAACAGTGACGAACACTCTGGCCCAAGTGACGCGCGCGACTGCGGAATGATGTTTGCAGAATTCATAGCAGCTAACGATTTTTTTCTTCAAATTTGCCGCATGTGAGTAGCTGGCCGTTCTGTTAAAATGAAAAAAATCTACCAATCCCCGGAGATCGAATGCAGGCAATCCTTGCGCTCGAAGACGGTCGCGTCTTCCGCGGCAAAGGTTACGGAGCAACACGCGAAGGTTACGGGGAAGTCGTTTTTAACACCTCAATTACTGGCTATCAGGAGATCTTTACCGATCCTTCCTACGCGGGCCAGATCGTTTGTCTGACCAACCCCGAAATCGGCAATTACGGTACCAATCCTGACGACCAGGAAGCGGCGAAGCCATACATCGAAGGACTGGTGGTGCGTGAGTTCTCGCCAGTCAGCAGCAACTGGCGGTCGCAGCAGGTTACTGAGGAGTACCTCGAGCGCTTCCGTATCCCGGTCATAGCTGATATTGACACCCGCGCCTTGGTGCGCCACTTGCGCGATCGGGGTGTGCAGCGGGGTGTGATTTCCACGACCGAAACCGACGTTTCAAAGCTGGTTGCCAAGACGCGATCCATCCCCAAGATAGACGGCACCGATCTGGCCAAAATGGTCACAACCAAGGATTGTTACGAGTGGAGCCGAGCGCCCATTGCGCCAGGAACGGTGATCAGCGCGCCAGAGCCAAGGTATCACGTGGTCGCTTACGACTACGGCATCAAGTACAACATTCTGCGAATGCTCGTGGGCGAGTGCTGCCGAGTGACCGTTGTCCCCGCGCAGATGCCCGCCGCGGACGTGCTCGCCATGAAGCCGGACGGCGTGTTCCTGTCCAATGGGCCGGGCGATCCGGAGCCGTGCACGTATGCGCATGAGAACATACGCCGGATGGCCGGCAAGGTCCCGATCTTCGGTATCTGCCTCGGCCATCAGTTGATCGGGTTGGCGTTTGGCGGGAAAACGTACAAGCTTAAATTTGGGCACCATGGCGGCAATCATCCGGTGAAGCAGCTTCAGAGCGGGAAAGTTGAGATCACGGCGCACAATCACAATTTCGCCGTGGATCCGGAGTCGCTCAACTTGAACGACATTGAGCTGACGCACATTGATCTCAATGACAACACGCTGGAGGGTATGCGCCATCGTAGTCTGCCGCTGTTCAGTGTCCAGTACCACCCTGAGGCCTCTCCCGGTCCCCATGACTCGCATTACCTGTTCAAGGATTTCGTGAAGATGATGGAGGAGTGGAAGAGGAAGTGAGGAAAGACTACAGAAGGCGCGCCCCTTCAAAGCTCTTACGGATGAAATGATGTTTGCATCCACTGACGGAATTCGAACCAACTAAATGCCACGTCGCAACGACATTTCGAAAGTTCTGGTGATCGGGTCGGGGCCGATTGTTATCGGCCAGTCGGCGGAGTTCGACTACTCCGGCACGCAGGCCTGCAAGGCGCTGAAGGCCGAGGGTTACGAAGTGGTGCTGGCGAACTCCAATCCGGCCACCATCATGACCGACCCGGAGTTTGCCGACCGCACCTACATTGAGCCGCTGACCCGCGCTTATCTGGACGAGATCATGTGCACGGAAGCGCGCATGTGTGGGGGCAAGGGATTTGCCCTGCTGCCCACGGTGGGTGGTCAGACGGCGCTGAATCTGGCGGTCGAGCTCGCCGACAGCGGCGTGCTGGAAAAATACGACGTGCAATTGATCGGGGCGCAGTTGCGCGCCATCAAGATGGCCGAGGACCGGCTGCTGTTCAAAGACGCCATGAACCGCATCGGCCTGGACGTCCCCCGCTCGGCGCTGGTCAACAATCTGAAAGACGGCTTGGAATTTTCCACCAAGCTTGGTTTCCCTATCATCATTCGACCGTCGTTTACCCTGGGCGGAACCGGCGGCGGGATCGCATACAACCGCGAAGAGCTGCTGGAAATTCTGGCGCGCGGCTTGGATTTATCGCCAGTACATGAAGTGCTGCTTGAAGAGTCGGTGCTGGGTTGGAAAGAGTATGAGCTGGAGGTGATGCGCGACCTCGCCGACAACGTCATCGTCGTCTGCTCGATCGAGAACTTCGACCCCATGGGCGTGCACACGGGCGATTCAATCACCGTGGCGCCAGCGCAGACCCTGACTGACCGCGAGTATCAGGCCATGCGGGACGCTGCGATCAAGGTGATCCGCGAAATTGGCGTGGAGACGGGCGGGTCGAACATACAGTTCGCCGTCCATCCCATGACCGGACGCATGGTGGTGATCGAGATGAACCCGCGCGTATCCCGTTCTTCGGCGCTGGCCAGCAAGGCTACGGGCTTTCCAATCGCCAAGATTGCGGCGAAACTCGCGGTCGGCTACACGCTGGACGAAATTCCCAACGACATCACGCGCAAGACACCCGCCTGCTTCGAGCCCACGCTCGATTATGTTGTGGTCAAGATCCCGAAATGGCAATTTGAAAAATTCCCCGGTGCGGATGAAAGTCTGGGGCCGCAGATGAAGTCTGTGGGCGAAGTGATGGCGATCGGGCGCACATTCAAGGAAGCTCTGTTGAAAGGCGTGCGCTCGCTGGAAACGGGGAAGAAGGTCGGCTCAGAGAAAATCGAGCCGCGCATTCTGACGCAGCGCCTGGTGACACCGCATCCCGAGCGGCTCGCCTATTTGCGATACGCGTTGCGCACCGGCCACGACATCATGCAATTGGCCAAGCTGACGGGAATTGATCCGTGGTTCCTGTTTCAGCTCAAGGAGATCAGCGACGAGCAAGCCGCGCTGGCGAAGCGGTCCATCGATTCGTTGACTGCGGCGGAGCTCCGCCAAGCCAAGCGCATGGGACTTTCCGACGCGCGCCTGGCCGACGTGTGGCAAGTCAGCAATGGCAAGGGCGCGGCGGACGCGGTGCGACGCCTGCGTGAAAAGCACGGCGTGGTCCCGGTTTACAAGCACGTGGACACCTGCGCCGCTGAATTTGAAAGTTACACGCCCTACCTCTACTCGACATACGAAGAGGAAAGCGAGGCCCCGCCGACCACAAAGAAGAAGATCATTATTCTGGGCAGCGGGCCCAACCGCATCGGGCAGGGAATCGAGTTCGATTATTGCTGCTGTCATGCCTCGTTCGCGCTGCACGATGATGGATACGAAACCATCATGATCAACTGCAATCCGGAGACGGTCTCCACGGACTACGACACCAGCGACCGTCTCTATTTCGAGCCGCTGACGCTGGAAGATGTGCTGGCCGTCTATCAACACGAAACCTCCGGCGGCGCACCCGTAGGCGTGATTGTGCAGTATGGTGGGCAGACTCCGCTGAACCTGGCGCTGCCGCTGAAGGCCGCGGGCGTCTCTATCATCGGCACCTCGCCTGAATCCATTGATCTGGCTGAAGATCGCAAGCGATTTGGAAAATTGCTGGAAGAACTCGGCATCCCGCAGCCGCCGGGCGCTACGGCGACGAGCATTGAGGAAGCAGTAGCCGGCGCCAACCGCGCCAATTATCCGGTGCTGGTGCGGCCGTCATACGTGCTGGGCGGGCGCGCGATGGTCATCGCGTATGACGACGACACGGTGATCCGCTACATGAAAGAGGCAGTCGAGTACTCGCAGGAGCGGCCAGTGCTGATTGACCACTTTCTGGAATCGGCGATCGAGATTGACGTGGACTGCCTGTCGGACGGCGAAGATGTGGTGATCGGCGGCATCATGCAGCACATCGAGGAAGCCGGCATCCACAGCGGCGACTCTTCCTGCGTACTTCCGGCGGTGGACGTTCCCGCGCACCTCCTGAATACCATTCGCGAATACACCTTCAAGATGGCGCGGGCGTTGAAAGTCGTGGGCCTGATGAACGTGCAATACGCGATTCAACAGGAGAAGGTGTACGTGCTCGAGGTAAACCCGCGGGCATCGCGGACAGTGCCGTATGTCTCGAAGGCGACAGGAGTGCCGCTGGCGAAAATCGCCGCCCGGCTGATGACCGGACGCAAGCTGCGCGAATTCCTGGCAGAAAACATTGAGCGCGGCACAGACCTGTCAACTGGAGACAACTACTTCGTCAAGTCGCCGGTGTTCCCGTGGTCGAAGTTCCCGGGCGTGGACACGGTGCTTGGTCCGGAGATGAAGTCCACGGGCGAAGTCATGGGGGTCGCGGACAACTTCGGAGAGGCGTTCGCCAAGGCGCAGATCGCCGCCGGCCAGACGCTGCCCACAAGCGGTACCGTTTTCGTAAGCGTGAATCGTCGCGATAAACCTTACGTCGCCGCTGTGGCCCGGCGCTTCGCCGAACTGGGATTCAAGCTGGTCGCCACCCACGGCACTGCCGACGCGCTCCAGGCCGAGGGGTTGGAAGTGGAACGTGTCTTCAAAGTCAAGGAAGGCCGGCCCCACGTGGTGGATTACATCAAGGGAGACCGCATCCAGTTAGTGATCAACACTCCGCACGGACCGGACCCGTATTTTGACGAAAAGGCGATCCGGCGCGCCGCCATTACGCATCATATCCCGACGATCACCACGCTGGCAGCGGCGCGCGCCGCGGCTGAGGGGATCGCCGCTCTGCAGCGCGGGGAAGTGCGCGTCCAGGCGCTGCAGACGCTGCATGCGGAGCGGGGCGCGACGGCCAAGCCGATAACAGCCGATTGAGGCCTGCAAGTACCATGCTGCTGCACGGCATTTTTCCTCCCATCACTACGCCGTTCTACTCTGACGGTAAGATTTATTTCCGCAAGCTTCAGCACAATGTTGAACGCTATTCGAAAACTCCCATCGCCGGCATGGTGGTGTTAGGTTCGACGGGGGAGGCCATCCTGCTGTCCGACGACGAGCGTCGTGAGGTGCTGAAGTGCGCGCGCGAATCGGCTGCGCCGGAGAAAGTGCTGATTGCCGGGACCGGCATCGAGTCGGCAATCGAGACCTTGCGTCTGACAGAGTATGCGGCGTCGCTCGGCTATGACGTGGCCATGGTGCGCACGCCGCATTACTACCGCAACCAGATCAACCGGCCGGAAAACATGCTGGCGTTCTACCGTTTCGTCGCCGACCGCTCGCCGTTACCGGTTGTCATCTACAACTTTCCTCAGGCTACCGGATACGACATTCCCGCTGAAATCGTGATCGAGTTGACCGAGCACCCGAACATCATCGGCATCAAGGAATCCAGCGGCGCGATTGAGAAAGTGAAGGAGATGGTTGAGCGCACGCGCCACGTCAAGCGCGCTGCTACCGTGACGGAAACGTTTTCAGCCGTGACTGCGCGCATGCTCAGCGCTGCCGCTGCCAAAGCCGCTTCTGGCGGCGGCCTTGTGTCCGCAGCGACTTTGGGTACGCCTTCGTCGGCGGCAGTGAAAGTTCGGTCAGGCTTGAAGACGCGGCAGAAAGAAGTTGGCTTCCAGGTGCTGGTGGGCTCGGCGCAGAAGTTGGAGCCGTCGCTTGCCGCCGGCGCGGTGGGTGGCATTGTGGCCTTTGCCGATCCTGCGCCCACCGCGATGTACGAAATCTATGCCGCGTTTAACGAAGGTGACATCACTCTGGCGCAGCAGAAACAGCGGCGCGTAGCTGCGGCGGCCCAGCGCGTCGCCGGGGACCTCAGTATTCCGGGGGTCAAGTACGCCATGGATTTGAACGGATATTACGGCGGTCCGGTGCGCCTGCCGTTGCTGCCGCTCACGGCAGACGCAAAGGCCGAGATTGAGCGGCTGATGGCGGATATCAGGAATTAGCTCTTAGCCCTTAGCTCTGAGCTTGGGCACTCAAAACTCCATCCCTTGGCCACGCTCAGCAGACGCCCTGGAAAAAGCCAAGAGCCGGCGTTCTGGGCCGCCGGACTGGTGAAAAAGCTTATTGCTTGGTGCTTGTGGCTTGTTGCTTGTTGGCGGGCGCCCGCATCTGAAGTCATGTAGTCGCAAAGGAGCTTGCGTATGGCAACAATCACCCAGACGGTGGACACCAGGCCGCTGATTCAATACCGCACCGAGGCGGGAGTGGCGATCATCACCATGGACGATCCGCCGGCCAACACGTACACCTACGAAATGAACCGGCAGCTCGACGACGCCATTCTGAAGGCCCGCATGGACAACGACGTCCACGTGATCGTGCTGACGGGCGCGGGGGAAAAATTCTTCTCCGCCGGCGCCAACATCAGGATGCTTGCGAGCGCGGACCCCACATTCAAATACTACTTTTGCCTGCACGCGAACGAGACTCTGCTACGGCTGGAACACACGCCCAAGCTGGTCATAGCCGCGCTCAACGGGCACGCCGTCGGCGGCGGACTGGAGATCGCCATGGCCGCCGATCTGCGCATCGCCCGCCGCGATGCGGGAAGAATCGGGCTGCCCGAGGTCAACCTGGGTGTCTTGCCCGGCACCGGCGGGACGCAGCGCCTGTCGCGGCTGGTGGGGAAGTCGAAAGCCATTGAGCTGATTGTTACTGGCAACACGTTTTCTTTCGAAGAGGCCGAGGAACTGGGGCTGGTCAACCAGGTTTTTGAGCGTGAAGACTTCATGGACAACGTGCTGGAGTACGCGCGCCAGTTCTGTCCGCCGAACAAGGCGGCAAAGGCCGTGGGACGCATCAAGCGCGCCGTCCAGACCGGTTGGGAAATTCCGCTGGAAGCTGCTTTGGCGCTGGAGCGCGAAAATCAGCAGCTCCTTTTCCAGAGCGAAGATGCCAAGGAAGGTCTGGCCGCGTACGTCGAAAAGCGGCCGGCAACGTTCACAGCAAAATGACGCTGTTTGGCGGGGGACGTCTGAGCCCCCCGGCGTCATCCCGAGCGGCGAAGCCGCGAAGGATCTGCTTTTTCCATGCGAGGAATCATCATGCCTGGCAAAATCGCAAAGGTCGGCACTTTCAGCGACTGGGTCGGCTTGTTTCACGAGTGGAGGAACGAAATCGGTATCAACCAGCAAGAGGTTGGAGGATTTCAGTTCGATACTCTTTACGGCGCGATTGAGACAGATGAAATCCAGTTCGGCCACTATAAGGGGCGTCTCAAGTGGGAAAACCTGCTGCAGATCCCCACACAGCAAATCCGCGATGCGCTAATGAACCTGATCGTCTACCAGGGCGACACGGAGTTTGCCAGTGTCGAGCAGCAACGCTATCTTTACGAGACTGCGCCTACCGACTACGACCGGCGCGCGCTGATGCGGGTGTGGATCGAGGAAATGCGCCACGGCTGGCAAATGTGCGCGCTGCTGATCAATCATTTCGGCTACTCGGGGAAGGTTGAAGCGCAGAAGATGCTGGAGCGCCGCGCCTTTGAAAACAAGCGTCTGCTAGGCGCCTTCAACGTGGACGTGGACAACTGGATGGACTTCTTCACCTACACCGATTTCGTGGACCGCGACGGCAAATTCCAGTTGCAGATGCTGAAGTACTCAGCCTTTGCGCCGCTGGGACGGTCCATGTCGTACATGTTGCGGGAAGAAGCCTTCCACATGGGGACTGGCAACGACGGACTCGCCCGCGTGGTGAAGGCGGGCAAGGTCCCAGGATGGCTCATCCAGAAATATCTCAATAAGTGGATTTCCGAATCTTACGACCTCTTTGGCACGGACCATTCCTCTTCGGCGCATTGGGCCTACGTCTGGGGAATTAAGGGACGCTACGATGAGCCGCGCAATCCTAATGCGCCCGAACTCGATGACCTGAACGACTACAACCGCCGCCTGTATCGGGATGAGGTCGCCGGACTGATCGAGCGGCTTAACCATTACTTAGCGTCGGGCGAGACGAAGCTTTATGTGCCGGACATCAAGTTCAACCGCTCCATCGGCCGCTGGGCGCATTTGAAGTTTCACCCGCAGACCGGGCAACCAATGGACGACAAGGAGTACGAGCGCGACCTTCCTCGGTTCCTCCCGACCGAGGAAGACAAGAAATTGCTGGTCGAGATCATTGCCAACGAGAAGAATTGGATCGCGCCGAAGGTCGGCGCGCGCGACCCATTCGAAACCATTGGCGAGGTGCGGAAAAGCGCGATTAATTTGTAATTTAATTGGGATTTTGTAGTTTGCAAAATATCGCTGTAGAAGGATGTTTTGTCACGGGAAGCGCCCATTACCTGTGCAGATGTCGGGCAAAGCGTGCTCTTAATTTGCGAATTACAAATTGCGAATTACAAATCACCAATCCTTATGGCCAGCACTAGCATTGAAGCACGCCCCTACTCGCTGAGCGAGCTAATGGTGGCTGCCGCCGCGCGGGAAATTCGCGATGGCGAGGTCGTCTTTGTAGGCATGCGGTTGCCGCTGATTGCTTTTGTGGTGGCCAAGCGCACGCACGCTCCGTGCGCAGTGGGGCTGTTTGAAAACGGCGTCATCCGGGCGACGCCGGCGTCTGAGCTGATCTACACCATGGCCGATCCCCCCAACATCAAGGGAGCCATTGAGTGTCTGGACATGATGGGCGTCATGTCGCTGCTGCAATCGGGCCGGGTTGACCTTGGGTTTCTGGGTGCGGCCGAGGTGGACCGCTTCGGCAACCTGAACTCGACCGAAGTGCGCGGGCCGAATGGCGTGACGCGTCTGCCCGGCTCGGGCGGCGCATGTGACATTGCTTCGCTGTCGCACCGCTTTGTGGCGCTGCTGGAACACTCCAGACGCCGCTTGCCTGAGCGGGTCTCGTACATCACCAGCCCGGGCAATGGCGACGGACGCGGTTGGCGCCAGCGCGTCGGCTTGCCGCGAGGTGGTCCGGCGGCGGTGATTACGACGAAGGCGGTGCTGCGGTTCGGGGAGGACGGCGAGGCGTATCTAGCCTCCGTGCACCCGGGCCTGACGGTTGAAGACGTGTTGGCTAATACCGGTTGGCCGCTGCGCGTCGGGAAGGACGTTGTTTTCACCAATGAGCCAACGACGGAGGAGCTGGCCGTCATCCGCGACTATGATAAAGAGGGGTTCTGGACTAAGTGAACTGTGCGCTCGGGCGATCGGGAAATGGGGGAATTGGGAAATCGGTTCCGATCATGTGAGGCTCGGAATGCTGACGAACATTGAGACGAGTTATAAGAAGATCGCGCTCAATGTGGCTCCGCCCGCTGCGCGCATCACGCTGGCGAATCCGCCGCTGAACATCATTGACCTGCCCATGATGGACGAGCTGCTGGAGGCAATCGAGCACCTCGATCAGCGCAGCGATATCTCGCTGCTTGTTCTGGCTGGCAGCGAACGCGCGTTCTCGGCTGGTGTGGACATCGCGGCGCACGCGCGAGACCGCGCCCGCATGATGCTGACTAAAATGCATTCAGTGATCCGCGCTATCACAGCAACGAAGAAGGTGACGATCGCCGCCGTGCGGGGGCACTGCATGGGCGGGGGCGCGGAGCTGGCGCTGGTCTGCGATATGGTCTTTTGCACAGAGACATCGACCTGGCGGTTTCCCGAGATCAATCTGGCGTGCTTTCCGCCGGTCGCGACGGTAGCGTTGTCGGCGGTGGTCGGCCAGAAGCGTGCCGCCGAGCTGATCCTGACCGGCCGCACCTTTCATGGCGACGAGGCCTTCCACATGGGCCTTGCCAACGACGCAGTGCACGAAGACGAACTCGATCATCTGGTGGACGAGGTCGGGCAGCGGATCGTGTCGCTCAGCCCTGCGGCGCTGGCTTTTGCGAAGAAGGCGTTTTACAGTTGTGGTCCCGCTGAACTCGATAAGCGCCTGGAAAACGTGGAAGCCATCTATTTCGACGAACTCATGCGCACGGAAGACGCGCAGGAGGGAATCGCAAGCTTTCTGGAGAAGCGCAGGCCGGTGTGGAAGGGAAGATAATCGGGCCATCGGGAAATCGGGTGATCTGGTGATCAGGAATGCGGTATGTCTAAGCTCCTCTCCATGCGCGACGCCATTGCCGAGTTCGTCCCCGACGGCAGCTCAGTCGCCCTCGGACTGCAGCTTGAGCAGATGATCCCTTTCGCCGCCGGCCACGAGATCATACGGCAGAAGAAACGCGATCTGACACTGATCGGTCCCATCTCGGACATCCTTTTCGATCAGCTCATCGGCGCCGGCTGTGTCCGTCACGTGATTGCGGCATGGGTCGGAAATGTGATGATGGGGCTGGCGTATAATTTCCGCCGCGCTGTTGAGGGGGGCGAAATCAAAGTCACTAACATGACCAACTTCACGGTGGCGTTGGCGCTTCAGGCCGCAGCCATGGGGGTGCCATTCTTGCCGACGCGCACCGGCCTGGGCAGCGATGTCCCGCGTAATAGCGAACTGATCACGGAGTTCACGGCGCCGTTTACGGGTGAGAGGCTGCACGCCGTGCGCGCGGTCACGCCAGATGTTGCCATCATCCATCTGCAGCGAGCCGATGCTGAGGGCAACTCGCACTGCTGGGGAAATTTTGGCGTCATGATCGAGGCGGCGCGCGCGGCCAGGCGCGTGATCGTCGTTGCAGATGAGGTGGTTGTGCCCGAGGTCATCGCCAGCGACCCGAACCGCACTGTTATTCCCGGATTTCTGGTCAGCGCGGTAGTTGAGTGTCCGATGGGAGCGCATCCTTCGCCGGTGCAGGGCTACTATAAGCGCGATGACGATTTCTTCAGCGCCTATCACGCCCAGACAAAGACGCAGGCGGATATGGATGTGTGGCTGGGGCGGTGGGTGTATGGGGTGAAGGACCGGCCGGAATATCTGCGGCTACTTGGGGATGCGCGCGTGGAATCGCTAAGGACGAAGCAGCACGCATATGCCGCGCCGGCGGATTTTGGATACTAAGTCTTAGGAGTTGTCATTCCGAGGCGGCTAGCGCAGCCGAACCGCCGAGGAATCCCTATTTTCATCGAGGACTCTGGTGATAATAGGGTTTCC
>JBHGAZ010000047.1:0-24943 GCA_041946765.1 Terriglobales bacterium
TCTGGTCAGTTCCAGCGAGGCGGGCCAAGAATTGCCCCGGTGGACCGATCCGTCGCGGCAATTGATGATCAAGATTCTGACGGATGAGTTCCTCGCTCGATGCGACCCCGTTACGCAAGACATGTTCGCATTGCGAATGAGGGGCTTTTCCTGGGAGGAAATCGGCAGAATCAACGGAACCTCAGCCCATGCGGCGGAGAAAAAGTTCAGCCAGGCGTTTCGTCGTGCCTTCGGGAGACTCAAGATGTTCAAGAGGCCGAATTAGCAAACGAGCCGGACAGGTGGGACACTTATGTCAGACGCTATGGACTGATACTGCAAATGGGAATCAAAAAGAAGCGAAAAGACACTCCCGAGGTTAGCGAAGAGGAGTTCCTGAATTCCGCCAAAGCGTATCTGTCCACAGATTTCCCAAACCCGCAGCGCACAGGCTGTCCACCCGAATCCCAACTGAAGACTTTGGCCGAGCGCCCAAAACAAGCTGAGCAATCAGCCCGGCAGCACATCACCTGCTGCTCCCCGTGTTTCAACCGCTACATGGAGATTTTGGTGGGTTTAAGCAAGAGTTAAGCTGACGCGCTAGAAATCCCCTTGACGGCCTGACCCTGATTGCTATTATTCTGCTCCCGCAGAATGGTCGTGCTTTGGAACGACACCCGAGGATGAGAGGACACAAGTCGCGTGCACGCGGTCCTCGACAGCAACCAGGCCCTTCACCTCTCCGGCATCGTCCGACGGAGTAGAGTCGTGGCCATCACACTATCCGAATTTGTATTGGCCGAAATCGTACTTAATCCCCAAGCATCGGCGATCTTTTCTACTCTGAATCAATTTCCTCTCCGCTGGGGAATGAGTGTTGCCGACACCCTTGAAAGGGTGGCAGCTCTGGGTGCCACTGAGATCGTCTCGTTCACGCCTTTCATGCCAGACGGGAAATGCACGTTGAAGAATGTGCTGGCGGGGGGTCCTTGCGCTGATCACATCCGAGAGGCGCAGCGTATCAAAGACAAAAACCGGGCCTTCGGCGGCGCGATGTTCGACAAGGCGAAAGTCTTTCGCCAGCGGATCACTTCACAAGCCGCAAAGCGCAAGTTTGCCACCATCGAGGAGGCAATCACGTGCCTTCCCTCTTTCCAATCTATGGTGGCGGATTGGATATCCAACGGCTCGACTCGGCAGGTGCAGGTGAGCGATCCACAAAAGTTGTATGAAGTCGCCATTGGCAACAACCAACACCTACGGCGGCTTTTCCTTTCGATTCTGTATCACTTGCTAGCTTGGTCACGCGCGTGGAGCAATCAGAAATGGAATTTCGACCCCTCCTCAACGCGTGATGACTGGGCAGACATGACTTTGCCGCTGTATGCAGAAGATGGCGACGTGATCCTTACAGCGGATAACAAGCTGCGAACGGCTCTGCAGGTAATCGAACCGAGTGGCGCCGTTACGGTGCAAGCATAGCCGGGTTGCCGTAAGAAGGCACTGGCGGCGCTCCTCAATAGCATGAAGAACTTTTGGAGCTTTCGGGGCCCAGGCGCAGATTCGGGCAGTCCAGCGCCCGCTCCCGAACAGTCGGCAGTTCCGACGGGGACTCCGGAGATTCGGGCGCGGCAATTCATCGGCCAAAAATACGAAGTTTATTCCCAATTGGGCGCTGGTGGATTTGGCGTCGTCTACCTCGTCTATTCGCACGAAACGCATTCAGTCTACGCGTTGAAGACGTTTCGAGATGAGTATCTCCAAGACGAGACAGTTCGAGAACAGTTTCGGCGGGAAGCGCGGATTTGGGTGGAAATGGGTCGCCACCCATACATCGTCCACGCGCATTTTGTCGATGAAATTGGGGATCGACTGTACATCGCGATGGACTACATCGCACCGGATCAATCAGGACTGAACAGTCTGGCTGGTTATTTGCGGCATCAGCCTCCAGATCTGCGCCAGAGCCTTACCTGGTCAATTCAGTTCTGTCACGGAATGGAACATGCTTATGCAAAAGGCTTGCGCTGTCATCGGGACATAAAACCGGCCAATATTCTCATTAGTGATGATCGAACGCTAAGAATTGCGGATTTTGGCCTGGCTGGGGTTCTCGTCTTTGCTTCGAGGCCCCAGAACGTCGCGATTCATGTTCACGAGGACAGTGTCGGCCTCTCAATGCAGACTGTCCATGGGGCTGCCATCGGCACACCCACGCACATGCCACCCGAGCAGTTTCTCGACTCCTCCGCTTGTGACGAACGCAGTGATATTTACGCATTCGGCGTCGTGATGTACCAAATGGTTTCGGGAGGGCGGCCACCCTTTTTCGCACTGCCGCCTCAGAAGGCTTCGCCAGCGGATTCCACGCAGTACTGGCTGAAGATGTTCGCCTTGCACAGCGAAGCCCGTGTTCCAAAGCTCGATTCACACCTCTTCCCGATCATCGAGCGGTGCTTGGCGAAGACCGCATCAGATCGCTACCAGAGCTTTGCTGATCTGAGGAAGAGCCTCACCCACCTTCTTACTTCGTCCTTTCCCACGCCTCGGCCGGGCAGCATCGCCCATGCTGTGCCTATGGAGACCTTCGAAATCATGTGCGGACCAGAGCCGCAACAGATGACGGTTTCGGACTGGACGAACAAGGGCAACAGTCTAGCCACATTACGCAGGTTTGAAGAGGCGCTTCTCTGCTTCGATGCTGCATTGCATCTTGCTCGGGACCACGCGTATGCATGGACGGGCAAAGGAAACGTCCTCCGCAGTCTCGGCCAATCAGCAGACGCGGAGGAGTGCTATACCCGCGCCCTCTCACTGCGCCCTGAAGAGCCGACGCTCTGGGCAAACAAAGGCAATTTCCTGTTGGAGATCGGCCGCGATGATGAGGCCGCCAAGTGTTTTGAGCGAGCACTCAGCATCGATTCATCCTGCGTACCTGCGCTGTTGGGCAAGGCGTCGTCGCTCTCACGGCGCTCCCAGACAAAAGATGCCTTGGCGATTCTTGACAGGTTGATTAAGGTCGATCCCCAGAATCCTGTCGGATGGAGGTGGCGAGCCGATGCACTATTTATGCTCTCACGGTTCGATGAGGCCCTCAGTAGCTACGAACTTGTACTTGTTCAGAATCCACGCAGCGCTGACGCGTGGAATCAAAAGGGTGTCTGCCTAAAGCGACTTAGCCGAATCGGCGAGGCAATAGCATGTTACGATCGCGCACTCCAGTTGCAGAACCATGCAGATTTTTGGAGGAACAAGGGCTTAGCTTATCGGGACTCGGAGCAGTATGCCGAAGCCATTGAATCATTCCAAGCCGCACTCGATCTGGAGCCAACAGACGAGGATACATGGAACAATGTGGCCGACTTGTTGAATACATGCGAACGGTTTAATGAAGGTCTAGCGTGCTGTTCGAAGGGAATCCGGCTCCATCCGAAATCTGTAGGACTGTGGATCAATAAGGGGAATTCTCTTGATGGCCTTGGCAGTTTGGAGGAGGCAATAGCTTGTTTTGACACCGCGTTGGGCTTCGATCCGACGAACACCACTGCGTTGAACAATAAAGGAGACACGCTCAACAGACTGGGCCGATTCCAGGAGGCGCTGCAAGCGCTCGACAGGGCAGTCGTCCTCGACCCGAGGGATTCAATGGCTTGGAATAACAGAGGAAACAGTCTTAACCATCTCGGTCGCCTGGAGGAGGCGGTTCAGAGCTACGAAAGAGCAATTCAGGTTGATCCAAACGACGCTCGCGCCTGGAAGAATAAGGGCATCACGTTGCAGATGTTAGGTCGGCAGCGCGAGGCAGATCGTTGCTTCGCAAAGGTTTCTGAGATACAGTCCCGCTACCCTCATTGAATTCCGCCTCTGCCGCTCCATGTCATAAGTGACGTTCGGTGATGCGCTGTGACGCTCTTCTCCCATTTTCAGCCTCTCCAGCAGCGTGAGCGCCAAAGCGCACGGTACAAAACACTCGGTGAGGTTTTTCCGAAATTCGGCCTCTCTATAAGTGACGGAGGAAATATGGTGGTCGGAATGAGAACGAGTCATGGCAGGTCTCCCGACTTGCCGCACAATTCATCGGCCTTGCTCCGACTGCCTGGCATTCCTTCGTCAGGAGCATCGATCAAATGCCGAAGGAGAACAATTGCCAATGTGTTATATGTCAGGTTGACAAGAACTGCTCGACTCGCTAAGCACACAAACAGCCCGAATCCACTTCCAGGCACTTGCCAGTAAGTATCCAATCCTGAACCACTTCGACTCGCCTGCTGACGTGATCGCGCAGTTGCACGAGCACGAAGACGTCGAGATCGTGAACCACATTGCTTGGAGCGCAATCCTGCACGCATTGGTTCATTCCATTGCGGACGGGACTGCCGAAGAACTCGGGCAGCAATTGCTTCTCGCTGCGTACGCCCCCGCCATCCACAAGACCTGTCGAGACATAAGCGTGCGATTTCCGCAGTTGGCGCCTGACGACGTAGCGCAACAGGCATCCCTGCTGTTTCTGGAAACCGCACGACTCCCGATGATGCTGCACCAGAACGGCCACCTTCCAGTTGCTCTCGTGCGCAACTTCCGAAAGGAATTGCTGCGATGGGCAATGCGAGAGAGCCGGTCGCTGTCCGTCGTGCAGAGCGGTCCTGGCGATGTCACGCCGGAGCCGGTGTCCGAGACCACACCTGAACCCTCCGTGCTGTTGGACAAGCTTCTCAGGCAGGCGCTTCAGGATGGAGTTCTGTCTCCGGCTGAATACGAGCTCCTCTGCAAATTCAAATGGGAAGGCTTTGAAGCCAACGAGTTGGTGGGGTTGAACGCAGGTTCCACTACCAACGCAGTGCAAATGCGTCTTAAGCGGATTATCAAACGATTGAGGCGTGCTTTTGCGGCTTCCGAGCCTAATGAGCCACCGCAGCCCGAGCCAAAACAAAAAAATACTTCAACTGAAGCGACCATTTTCCTCGAGAGCATGCCCATTAGTAATAGTGAGAAGGGATTCTCACCGGAGCTGCCTCATCAGTTGCCGCACTTCGATACTGACACCGTGCAGATTTCAGCATGATGCCAGCCTGACGAAGTGCGACACGGAAAACGGACGCTGATCTGACAAACCGGGAGCAGGACTCTCTTTCAGCACAATGCCGCCAACCTGTTGCTGATGCCTGCTCCCACGTTTTTGCGCTCCGGCGAGTTCCATTTGCAGAGGAGGACGCCGATGTTTCGAATCATCAGCCAAAAACGACGATTGGCAGTGCGTCAGTTCGGTCGCTTCATCACGACTGCTGTGGTGACGTTGCTGCTTGGCTCGCCTGCATTCGCCCAAGTGGGCGGTGACCGCGTCACATCGTTTCTTTCCAACTCTCTCAGCTATGCCCAAGGCCTCGGCATCTTCGGCGCTGGATTCCTGGTGATCTGGGCAGTCGCAAACATCGCTCGTGAACGGCCCAGCGGCAAACAGTGGGCTGGTGCGGGCGGCGCGCTTCTGCTGTCGTCGGTTCTGCAACTTCTTCGCACCTTCGCAGGATGAGTAATGCCGCTTCGACTCAAACCCGTGGCCCGCTCTCTCTCCATTCGAGCCGAGTTCTTCGGCTTGGAACTGGAGGATTGGGGACTGGTAATCGCCTGGGCAATTGTCATGCGACTGATCGGCGACCACATCCATCGCGTACTGCTCGGATTTCTGCCGGTCTCCTCGGTTATGACGTATGGCTCCGCCGCCGTTTTGATAGTGCTGATTCGCTGGGCAAAGCATGGAAAGCCGCGCGGATACCTGGTTGCCTGGATTCAGCACCAGTTCCGTCCAAAGGCTCACTGCGCGCGTATAGGCACTCCAGAGCCATACCTGATCGAGGATGAACAATGATTGAGCCTGCGACCGTTCATCTCATCGCTGCACTGATTGGCGCACTTGCGATGTTGACACTTGCGCTCGCAGCTTTTCTGCCGCAATCCGCAGCGGCACGCGCTCCGTCCGGCAGCGAATTCTCAAACCGCAACACATTTTCGTCTCTCGCCGCCCGAATTCCCGTTTCCGAAATCCGCGATGAGTTGATTGTTCGACGCGATGGCTCCTTCTGTGCCGGATGGGAGTGTTCCGGCATTGCGACTCAGTTTGCCGATGCCGAGCGCCTCGAAGCGGTTAGCAGCTCGCTGGATGCCTTCATCAAGGGAATCCGGCATCCTGAGATCGAATTTCAATTCCGCTACGTCATCAGTTGCGAATCGCCGGAAGTGCTTGAGCGACGCAAGACTCATAGCCACTGTGCCAACCCGTCTGCCACTTGGCTCGAAGAGAACCGCCTTTCATTCTGGCGCTCGGCCATTGATGCCGGCCAGATGCGCTCGATCAGATTGCTGGTATTCCTGTCCTGGAAACCGACCCGAACCTGGGACACGCGCTCCGGAGGCTCCCGGTTCGCAGCAGCGTTGTGGCAGGGCCTCGCACGAGACGGATTTGGGAAACTGCCGACCATTCTTCGAACGGCGCTGAATGAAGCGCGCACAAAAGCTCTAGTTCAGAGGAATCGGCAGGAACACAACCGACTGGTTTCCGAGTTCAACCAGATACTCGAAACCCATCGCATCGGCCTGGAAGCGATTACGCCCGTGCGCAGGCTCACCGAACCCGAGCTCGTACAACTGCTCTATCAATCACTAAACCCCGCAGATTGCCGGACTTTCAATCACTCCTCAAGAGATTCACTTCTGAACACGGATTGGTCTGAGGGGGTTCGCTATCTCGACCTCGGCGGCGCGCTCAAGGCGGTTGTAACACTGTCGGAACCGCCGGAAGCGACTTTCGCCTCGTTGCCACGGCCGCTGATGGCGCTCGACTTTCCCTCCGAGATTGTTCTGAACGTTCGCGTTCCAAATCAGGCGGCGAAGATTCGCAAGCTGAGGCGCTTGCTGAAGAAGAGTTTGGCTTTTCAGTTGCGCAAAGATGGCAGCCGTCGCCGTGATTTCCAGGCAGCGGCACTTGAGAAAGACACAGTTGACACGCTGACTTCCGCGATCACGTCGTCGCAGCGGATCACAGAGATCGAGCTGGCCGTTGTTATTTCGGCTTCGACCGTGGTGCGCACATCGGCCGAACGCGAGAAGGCTGAGCAGGAATTGGCGCAGCGTGTCGAGTCGGTTCTGCAGGCGTTTGGGCAGATGAACGGTGCCCACGGCTACCGCGAAGACACTGCGCTTCTCCCCACATTCATAGCGTTTCTTCCGGGCGTCCACGGAGTGCGCCAGACGAACCGCGACTTCACGTTGCTCTCTGCTCAATCGGCAGATCTTGTTCCTATTGAGGTTCCTTGGGGTGGTACTCACGATGAGACACCCGCATTCCTCGCCAGGACTCGCGAAAGCACTTTGCTGCGCTTTAATCCCTTCAGCCCGGAGTTGACGAACGGAAATGTCCTCGTGACCGGCAAGACCGGCTCAGGCAAGTCTTTCCTCATCAAGCAGCTCCTGTTGCAGTTGCAGGTGATGAACCCGCGAATCGCAATTGTCACAAAGGGCGCTGATTATCGCGCACTGGTTGAGTTGCTCGGCGGCCAATACCGCGAAATCAGTCTGCGCACGAACTTGGTGAAGAACCCATGGGATCTCCGAGACCCCAACGACGGTCCCGACTCGGCACAGATTGCCGGCGTCGCGTCGCTGGCCTTCCACATGGCCGGAAAAACCGGGTCAGATGATGCTGTTACCTTGAATTTTCTGGAGAAGGCAGTTCGGATGACCTACGACCGCCTTCTCGCGATCGGCAAGGCGCCCCGTTTTTCTGACCTGAAGTGGACCCTGGAGCACTATCCATTTGAGAACACAGTAGTCGAGCAGCTAGGCCATCTGCTCGTCTTGAAGCTGAACCGCTGGACGGGCGAGGGCCTCTATGCCCAACTGTTCGATCGAGAGACAAGCCCGGACTTAAGCCAAGCTGAGGACATCATCTGCTACGACATCGACGGGTTGAAGGATTCACCGGAATTGCAAACGGCCGTTGCGTTCACGATTGCGCGTGCCATTGATCAACAGATTGGCCGTAAAGACTCGAATGGCAGCCTGCGCCCGACGATAGCGGTTTTTGATGAAGTCTGGGCGATGCTGGCCGACCCGGTTTTGGGAACACAGATTCTCAATGCCTTCCGAACGGCTCGCAAGCGGTATGGCTCAATCATCGCGGCGAGCCAGGGAATTGAAGACTTCGTCGGCACGGCTGAGTCACCGCACACCGTAGGTTTGGCAATTCTCCAAAACACCGAGGCGAAGTTCATCTGTGCCCAATTGGGCGAGCTGTCACGGTTGCGCGATGTCCTGCATCTGTCTGAACCGGCCCTCGAAGCCGTAAAGGAACTGCGCAACGTGCCGGGTCATTTCGCCGAGAGTTATTTGCTCGTGGCCAACCAGCCTGAATCGAGCACCGTGATCCAGCTTACGGCAACGCCGTTTGACTATTGGGCGACCACGAGCCATCCGCTCGAAGCCGAATTCCGCGACAAATTCGCGAAAGAACATCCCGAGTTGTCGGCGTGGGAAGTTATCTACCGGCTCGGAGTGGCACACCCGAAGGGGCTTGCAACAGTCCGAGCAGTGAATCAAAAGGGGGTTTATGCGACGGCTTCGTAGATGCATTCTGTGCGCCAGCTTACTTATCGCGAGCGTGATTTTCATTCCGGTAGCTGCGCACGCGATCTTCGGCACCATGCCGGTGATCGACTGGACGGCAGTCGCTCGGATCGGAGAGCAGATCGGCGTTTCACGAGACACTCTGAACACGCTTGGAATCTACGTTCAGCAGTACAACCAGATCAACGCGGGCGTTCAGGAGGGAGTCGCGCTTGTTCGGGGCAGACAACTTCAAGGTCTTCTGAATCAAGTGGTGGGAAGCCAGTTCCCCGAGTTTCAAGAGCTACAACGTGATTTCCACAATGTGTTCGTCGATCCATCGCTGATACGCCAAGACATCGAAGGCTCGTACGGCCTTATAGCCGGCAATTTCCCTTTGATTCGGAAGAAGAGGATCGATGCGGCTGATGCCACGGCCACCATGGGCCTGTTCGATGCCTCTCGGATGGAGCTTGTGTCAGAGCAAGAGGAGCTGGATGCGAATGATATCGAAACACGGGCTGTCGCCGCGAGTCCAGGCGGCGCTGCGAAGTTAGCTGCGGCGGCGAATGGAGCCTTGCTGCGGTCACAGGCTTATAACCAACGATTGCTTACGCGATTGATGCGCCTGCAGGCGCTCTCTATGGCTCGTGAAAACTCGATTGAGAAAGAACAGGAGCAGAGTCGGCAGGACCAGGTTGCAGCGGTCACAAACATGATTGGCAGTATGCAATTGTCCTACGGGATCGGTGACAGGGTGCATTAATGCTTGATCTTGGCAGCATCGGTCGGTTTTTGGCGGCGCTCGGTGGCTTGTGGGACCGCTCGGAGCAGTACCTACCGCTGATCATGGGGATTGCTTTTCCTCTGGCGGCGCTGGTCTTCACGTTCGCCATGTTGCAGGCATTTCTCCAAGACAACACCGAAGAAGACTACTTCCGCATCATGGCCCGGTTCGGCATCACGCTGGCAATTCTTGGTGACTACCGAGACCTCTTCACGAAATTCAATGTTATGAGCTCGGACCTAGCGCATCGGTTTGCAGATCCCAACAGCTTCCAGAATTTCTTCCAGCGAGTCCAGGACCAGTTCAGCAATCTAAATAGCGTACTTTCGTTCGCGACGAGTTGGTTTTCAAGCATTGTCGCGATGCTCATTCTCTTGTCGGCCGTGATTCTAGTAATCGCCTATGTTGGGTTAGTGGCTGCTCAAGCAATAGCGGTCGTCCTCTTGTATGTCTTCGGGCCAATGCTGATCGCTCTTCTACCAAGTCGCCAGCTCAGTACTGTCACATATGGCTATATCAGGGCACTTCTTCAAGTACTTCTTTGGCCGGCTGTGTGGAGCATCATGTTCGCCCTGTTCACTGGTGCACTCTTACAGGTGTTCGTGGCAGGCCCCGGTATCAACCTTGTGCCTGCGATGCTGCTCGTGTTGATGGCGATCTTGCTCACCCAGATTCCGCGCCTCACCGGATACCTGACGACCGGTGCATTAAATGCGACGGGTGCAGCATTGTCGGCGCTGATCACTGCTGGGATGGCCTATGTCACGTATCGCGTCGTTGAGACAGGCGCGTGCGCAGCCATCGCCTATGTCACGGGCGGCTCGGCCGTGACTGTGCCACAGGCGGTCGGATATTTCGCACGCAGCCGCAGCACCGAGCCGACCTTAGTTCCGCCGCAGACAAACTTTGTACCGCTACCACCGCCGGCAGCGGCATGAGGAACGAAGCATGACCACCCAAACCCTGACCCCCAATGAACTCCAGCAGGCCAAAGTCGAGCTGGGCGACTATCCAGAGTTCTACAGCCATTTGGCCATTCAGGCTCGACGTGCTTCCAGAGTCGCATTGGTCGCGTGCGGCGTTGCGCTCATCGCGATCGTCTCCGCAATTCTTGCGCAATTGCGACCGCCGGTATTGCTCCGGGTAGAACAGGGCAAGGTGTCAGCACTCACCGGCTCAGGGGTTACCGTGGCCGAGACAGCCGCCCAGCAGCAGCCAGACGAATCCGAGAAGTTGGCGTTTGTCAGCGCCTTTCTCGACAAATTCGTGAACATCGATCCCGTCACAGTGAAGCGCAACACGACATTGGCGCTGAATGAGATGACGACTACCCTTCGCCAGCAGATCCTCGCCCAACTGAACGAGCAGCACTATGTGGACACCGTGCGCGACAACAATGTCACGGCGACTTTGGCGGTCAAGTCGGCAGAGCTTGTGACCGGCGATCCCTACACTGCCGTTGTCTTTGGACAGAAGCGGCTCACCACGCTCGTTAATGGCCAGGAAAACAAAAAAGAACTGCTGGTCAAGTATGTGATCCGCCTGGCACCGGTTCCGCGAGCCGCGAGTAACGGTTGGACTGGTCTTCAGGTGGCTGACTACAAAGAGGAGGTGTTGCAGCAATGACGAGGATTATCAGCTTCGTGTTGCTCTCCCTGCTGGCTTCGGGTTGCCTCGCGCAGTCGCAGAACGGTACGACGCAGCAGGCACTCGCCGTCGGGGATACCGGCCTTGTGCCACTCGCTTCGCCATACATGATATCGACGGCTCCGCATTTCGCCGTCCTGGTTCAGTTCCCTCGGGCTGATTCAATTCGGCGGATTGCGCTGGGCGACAGTAATTACTTCCTCGCAGAAGCCGATAAGGATGATCCCCACTACGCCATCATCAAGCAGATTCGGGCGACAAGTGCAAAACCGACAACGCCGATTGAAACCAACATGCTTGTTTATATGGCGTCCGGCCGGGTCGTAAACATCCTGCTGAAATCAGGACAACTGGCAGATACCGCGTACTCGGTTGACTATCCGGTCCCGAATCTCAAACCAGCGCAACCGGCGAATGATCCGCCTCCGGCTCCTCCCGAAAAGGTGAAACGCGAAACCGCGCGTCGGGAACTCGCCGAGAAAATGCTGACAGAGGTGCGGCAAACACCGAAACACGACAGCGGCATTGCCGCAGGCGGTCTCATGTTGCGGCCGTACCGAACTGAAAGGCTCGGCGATCTGGCACTGGTTTCTTTTGACGTAGAGAACACTACCAAAGAGGTAATCGATCTGGAGGACCCGCAGATCAACCTGATCACCGCCGCCGAAAAAGCCAAGGATCGGAAGAAGGCGATGCCGGCCAAGGTCGAGCCAATTGACCTGCTCCAATCGGAAGTCTCAGTCAAGCAGATTAAGCCTGGCGAACGGGCCATGTGCGTGATTGCGTTCAAGCCACCTGTTCATGACAGCGATCAACAGGTCGTGCTATCGGTCGCGAATCGCGCGATGGCGGACCGGCCGGTGACCTACCGTATTGAGTAGCTCAAGGGAGCAGATGGCAATGAATAACGGATTCAAAACCAATTTCGTCGCGCCCGAGCAGAATGCCCACTCAGCCGTGATTGACGAAGCGCCGGATGAGACGTTGACGACACAGGCGCTTGAAGAGATTCGTAGCACCGAGCGACTGAGCGGGTTTGGACGCTTCGCGACGAAAATGCAGAATCTCTTTCAGGGTTCTACGACATCGCGAGCCAAACAATCGTCGCACTTGAGGGCTGCTCCCATTCTGATGTCTGCAGGACTGTTGCTGCTCCTTGCGACCGGTCTGCTGTTTCTTCTCTCCAAGCCTGAAAGCGCCGTACACAGCCACTTTCGTCAGCCAAATGGTCTCAGCGGCAATGACGATTACAAAGCTTCCAGTGGAGCAAACACGAGCGATCCCGCTGTCACTGAGAGCCAACTCGCCGGTCGAGATGTGAACGCCGATCAGCAGGTGACGAATCGCACTAACGCTAAACGGGGCGCAAGTGGCGAACAACTGCTCGGTCGCCGGTTCTCGTTCGCCAATGAAGATCGCGGCAGCACCACCGCCACCTCAGGTCTGCCAAACCAGACTGCCAGCAATGAGCTGCAAAATCCTGCAACGGTATTCGTCGCTAACGTTCCATCTATTCCTGCTGTAGCTCCTAACCCGCGCGATGCGACCCAAGCGGATGCCCAGCTTCCTTCGGGCACCGAGATCATCGCGCACACAACCAATGCCATCAGCAGCGGGTTGGAATCGCCCGTTATCGCGATCGTGGATCGGAGCGTTCAGTTGGGCAGTTCTGTCGTAATCCCTCAGGGCGCACGGGTAATCGGATTCACAGCCGGGGCGGTTAAAGACAGGATCAATGTGCGCTTCACGTCTTTGATCCTCCCCAACAATCACGAAGTCACAATATCCGGCTTGGCATTGATGAAAGATGGCAGTGCCGGCCTGATGGGGAAGGTTCAGGGAAGCGGTCATCCTGTCCTTGGAACCGCTGCTCGGATTGGGACCGGTGCCGCTGTGGTCGCCACCGAATTCGCTGGCGCGGGCTCTTTGAACCAGCCGTTCTCGCAGGCTGACTACTTACGCAATCAAATGGCTTACGAAATTGCGTCGGAGGGCAGCCGGTATTCGAATCGTCTACAGCAGCCTACGAGCGTGCCGATTGTCACGGTAAAGACAAATGAGCCGATCCGAATCTTCCTGTTGAACGCGCTAGCCGTTCCTAACGGCAGAATTCGCGACAGCAAGCCTGCACAACAGATGGACGCAGTCACTACCTTGATTGCGGAGCAGAACCACAATCAGTCACCTTCGCAGGCGCTGGCAGCGGCGCAGACGGCATACATCCAGGCGCTTGAAGCGCAGCTAGCCGATATGCGTGCTGCGCTCGATGCAAAGAAATCAAATGGTCACAACTAGCACAACTGAAACGACCGTCTGCTCGGCTGATGCGCTGCAAGAACTGCTCGCGATGCACGGGTATGTTGCAAAGCCTGAGATCGTGAAGGTGCTGTATCTTGCGCTTCGATTACAGAAGCCGGTACTCCTCGAAGGGCCACCTGGAGCGGGAAAGACCCAGATCGCAAAGGTCTTGTCGGAAGTGCTCAGGATGCCCCTGATCCGTTTGCAGTGCTACGAGGGAATTGACGAAGCCAAGGCGCTCTATCAATGGAACGAACCGCTGCAACGAATGGCGCTCGAATTCATCCGCCAGTCGGGACGGAGGGACACTTGGGCAGAATTGAAAGGGCATCTCTACAGTCCTGACTTTCTTATCGCCGGCCCGATTCTGCGGGCGCTCCAATCGGACGCAAGAGCGGTACTGCTGGTTGATGAGATCGATAAAACCGGCCCGGCATTCGAAGCATTTCTATTGGAGATCCTGTCCGATTTTCAGGTGTCGGTCCCCCAACTGGGCACGGTGGCCGCACAGCATCGTCCGGTCGTGGTGCTGACCTCAAACGCTCAACGGAAATTGACGGATGCGCTCCGCGGTCGCTGTTTCCTGCTGTGGATGGATTATCCAGCGCCCGATTTGGAGATCGAGATCATCACGCGCTCACGCGAGAGTGACGCACGCCTCAGCTCTCAGGTGGCGCGATTCACGGCCGCCGTTCGTCACCTGGGCATGACTAAACCGCCCGCGATTCGTGAATCTCTCGACTGGATCGATGCCCTCCGATTACTCGGAGCTGATGAATTGACAGCCGATGTTGTGACGCAGACCTTGCCGGTGCTGCTGAAAACGCGCGAGGACATTGATCGCGCCGCTGGGAATGTTGCGCTGCTGTTGCAGCGTGCTTGTTAGGACACTCATGTTGTCATCGCTCGCAATTCGGTTTCGCCGATTTCCTTACCTGGTGCTCGGGTGGGGAGCGCTGGCCGTGGTATGCGTGGCGGCTCCTGATCGCTTCTTCCTCACGCATCGCCAAGGATTGTGGGTCGGGCTGGCGTTTCTGGGTGTAGCGCTACTGCGCGGCTTGCGGCAGGTTGGCCGTGAGCTTCCTTCTGAAATTGGGGCGTTGGAGATTTCGCGCCTTCCTCGTGAACACCAAATGCAGTACATGGGACACGGCTTCACATGGGACCCGCAGCACGCTAATGAAGTATTAGCTGCCGAGCGCGAAGGCGTCGCCCTCGCTGCGCGGAAGCGCAGTCCCGGTGATCCCGGTGGCATCGCGGCTTTGCACGCGGTTGGCTCTCACGAAGAGGCGCCTGTTTTTCTCCCGCTCAGCGACCTCGAAGGCCACATGCTGGTGTCGGGCGCTACGCGCACCGGCAAGACTCACTACCTCCAGCTTGATCTCGTGCAGGCCATTGAGCGCGGCGACGAAGCAGTCATCTTCATCGATCCAAAGGGCGATTTGAACGTCCTGCATCGAGCCTATGACGCCGCCGTTCGCGCTGGTCGGCAGAAGGACTTTCAGTTCTTCTCTTTGGCCTTTCCACACGTCTCCTGCACTTACAACCCGCTCCACAACTTCGTGCTGGGAATGGAGGTGCCAGACCGTCTCGCCGGGCTGCTGCCTGGTGGCGGGCAGTCGGAGCCCTTCAAGGCGTTTGCCTGGGAAGTCGTCAACGTAATCGCGCAAGCGATGCTGCTTGCGGGTGAACGGCCGCTGCTCTCGAAAATCGCGCGGTATGCCAAAGTCAACGGCAGCCTGGAAGAACTGCTGCCGAAGATCCCCCCACATACCCCGGAATTCGAGTATCTGCAAGGACTCATCAAGCACCCGCCCGACCACTACGACAAGATGGTCTCCTCCCTCAAGCCCATGCTGTCGAAGCTGGACACGCCGGATTTCAGGAACCTGATGTCGGTCACCACTCCCGATCTTGACTGGGACCGCGCCATCCGCCTGAAGAGGATCGTGTACATGTTCATGGGCTCAATGATCGTCAAAGAGACGGCCTATGCGATTGGCATGTTGGCCCTTCAAGATCTCCTGAACTTCATCGGTCGCGCATACGCCTATGAGAGGGCGAAGACTCCGATCCGCCTGATCGTGGACGAAGTCGGGCGACTGGTGTTTCCCGGCTTTGTCGATCTGTTGTCCCAGGCTGGGGGACAGGGTCTCATGGCGGTGCTCGCCTTCCAAAGCATTGCCGACCTGGTGAGCGTGCTTGGGCCGGCAGGGGCGCAACAGATTCTCGACAACACAAACACGAAGCTCTGGTTCCGGGCCACCGACCAGGCAACCGCCAAGACGTTTTCCGATGTAGCCGGTCAGGGGCCGCTCCTCACAAGGCGCGAGTCCGCCGCGTACCGCCCAGTGCTGCAAGGCAGGCCCAAGGTCCACAGCCGGTTGGCGTTCGATGCCACTTTTGCCCAGCAGTCCACCGAGCTGATCGAGAACCTGGTTCGCGAGGACTGGCTGATGAAATTGCCGCGAGGTCAGGCGTTCCTCTATGCCAGCGGACAAACCTATAAGACGCGGTTCCCACTGATGCCGCAGCCAAAACACCTGTTTCCATTGGAGGCAGCATGAGACTGGTTTGGGTTGGCGCATTGGTGCTACTGATTGCGTCCCTGGCGTCGCTCGTTTCCAACCATCAAAGCAGGCGCCTGTTGGATGAAGGCTGGGCTAGCGCAGCAAACGTCTTATCGGACGCGAGGCTGAGCGAGTTGCAGCAGACGACCATTGCTTACACTACGCGCACATTTGGTCTGTTGCCGGAGCCATTTAGGCAGAAGTTCGCTACAAAAGCGTGGACTGCAGTTGAGGTAATGACGTTCCGGTCACTGTTGTTGTGGCACATGGCACCGTCTGTCCTGATTCTATGCATAGTCGGTTTTCTGGAAGGTTCGTGGGCTCGTGCTAATCAAAAGGGCCTAATAAAGATGCATTCACCGATGCGCTTCAGCCTAGCGCTGATGATCCAAGGCCTGATCCCGGTTGTGGCCTTGCTGTGGATCACCGCCCCGATCGCCCTATCAGCGACGCTGCTGGTTTTCGCAATCAGCACTCTCGTAATCGTTAGCACCCGAAACCTCATCGTCCACGCACCTACACAATTCTGAACCCATGTCTTGTCTCATCCAATTCGGCACGCTGAACCTGACCCACCACTACTGCGACATTGGAGTGTGGACAAGGATGGTGATCAAGTTTTCCGAACGAGTTTCGTTCGTGGACGAGCGCACGGACAAGTTTCTGACGATCCTGGCGCAGCTCGGCGGCTATTGCACGGCCGAGCAGGCCCAGGCAATAGGCCTGGCCACCTCTCCCTCGGAGACCCTGAGGCGACTGAACGGCCTGGAGCACGCGGGGTTCCTTCGCCGCGTTGCGGACTATCCGGTCGTCTACCAAGTCACGAAGTCTGTCACGCGACTGGTCGGGACGGACATGTCGGCCCGCCGGCCTCATGTCGCTCCAAGCATCCGTTGGCGGCTGGCTGCGGTCAGCTTCTATGTGGAGGCCAAGGACTGGCCTGCGGAGTTCATTTTTCACCATGAGGACAAACTGGCAGCCTTCGATAAGCTCGACTGCCCACGGAAGCTCCTGCCGCACCGGGGTGGCCAGCCTTATCTGTGGGAAGACTTTGTGCTTGATCTCCACGATGGCGCGCTGTGCGTCGCCATCGTGGACCGCCGACATTGGAACGCACTCCGCCAACTGAGAGCATTTGTAAGCCGCTTCGAAGCCTGCCGTACCCATCTGAGTGACCGACTGTCGCTGACCGTGGTTGTCGGCTCGGACGCTCGCCGACGCCTATACGAGCGGGCAGCCAAGCACCGGAAGGTGATATGCCATGCGAAGGGAACACCGGAGCCTGCCACGGTCTATCAGATATCCACGCCGATCCCACATATCCGCACGCTGATCCACGAGCCTGTCCGCACCCACGAATCTGTGATCCACACCAATTTCGATTCGAGGAGGCCGTGAGAGGCCATGAAGCTTACCGGCACAGTCCTGAGGTGTTCGGCGCGCAAAGTCAATTCCAGCAGCAAAGAGACCTACGTCACCAACCTGCTGGTCCTGGACCCGGAGAACAGCTCCGGGACGAACTACGCAGTGGAGGTGTGGGACGTCAAGCCGCACGAGGTGACGCCGATGACCGAGGTCGCGCTGACCATCATCGGAGTGGTGAACAAGACCGGCAGCGGGGTGCCCGCGCTGCGGGCGCTAATCCCGCCAGCAGAAACCGAAGCTGCGGCGTAGCCGCAGCCGACAAACACGGTGAATCTTCGCTGCGATTCACGGTTAAAGGCGTCGCGCAGCGACGCCTTTAACCATTCCGGTGCCACCCCTCCTCAGGGAGGGGTCATCGGGGAGGTCAATGGGGACGAATGATCCATCCCTATTAGGGAGGGAGTAACAGGTTTGCTCTCGGTGGAAGCACTCACGGACAAGATTCTCTACCGGCTCTCGTCTGATCTGCAGGTGCGAGCGCTGGCTGAGAGGCTGCTCCACCGGTTCGCCGAAACCGTGGGCGATCTGCCAGCCAGCGAGCGCCACCACCATGCCGAGCCTGGAGGTCTGTACCGGCATTCGCTGGAAGTGGCGCTGAAGGCTCTGGAGGAGTTCGAGGGCAACATTGTCATGGAGCGCAGGAAGGACAGCACCGTCGATAGCTTCCGCAGCTCGCGCAACCGCCCGCGCTGGCAGTACGCCACCTTCATCGGTGCTCTCTGCCATGACATCGGCAAGGTCTTTGACCTGGAGGTCCGGGGCAAGGGTGAGACATGGTCGCCTATTCATGAGCGCTACTGTGAGTTTGGTCGCCGCGTAAAGACACCGGTAGCAACCTGGGACCCGGAGCGCGAGCACGGCGGGCACGCCGAGCGTTCGAGTCGGCTTCTGCACCACGTGCTTTCGCCGGAAGACATTGCGTATCTTGGCGGGCCACGGATCGAACACCTCTATCGCTGCCTCGCCGAGGGCCACAGCAAGGGCATGACCGGCCTGCTCTCGGACATGGTCAAGCAGGCCGACCAAGCCAGTGTGGAGCAGGCCCAGCCCGCCATCGCTGCTCGGCCAGACAGCAAGATCGGCCTGCTGATACAGACATGGCAGGAGTTGATCCGCGATGGCCAGATGTGGGTCAACACCCCCGGAGCACAAGTGTGGGTCGAGGGTGCTAAGACAGCCGTGGTCGTGCCGGTGTCGGTCAGCATGGCACGGGACCGCCTCAAAGAGCGGAATATCGCCCTGCCTCCCAATACAAACCTCTACAACATGCTTCGCAGCGCCGGCCTGGTGGAGTCGAATGAGCGAGGGCTGAACGTTTGGGACATTCGGGTTCAGGGCAAACATGGGCTAGTCCCTCTAAGCGCCCTGATTTTTCCCACAGAGAAAGTCGTACCCACCGAAATCCTGCCCACATTACTTGCCACCCACTTCGAAATTGAGATCGAGCCTAAACAGGAGGCGCTCGCTGTCGCCCAGGCTGAAGGCTCAACGGAGAATTGAGATGAACATCCTTATCTGTAACCAATACGGCCGAGTTCAGGGGGAGGTGGGTGGCACTGGCCTGACGTTAGCCGTAACTGCCCAGACCCCCCGCCGCGAATCGGTCCAGCTTCAAACGCGCCTCGACTCAGTCGAGCAGTTGCTTCATCTGCTTGCCATTATGCGAGCGGTTGAGCGACGCATCGAGCAGTTTCAGTTGCGTGATGCCAAGGCGACTCAGTCAACTGAGCCGGAGGGCGCCTTTGACGACAGCATCTGCACGGAAGGCGAGCTTTTCAGCTCGAATGGCAATTTGAAGAACAAGATCTACGGGCGCTTTGCGCAGTTCCTCATCTACGAGCAGGTGGAGCAGGGCCGGCTGAGAGTCTTCTTTGCCGTGCGCGACGAGGCAAAGCGCGTTGCCCGCTTCGATCTACATCCCGGCGAGGTGCAGGCATTTCATGCCTTGGCGAAGCGTGCGCTGTTTGCCTGCGAGCAAGTGGACTTACTGCTCCGAGATGACCTCTCGCTCAGCATCGGCCTGAACGTTTCTGGCCACGGTGTTCGCTTTGAGGCCCACACTCCGATCTGGCATTCGCAGTTTGCCGTCACAAAGGCGAACGACCTGGCGACCCTCGCGGTATTTACCCGTCGCTCCGTCAATCAAGAGAAGACTATACCCGTCCGCTTTGGGGACGACGCGAACCACTTCAGTTTGCGGAAGCGAAATGACGGTCAAGTTGTTGCCGAGTTCGAGCACGAGGGTTCGACGGAGAAGATCACGCTCTCAACTTTGCAGCTCTTGGAACTCGAAATCCTGGCGCAGTATGCGCTGCACCGCGCCTTTGAGCCGGTGAGCGTGCCGCTGCGGACTCATTTGCCGCCCCAATCAGCCACAGCGGCCCAAATTGCGTAAGTCCACCCCAGCTTTTAGCCCACAAACCCTTTTCGATTCCCACAAACCCTGAATCAAGCCACAACTGCATCCACGCGATGGACCGCGCGGGTGTCCCAATCCACAAAGGAGCACTTGCTTATGAACGTAATCGACACCAATCAACTCAAATCGGCGCTCGAAAGGCTTTGCCTGGTGGTGCCGAAGCGAGGGTCCTTGCCGGTGCTGGAAAACCTCAGATGGCGTGTCGTGAATGGCCATCTGGAGTTGACCGCCACCGACCTGGACAACAGCCTGCACATCTCCATGCCCTTCGCCGGACCAGCCATCGAAGACGACCCTGATGTGTTGGTTCCGGCGAAGGAGCTTAATCAAATCGTGAAAACGGAAACCGCCCCGAAGCTGGAAATCCAAATTCGCGGCGGCAAGTTTGAGCTGCACGCCAACAACCGGAGCCTGGTTCTACCCTGCAGCGAACCGAAAAACTTCCCGCAGATCCCTGATGGGGAGCTAAAGCTGCAAGGCCAGATTCTCGCTTCGGCACTGGATGCTGCATTGCATCGTGTTCTGTTCTGCGTCTCGGCTGAGGCAAGCCGGTACAGCACCGATGGGCTCAGACTTGAAATGCGCGACTCGGTCTTCCGGCTTGTCGGCACCGACGGCCACCGCCTCTCGCTAATCGAAGGAGCAGCAAAATCGGAGGGAAGCTCCACGACGCTGCTACTTCGTTCAACCGGTGCGATCCTGAACCGGCTGGGTCTGGCGGAGGAGCCCCGATGGGTCCAGGTCTCCACCTGCGGTTCTGAACAAGAATTTCTCGTGTTCATCCTGCCGGATGGAGCCGGGCTCATCGCCCGTCGCGGTCAAGGTCAGTTCCCCAATTACGAGAACGTATTGCCCAAGTCACCGCTCGAAGCCAGAGTCGTTTTCAGACGGGAAGAACTACTCGAAGGACTCACTAAGCTTTCACCCACTGCTCGCAAGGCTCAGAGCCCAGTAGTGAAGCTGGAGCTTTCGAAATCGCCCGTTTCAATCAAAGCAGAAAACGACGGCACGGCCAACCGGGTTGCCCTGCAGCACACTCGCGTGTTGGGAAAAGCGCGAGATATCGGCTTCAACCATCAGTACCTCACGCAGTACGTGAAGAGCTTGGAAACCGATACAGTCTCGATGAAGCTGTTCCCGCCCGCGATCTCCGAGGTTGTTGTGTTCGACGCATTTCGCTATCAGCATCTGCTGATGCCGATGCGCGACTAAAGCGGTCTGACAGGTTTTACCCACAAACCCCTTTTACCCACAAAAAGCCTAATCCACAGAGGTTCGGCGCACTCCCGCGCTGACCCACATCGGCTGGAGTGCGGGAGACCTGATCCCACGCGAACGAGCGGGAACCGGCCATTCCAGCCACCCAATCCACAAAAGGAGAAAACCACAATGTCAGTAGCGATCCAAGTCGTTGACCCACAATCGGCGTCCCTGGCGCTCACCCTACTTCAATCGAAGGCGGGTAATCGCTGGGGCCGGGCAGTGGAAGAAATGAAAACGAATCGCCTGCACGTTTCGGGCGATTTCCCGGAGTTCATCGTGACCAACAAGAGCGGAGTCGCTTACCAGGTGAGACTCGACCTCCACGGCACTGGCTCATGCACCTGTCCCGATTTCCAAGTGCGCATTGCGCGGGAAGGGCGGATTTGCAAGCACATTGCCGCGGCGGCGATCACCGCGTTGGCGCCACAAGTCGGAGTCTCATCGCCTGCGAACGGAAACGGGACCGTTAAGGCGAACGGAATTTCGAGTGCGGAAGTCGCCCCGCTCATTTTTCGCATCCGGCGCAGCGTCCAGACGGACGGAAAGGCTGCCGTACAAGTTGAGGTCCAGGCGCGCGTGACCAACGACGAGGAGCAGGACCGGGAAACCGCGTCTTACGCCTACGAGTTGCTTGAACGCCTGGCCTCACAGGCGGCCAAGAACACCGCACCCTCAATCAACAACGCTCATCGCGAATTCGATTCGCCGAGCGCGGCAACAGCAATGCCGATCAAGCCTCGTCGCGTAACAACCACCTCCAAGACAAGCCCTGTTCCTGCGGTCATCACCAAGATCGATCGCATGAAGACCCGTCAGGGCGAGTCGTTGTTCTTGAAAGTGGACGTGGGCGGCGAGACGGTGCGCGTGTTCGGCCGCCCGGAAGAACTGGCGGAGCGCCTGGAAGCGAGCGGTTACGACATTCCGGCAAGCGAGATCGAAGCCGGAATGGAACTCCATCTCCCCTGCCTGGTGAAACTCGGCCAGGGCAACAGCGGATACAAGATCATCGAAGAGTTCTTGCCCGAAGCTGCCGCCTGACTGAGGCCGAACCCACCTGTCCGAGTCAGAGAGACAGAGACGCTCTCTGACTCGGATTCTTCCTCTTTCCTCTATCCCACGTTTCCGAACAATCCACAACAGGCGATTCGCTGATGCGCGCGATTCGGCGCGGGCGAACCATGCCGCAAGGAGTACCGTCATGAACCCACAAAGCATATCCAGTTCGTTTCTGATCGCAACCGGCCACGTACGCGCCATGAGAGGAGGAGCGCAGTCGCATATGCTCACTGCCAGTGATGGTCACGCGTACGTGGTCAAATTCGCAAATAACCCTCAGTCTGTCCACGTGCTCGCCAATGAGTGGATCGCCAGCTCGATTGGCCGAGCGCTTGGACTAACCATTCCCGAGCCGGCGATTCTCTATGTGCCGGCCAGTCTCGTCGAAAATTCGCCGTCATTAGTGATACGGCTTTCCAGCGCAACGCTGAAGTGCTCACACGGCCTGGCTTTTGGTTCGCGTGTCATTTCAGGAGACGAGGTCTTTGACTACTTGCCGGAGTCGTTATTCGAAAGAATCGAGAACCGGCAAGAGTTCTTTGGAGCCTTTGCGCTGGACAAATGGCTGTGCAACTGTGACGGCCGGCAGATGCTGTTCTGCCGCAGAGAACCCGACCGCAACTTCCGCGCTCATTTCATTGATTTCGGCTACTGCTTCAATGCCGAAGAATGGGCATTTCCCGACACGACAACTCGCGGGATCTATGCACGCCGTTGCGTCTATCAGGACGTATGCGGATGGCAGTCGTTTGAGCCTTGGCTGAGCCGAATCGAATCGTTCGACCTGCTCAAGCTATGGGAAATCGCGGCTGACGTTCCGCGGGAATGGGCTGACCCGGAAATACTCGCTCAGCTCATTGAGTGCATCTACGCCCGGCGCAACCGCGTTCGGGAGCTGATCGCGGCGGTTCGCCAATCCCCACACAACCCCTTCGGCGCGTGGACGGAGCAGCAGCCATGACGCCGACATTTTGGAAGTACCTCGTCAACAAATTGCAACGGACCGGCCATCTGCATCGTTCCAGCAGTTTCGCTCGGACACAGCGCAACTCAGTCCGAAGGAAGTTGGCCTGCTACATGAATTCGCGAGGCTGGGTGAAGGCGATCTCACCGTCCATCAACTTGGCCCAAGGTTTCAGCGGGAATACTTCGGCAGGTTGGCGGAACGAGGTTTACTCGTGCGAACAGCACGTGGGCGATACAAGCTCTACCACCCGCTGTTTCGCGTATTCCTGCAACAACGTGACTAAAAACACGAATGCGAAACACAAAGAGCAACCGCGTAACGTGCCGGGCCGCAGGCCCGGCACAGCGCGAACCACAGGGCGGAGGCCCTTCCTTTGACCCCTTTTTCCTTTAGCCTTCCTTTGCCCTTTAGCCATTCCTTTCGGACACACGCTCGCGGCTCGCGACCCAAAACCGAATTTGAAATTGAGGTGAGCGTGAGTGAACACATCCGCGCCTTGCAAAGAAACTTCCAGGCACGCACTGGCAAGAGATACTTCCGCTCCTGTTTCGGACGCGCTCTTGGATGTACAAGCCGTTGCTGATCTATTTGGCGTATCCGTCACTTGGGTGCGACGCCACGCCTCGCAATTACCGTGTGTTCGCGTGGGTCGGATGGTGCGGTTCGACTCCTCATTGCTTTTCGGCCAACTGCAGGAGAAAATGCAAGGTAGGAAACCGTTGAAACCGGAAAGGACAGATATGTTTTTTCGGTATCAACGAGGTTTCGTTTACCAAAAGGGCCGCAAAGTAAAGGTGTGGTACGCGCGGATTCGGGAGGATGTCCGCAACCCGGACGGCCAGATTGAGAGGCGGCATCGCAACATTCGTCTCGGAACTCTGGACGAATACCCAACGAAGAGCGCAGCGCGCAATCGCTTATCAGAACTTCTGAAAAATTCGCCTCCAAAAACGGAGATGAGCTATCGGGAGTTGTCGGAGCGGTGGGAAAAAGCCGAGGGTTCAACCATGAAGGCAACCACGCTCCACCATTACAAGAATGCATTACGCGCTTACGTTCTTCCGAAATTTGGGGACCGGAAAATCGCCGAAATCAACCGTGAAGATATCCAGACCTTCCTTGCGGAAAAGGCTCGCAAGTACAGCGAGAGCACCCTTCGCAGCATGAGGGTCGTTTTAGGACTCACGCTGGGATGGGCGACCAATTGCAGTTGGCTTGAGAAGAATCCTTGCAGCCGCGTGAAGCTGCCGAAGCACACGGGTGGACGAAAGGTGACCCGGACGGTTTTGACAGCCGAGCAGGTGAACGCGATTGTGGGAAAGCTCAGAGAGCCATATGCAACATTGGTTCTGTTTCTTGCAGCAACAGGATTGCGGATCGGTGAGGCTCTTGCGATCAAGTGGACGGATTTTGACGGCAACGTGCTCCACGTCACGCGCAGGATTTACGACGGTGATGTGGACGCGGTGAAGTCCAAACGCTCAGAACGCAAGCTGCCAATCGATCCAGTTCTGAAGGCGCGTATGGAAAAGCTTGGAAAAGGCGAGTGGGTCTTCCGTTCTCGAAAGGGCTCACCGCTGAATCCAGGCAATGCTCTAAAGCGCCACGTCAGACCTGCTGCTGAGAAACTGGGTATCTCGCTTGGTGGATGGCACGATTTTCGTCACACGCTCTCGACGAAACTACGTCGCTCGGGAGTTCATCCGAAGGTGGTCTCGGACATTCTGGGGCACAAGAAGGTGAACCTGGCGATGGACGTTTACGATCGGACGGATGTCGGGGATTTCGTGCAGCCACTCTCCCTCGTGGTCAACGAGTTGTGCCCTAGTTGTTCCCCAACAGGGGCCGCCGCAATGAGCCAACGCTGAAAATAAAAGGGTTGGTGAGCGCGGAAGGAATCGAACCTTCAACCTACTGATTAAGAGTCAGTTGCTCTG
>JBHGAZ010000048.1:0-24916 GCA_041946765.1 Terriglobales bacterium
TTCGAACCCCGATATGCTGATCCAGAGTCAGCTGTCCTACCATTGAACGAGGGGGCAGCACGGGGCGAATTACACCGCTGGTGAGTTGAACCTCGCCCAACTCCGATTCTATTTGTCTCGCTGGGAGCCGGTCAACCGCGCACGCCATCGACACGCGAATAAAACGCTCGAAAGCAGGTTGCTCGTCACTTCGGGGTCCACAGAATGCCAATTTAGGGCGAAACCAGGGATGGTGTAAAACGCTCGCACAGCCGAGGGCGGCTGTGCCACACCGGTTAGTTCTCTGCGGTCCAAAGCGCAGGGTGGCTCCAAAATGGTAACCGTAATGCACCCTATAGCGCGGCGTGCATCCGACCCATGGGGGAGGGCGGCGTAAACTCTTCAGCGAAGAGGACTGCCATGGACCTGCTGCAGTTCGTACGTGGTTGCACTTTCGATGACTTTCTGTTCACTCCGCAGTGTGGCATCCTTCCGCGCCGGGATCCCGAGAGGGTTGACCTATCCGCGCGCTTTTCGGAGCACATCGTCCTCAAGCGTCCCCTCGTTTCAGCCAACATGGACACAATCACGCGCTCTGCGATGGCGGTGGTGTTGGCGGAAGAGGGCGGGATCGGCGTCATTGATCGCGGCTTTCGCGTGGGCGACATTCAGCCCCAGGTGGTGGAAGTCGCAACCGTAAAGCGGACGCAGCACGGGATTATCGGGGATCCGCACACTATCACGGGAGACCAGCGGCTCGAGGATGCCGTCCGCAAGATGGACCGGACAGGCGTGGGAACGCTGGCCGTGGTGGACGAACAGGGTCGGTTGAGGGGTCTGCTGACCAGGCGTGACGTACGCTTTGTCGGTCCTGAACGCCTGGTTTCTGAGCGCATGACCCCGCGCGAAAGCCTCATCGTACATACGGGACTGATTTCGCTTGCCGAAGCAGAGCAGGTGATGACGGCGCAAAAGATCAAGAAGCTGCCGCTCGTCAACCCGGATGGCACGCTACTGGGGATCATCACCGCGAAAGACCTGTTGAAGCACAAAGAACATCCTTTTGCCACCAGGGACGCGCAGGGACGGTTGCGTGTGGGCGCGGCGGTGGGCGCGACCGGCGACTATCTGGAGCGCGCTGCGGAACTGATTCGCGTCGGCGCCGACGTGCTGGTGGTGGACATTGCTCACGGGCACTCCTGCGTGGCAGAAAGCGCGATTGCAGAACTGCGCAAGCGCTACGGAGATGTCGAGCTCATCGCCGGCAACGTGGCCACGACCGAAGGCGCACGCTTCCTTCTGGAACGGGGCGTTAACGGGATCAAGGTCGGCATCGGGCCGGGAGGCGGTTGCACCACGCGATTGACCACAAATTTCGGCATCCCGCAGGCCGAAGCGCTGGTTCGCTGCCGCATGGCGGTGGACAATCGCGTTCCCTTAATTGCCGACGGTGGGGTGAAACGCGACGGCAGCATTGCCGAAGCGCTCATGTTCGGTGGCGACACCGTCATGCTGGGTTCAGCATTTGCGGGCACGGAGGAGACGCCGGGCGACACGGTGCTCAAGTCGGTGCTCGAACCGGAGTCGCAGAAGATCGTGAAGGTCCCGTTTAAGGTATTTCGGGGGATGGCCTCGATCGGCGCAATCCGCGACCGTCTCGACCTGGAAGAAGCCGATCCGGTTGAGGTGGAAGCCATCGGCGCGGAGGGGCTCGAGGTCAGCGTGCCGGCGCGAGGTTCGGCGCGCACCATTATCCATAACATGCTCAAGCACCTGTGCTCAGCAATCAGTTACGGCGGGGCGCAGAACCTGCAGGAACTGCGGGAGAAATTCTGGGCGCACCCGGAACAGTATCTGGTGAAGCTTACCGCGGCGGCACGGACCGAGTCGTTCCAGCGATAGGTTTTGCCAAGTCGCTAACCCACGGATTTACCCGATTTCACAAACTGAAAACCAAAACGCGGATCAACACGGATTTTCACGGATAAGAAAAAACGTAAGAAATCCGTGTTGATCCGTGTCCTTCTTGCCTTGCGGGAATCCCTGCTCGGATTCGGGGCATCGTTCTGCAGCAGGGAGGTAGCCATGCCGTCGAAATCAACCGTCGAACGAGCCAAGAAGGATTTGCGTGAAGGTAAATCGCCGACCACCGCCGCAGGAGAGTTCGTTCATGAGGAGATCGAGCATGTCCGCCGCGAAAAGCACGGGGCGCGCTCTCCCAAGCAGGCGATTGCAATCGGACTGAGCAAGGCACGCCGCGCCGGGGTTCCGTTGCCGCCTCCGGCGCCGGGCAGGACGAGCGAGAAAACGCGAAAGAGCGCACAGCGTGCTTACCAGAAGGGCCAGGCCGCGCCCGAGGAACAACCGGCCCCGCGTTATTCGCGAGTTCGCGAGCAGGTGCTCAAGCGAGAGCCGAAAAGCACAGTGTCGCGCGCAGCTTTGTCGCAGCAAGCACGAAGCGTAGTGCGTAGTCGTAAGCAGGTCACGGCCTCGACAAGCCGCCAGGCGCGCCAGCGGAAGGCTGCATAGCATCCGGCGTTTCGATCTGACCGTCGTGGAATCCAGGACAGTCCGCCGCCGAGTTGTTGCAGTGAACCAAATCGGTACCAGCCTGTCGGTTCCGGGTTGCGTCCCCGACAACAGCGCTGAAGCATTTCAACATCTACATTTGTGCCGCCATCTACCGGAGGAGAGTTTTTATGGCTAAGTGTGAGGTTTGCGGGAACGACTATGATAAGGCGTTTGAACTGATCGCAGCGGGCGCGCGGCATACCTTTGACAGCCTCGAATGCGCAATTCAGGCCATCGCGCCTATCTGCGAGCATTGCCATTGCCGGGTAATCGGACACGGGGTGGAAGTGGCGGGCCATTTTTACTGCTGCGCCCATTGTGCGCGGCTTTCCACTTCGGCCGATGTGAAAGACCGGGCCGCCTAGGTTATAAGCTTATTAGCTATCTCATAATCGCGATTGGTAGCAGGGCACGGCTTCAACAGGTGGATGAACAACTCATAATAGGGAAATCCCTCGCGGGCTAAAGGGGGAGATCCCGCGAGATTTTCGTGATCACACGCGGGCCCCCGCACGTCTGCTCAGCCGATCACCTGCTCCTTGCGATACCGGGAACTTTGCCAGCGGCCTTCTCATCTAATGATTTATGCATTCGAGGAGGAAGAACATGGCTGTTCGTACGAAGTCTGCCACAACTGCTCCCTCACAACTGGCAACGCCCACAGATCTGAAGCCGGAAGGAGTGCAGGCGATTTGCAACGCACTAAATCCGCTGATTGCGGACGCTTTTGCGCTCTACGTTAAGACCAAGAACTTCCACTGGCACGTGTCCGGCTCCCACTTTCGTGACTATCACCTGCTGTTTGACGAACAGGCGGAATCCATCCTGGAGTCCGTTGATGTGATGGCGGAGCGTGTGCGGCGGATCGGTGGAACGACCCTGCGCAGCATCGGCCATATCGGCGAGCTGCAAACGATCGAGGATGACAACGACGAGTTTGTGCCGCCGGAGCAGATGATGGAACGGCTGCTTGCCGATAATCGCCACATCGCGGACATGCTGCGCAACGCGATCGGGATCTGTGAAAAGCACGGTGACGGCGCGACCAGCAATCGGCTGGAAGAGATACTGGACGAAACGGAAAAGCGTGTCTGGTTCTTGTATGAGGTGGGCCCGGGCGCAGCCGAGATCAGCCGGGTACGGGCTGAGCGCAGGATCGCGTAAAACCTGAACGCAGCGGACGCAGAGGTCGCGGAGGACGCAGAGGGTTCAAGACAGAAATATCGGCCGGGAGACACCCTTCTGTTCTGCGCTAAATACTTCTTTCATATCTCCTCAGCAACCTCTGCGACCTTTGCGCGCTCCGCGTTCAATATCATTTCCTTTGTGCCCTCGGCGTTCAACATGCCGACGGCCACGTTATAAACGAACAGCAACACGGCGCCCAGCTCAACAGCCGCAGCGAGGGGCAGGACGTGACTCGCCCGGGGTAAATAGCCCTGTCCCGACAGAATCCCAGAAATGGCTTGTAGCGCGCAGCCGATGTTGAGCAGCAGCATTGCTGCAAACGTCGCGCGCGCATTGAATCGCAGTCGCGTACCGGACAAGCGTGCAACTGCCCACTCGAACAGGACCAGCACGCTCGTATAAACGAATCCAACAATTAAAAGGTGCCGCGACGCCGCCCAGATGGGCGCCCTATCGTGCACAGAGGCCCACACTCCCAATGTAGCGGCGACTCGGAGCCAGACGTAAGCCAGGCGGATGAATCCCGGGTGAGCGATCTCGGTGACCGGGCGCTGCGATTTTCCGAAAGCTCGCACGGACGAAGGCGCAAATATGGCCGCATGCAGCAGCAGCACGGCCGCAAGGTGGATTCTTCCCGCGATCGCTGCGGCACTCCCGAGGACGTCGAGCACACAGGCGGCGATCAGCAGCCGACTGCGAATGGGTTTTAACGCGAGAAGTTCGGGAAGGAAAGCCGCACTGATGCCCCATGCCATGGGCGCCAGGAAGCCCCACACAGCGATGATGAGCAGCGCGGTATCGAATGCGTGCGGGAAGATGGGCGCGTGCGCTGTCAAGGCGAGACGAACCGATTCGTAAAGATTTGCCGTCAACGCGCCGGCAAAACCGCACCCGCTGCCGAGCAATATTAATGTCCAGAGTTGAGGCCGTCCATCTTCGCCGGCGAGGATGCGCCAGGCACGGCATTGAATGATCGACCGTGCAAGAAGAAGGAACGCCACCGCTTGCAGCAGGGCAGAGGCCACCAGCAATACCGGCCAGTGCCGGGGATACAGGCCGGCAGACAGTCGCAGTCCGACGCCGAGAGTCCAAAGAACGAAGCAGATGCGCCCCGGCCACAGTAGGACATCAGGTTTGCGCTGGACGAGCCAGCAGAATGATGCGCCTATGACCAGCGTGCCAAGGAACCCAAAAATTTCGACGTGGTGTTGCGCCTGCGACCAGGTGGTAGAGATGCCGCGCGGGGCCAGGCGGCTGATTAGAGTGTTGTTGAAGAGCCGGAGGCTTGCCAACACCGTCAAGAACAACAGCGCCGCGCCAACGTACAAGACCACCAGTTCGTTTGCTGCGGAACTGTGGGCCGAGCGCAGATCACTTTCGCCTAATGGCGGTGTGGCCGTCAGGGACATCTGAGACCCCGGAACGCAGACGACCTAAACACACAGTCTGCCCGCGTACCCAGTAAAAATTGGGAGTAGCTCCCGGACATTATCTCATTTCAGAGCGGATTGGCGGCTCGGGATGATCGTGCACGGGCAGCACACTAGAATGCGATCTTCCATCCGCAGCCCACGCAGCCCAGCCATTCCGGGTGACGGTACGTAGCGTCGAAGTCGTGGCTGGTCTTGTAACGTTCGTACTTGCCGTCGCGGGCGACTTCTGCGGTTTTGGCCAGCAGAGTTGAGAGCTGCTCTTTGGTCATGGGCTTGAAGGTACGCGCGGCGCTGAGGGCCTGGTCCAGGATGGGCATAGACTCGCAACCGGTGATAACGACGCTGGTGGGCAGATTCATGGCGTAATGCAGGCATTCGGTGGCAGTGACTTTCTTGCTCTCCAGAATGATTTTGTCACCCATAGGCTTCATGCCCAGTACGCCGATACTCTTTTGCAGCAGCATGGGCAGCACCTGTTTTTCAAAGCTGTTGAAGTGCGCGTCCATGACGTTGAGCGGCATCTGCACGGCGTCGAAGGTGAACTTGTTATCGGCCGCGACTTCGAGCATCTTGCGGTGGATGGCGGGATCTTTGTGTCCGGTGAATCCGATGTAACGGACTTTGCCTTGCCTGCGGGCCTCAAACATCGCATTCAAAGCGCCTTCGTCAGGATTGAAGATCGCGTCAACGTCGGTGAGGCGAATGACTTCGTGAAATTGCAGCAGGTCCACGCGATCGGTGTTCAGGCGGCGCAGAGATTCGTCCAGCTGACGCATGGCCGTGCGCTTGTCGCGGCCGTCAATCTTGGTCATCAGGAAAACTTTTTCGCGATAGCCCTCCGCCAGCGCGTGGCCCATGCGCATCTCGCTGAGGCCCTGATGGTAGTCCCAGGAGTTGTCCATGAAGTTGACGCCGCTGTCAATGGCGGTGCGGATGATGCGGATGGAGAGCTGTTCGTCCAGTGGAATGCCGATGTGGAACCCGCCGATGCCGATGATGGAAACCCGCTCGCCGGTAAGCCCGAGAGGGCGGTAGGGAATGTCGCCCCGCATTTCGGTGGTCAGGAGCGACTGGCCGAGCAGCGGGAGCGTGGCTCCCACGGCTGCCAGTTGCAGGAATTCACGACGCTTCAAGATCCCCTCCTGGGAAGTACGCGCAAACGGTTGGAGAGGAAAGCGTGAGCTCCCCGTTGCCTGATTTCCAGTTTTCGGCGCTTCGTGCCGCTATGGGAAGTTCTTGATTTGGAAAAAGAGAACGTACCGCCCTGAGTCTCCGTCGGCTTTCAGCCGTACACAGCAACAATAAGCTGCTTCGGATGTTGGCATTACAAAGAAAGGTTCGTATAACTAAACGCAATATCTGCGTTTGGCCGAATGTAGCAACTCGAATTCAGCTTTCCACATCCAGCAACTCAGGCCATCAACTCAGGAATTCCATTTCTTGTCAGAGGAGGGATGTCTTGTGTTGAGAAGAATCATACCTCTAGCAGGCTTATTGCTGCTCAGCGCAATTTTGTCCACTGCCGCAAGCCCGCCCTTTACAGAATGTTCTCCGTCTGGATACAACTGCAACATTCTCATTACCATGGACCGAAACGGCTACCTGCGAGTGGATACAGATGCAAGTCTGACGTATTACCCCTATCCCTATCCTATCAGCGATGGATCGCTGGTCGGATTCAAGAACAACTCCCGCTCGACCGTGTACAGCTTGAGGCTCACCGCCAAAAGCGGGTTGATAAAACCGTTTTATGACGTTTGCAGCAAATATCCGTATGCACCGAACGGAGGACTTCATGCAACCAACGTCACCATCGTAAACGTCCCTGAGCAATGGAATCGCGTCGATCCCCCCTTTATTTACTACAACGCCTGTGTTGGCGGGCAGTGGGGCTGTCCTGTTAGTCCCTATGGAGAATACCCATATTGGGGGACCTCCTGTGACGTCGTGTTCACCGGCGGAGTGCCAAAAGGCGGAAGCACCTATTTCACCGCGGACAACGCAAACCCTAATTACCCCTATTTCAACGTATCGGCCAACACCGTTGTTCCTTACATCTCATTCCAAGATGCGGTGGTCAAGGGACAGACGGCTACTGCCACCTTGACCCTTTCTCCGTCGTCAAGCCCATACCCGGTGACACTGAATCTGACAACAACCACCGGCACCGGGTCGGCGGTCTTCACAGCCACAAATTCGACCACTATGACGATTCCTGCAAACACGGCTACTCCCGTCGCCGTCCAGATCAGAGGGACAGATCCGAGCAGCACCGTCGCCAATATTGAGTTGAGTGCTTCGGTGAACGGTGTGGAACGGGTGGTGAATTTCAGCGTTATTTGGGTCACTATTTCCAGCATGCTCACAAGCGGAACATTAAGCGCGGATGATGACGCCGCAACCGCTTATCACAATTCAACTGGGACGCAGTACCTGGGCAGCTCTGTAGGTCCTGCCTAAAACGGCGTTGAAATAAAGGCTGTCGTTACCCCCAGCAACTTTGTCGATTTTATACAACTGAAACAGACGCTAATATCTGCCGGTTGCTATTTAGATGCAACTGACGGCTCAACTCCTGCCGATTGCCAGCAGGGGTGGGGCAGTTCGTACGCCTGTGGATCGACCGACTATACGACTTGCCTTGTTGACATCCCAGGTGGGTATGGCGATCCGCATAACGATGCGACTCCTGCGCCAAATGGCAACGTTTATCTTTGGGATGCTCCCGGGACCAGTGGTACGTCAACTCCTGGAAAAATTAGTCGAGTTCGGCAGAATTTCGCTGTGTTCGCACTGTATCACGACGTATTGGCATCTGACGTGTTCACATGGTCCAATGCCTCCTCTGCCGTGAATCAGAGTGGAACTATTACATGGGAGAACACCTACAACGACATCGGCGACAATGAGGCCAGCACGAACAGCATCAAGACCACTTGGAACCTTCAGTAGGAGATCGGAGGGAACATCTATGTTCAGGAATTTTACTTGCGGGGTATTCGCAACCGCTCTTTTCATGTGCTCTCTTTCTGCTCTAGCAGAGTGCGTCCCTTTTAATCGCGATGATGCGGCCATGGGCGCCAAAAGAGCGGAGTATGCGATGGCGGTAATCTCTGATCCGAATTACCTGGCAAGCGACACACACTGCGTGGAATCGGCCATGTGGTACTTGGGCCAAAGACATTTTACGGATGCAATCCCGAAACTTATTGCGCTGCTCGGATATCGCAGCCGTGGCCCTTTGTTCACCCCGGACGTTTCTAAGCAATACCCAGCAATTAACGCCCTCTCAGCCATGGGAAAGTCGGCGGTACCCGCCCTGATCCAGGTAATAGCAGCGAAAGACAATGGGTCTGTTGAGAGCAGGAATGCGATTTTTGCGCTGATGAGCATGAACGAGTACCGAGAAAAGCCAGGGGAAGCGCTTGCTCTGCTGAAGCAGGCCGCTGGAAGGGAAAATGACGCAGAGGCTGCTTCGCGATTATACGAGGCCGTCCGCCAAGCGCGGGAACACTGGTGTGTCGTCGGCTCGTGCAACGAATAAAACCGACGCACGGACAGTCTCCTGAACACCCCCTCGAGCCCAAAAGAGGGCTTGAGTGGGGTAGTTCGAGCGCTGGACTTTCAACTGGGGTGTCATGACGAGGAGGGGCGCAGCCCGACGAGGCATCTGCTTTTTCTAAGCTCAACCACGAAGCCCGAAAAGTAGATGCCTCGCTTCGCTCGTCGTGACACGGCTACGGGAAACAACGCAGTATGCAGAAAGCAACGCGCTGCCTCCTGCAAACCCGCAAGAATCAGAGAGAAAACTGTCATCCCTCACAGGTATTAGTGACTTTTGTCACAGGCGTTGGGGCGCTTTGGCGGGATAATCTTTTTGCGCTGGTTGGGACGCAAATCCCCTCCCAAAACCAATAGGGAAAATGGGCAGGGCTCCTGACGCGTGCCGCTTGTTTCCGTACGCGATAGGACGGAGGCCGAGAACTGCGCTGGCACTCTCGGAAGCGGGCGGGCATCCCTCGTTGATCACACAGCAGCGCAATTGCCAGGTGCTTGCCAGCAGCCCGGAAATGAGGTTGTCGGGATGGCTAAAGGAGTCGTTTCGATTGTAGTGGAGCGATGTAAGGCTTGCGGTTTTTGTGTTGAGTTTTGTCCCACCAAAGTTCTGGCTCTTTCATCCGCATTTAATTCCAAGGGATACCACCCACCCCAGGCCGTGAACCCCGAAAAGTGCAGCGGTTGCGATCTTTGCGGCATGTACTGTCCCGACTTCGCCATCTTCGGGCGGCGTGTGGCCCAGGAAGCCGGAAAGGAGGCTGGCAATGCAAGCTGATCCGGCTGGAGTACTTACCGGCGTACATTTTATGGACGGCGATCACGCCTGCTGCGAGGGCTGCCTGGCGGCGGGCGCGCGCTTTGCCTCCGGATACCCGATTACCCCGTCCACGGAAGTGGTAGAGCGGTTTGCCGCGCGCATTCCCACCGTCGGCGGCGTCTTTATCCAGATGGAAGATGAGCTGGCGGCCTCCATCACGCTGCAAGGCGCGGTTTGGGCGGGCGCCAAGGCTTTCACCGTGACATCAGGTCCGGGCTTCTCGCTGATGATGGAGCACATCGGCTACGCCGCCATGACCGAGACGCCGTGCGTGTTCATCAACGTGCAGCGTGGCGGGCCGTCCACCGGTCTGCCCACCCTGCCGGCGCAGGCCGACATGATGCAGGCCCGCTGGGGGTCGCATGGCGATTACGCAGTCATCGCCCTTTGCCCCAACTCTCCGCAGGAATGCTTTGAACTGACCATCAAGGCCTTCAACCTGGCCGAGAAATATCGCGTGCCAGTCATGGTCATGCTGGATGAAGTGGTCGGTCACATGACCGAGAAAGTGGTCATTCCGGATCCCAGCAAGATCGAAGTGGAACCGCGGCGGCACACGACCAAGAAGCCGGGCGAGTACAAGCTATATGCCACCAACGGCGACATGGTCCCCGAAATGGTTCACGCCGGTGAGGGCTATAAGTTCCACGTCACCGGTTTGACCCACGACGAGCGCGGCTACCCCAACATGACGCCGCCCGTCCAGAACAAGCTGATCCCGCGCCTGGTGGACAAGATCAACAAGAACGCCGATGCCATCATCGAGTTTGACGCCAAGGACATCGAGGGCGCCGACGTGGTGGTGGTCAGCTACGGCATCACCTCGCGTGTTGCTCAGCGCGCCATTGACATGGCGAAAGCCAAGGGGCTGAAGGTCGGCAAGTTCCGCCTGATCACCGCCTGGCCGTTCCCGTCCAAGCAGATCGCGAAGATGGCGGCCAAGGTCAAAGCGCTGGTGGTTCCGGAACTGAACCTGGGTCAGATGGTGCTGGAAGTCGAGCGCGCCGCGGCCGGCAAATGCAAGGTGATTCCGGTCTCGCACGCCGGCGGTACGGTCCATGATCCGAATGTGATCTTGAAAGCTATCGAGGAGGCCGGCCGATGAGCGCACAACAACCAATCGCTTGCGAAGCTATGAACCCGGTTGAGCCGTTCCTGCGCATGGACCGTATTCCGCACATCTGGTGCCCGGGATGCGGCATCGGCACGACGGTCAACTGCTTTACCCGCGCGCTGATTGACTCCAAGGTGGATTTGCAGAACCTGGTGGTCGTCAGCGGTATCGGCTGCACCGGCCGTGTAGCCGGGTACGTGAATGTGGACTCGTTCCACACCACTCACGGACGCGCCATCCCGTTCGCCACCGGCCTCAAGCTGGCCAACCCCAAGCTGAACGTGGTGGTGTACTCCGGTGATGGCGATCTCTCGGCCATCGGCGGCAACCACCTGATCCACGCCGCCCGGCGCAACATTGATCTGAAGGTGTTCTGCGTCAACAACATGATCTACGGTATGACCGGCGGGCAGACGGCTCCGACCACTCCCAACCAGGTGATCACGTCTACCAACCCGTATGGCACCTTCGATCCCAATTTCAACCTGCCCCACCTGATGGAGGCGGCCGGCGCTGTGTACGTGGCGCGCTGGACGGTGTACCACGTCAAGCAACTGGCCAAGGCCATGGCGGAGGCCTTCAGCAAGAACGGCTTCAGCTTCGTCGAGATCATTTCTCCCTGCCCGACGCTGTATCAGCGCCGCAACCGGATGGGCGACGGTCTGGACGCGCTCAAGTTCTACAAGCAGGTGAGCAAGATCAAGAACGGCTGTCCGACCAGCGAAGTGGGAATCACCAAGCAGGGCGAGATTGTTGTCGGGAAGTTCGTGGACCGCGTGCGCCCGAATTACTTCGATCTGATGCGAGCTCAGATGCACGAAGCTCTCGGCGACCGCTATGTGGATACACTGCACATGGAAGAAGCCGAAGGCGTAGAGGAGGAATGCGAATGCCAAAGCTAACTGAGATTCGTGTAGCCGGATTCGGCGGCCAGGGAGTCATCCTGAACGCTATGGTCATTGGCAAGGCCTACTCGGTCTTTGAAGGCAAATTCGCCACTCTGACGCAGAGCTTCGGTCCGGAAGCCCGCGGCGGCGCCTGCTCCGCGCAGGTGATCACGTCGGACGAGCCGGTCCTGTACCCCTACGTCAGCCGCCCGGATATCCTGGTGGTCATGTCCCAGGAGGCTTACACCAAGTTCATGCCCGACCTCAAAGATAACGGTATGCTCGTGGTGGAAGAGGACTTGGTACAGGTCACTAACCCCAAGCCGGGACTGAAGATTTTCAAGTGCCCAGCGACGCGCATTGCCGAGGAACTCGGCAAGCGCATGGTGCTGAACATCGTGATGGTCGGGTTCTTTGCCGCTGTTTCGGGGCTGTGCAATCCGGAGTCGCTGCGCCAGGCTGTGGCGGATTCCGTGCCGGAAGCGTTCAAAGACCTCAACCTGAAGGCGTTCGACAGAGGTTACGAGTACGGTAAGAACCCCGTGGCGGTGCCCGCGCACGCCGCCGCAGCAAAGTAGTTTTCTAGAGACGTAGCTACGTCTCTACACGAAATCGCACAGAGGCAATCGCTAAGCCCGGTCGCAAGACCGGGCTTTTTATCTCCCCAGGTACTCATGGATTGCTTACACAGTCACTGATATTGACGGCTGACTGCTGACGGCTGACAGCTATCGGCTTCTGATGGCCCGCTGGCGCTCGGATTCCGTCATTTGGCTCCACAGCATGTTACGGCTGCGTTCCAGCCAAATGTTGCGACCGGGACTGACATCAGCGGCGAGGCTGAACCAGCCGTAAGCTTGGGCGCGGTCCAGGGGCACGCAATGGCCGGTGGCATATAAGCCGCCCAATTGGCTGCGCGCTTTAGCGTTGCCCATATTGGCGGCATCTCGCAGGTAAACTACTGCCTGATCGCAATTCTTGGGAATGCCGCCACGTCCGTAGAGGTAGTTCATGCCTTTGGTATAGAGCTGATCTCCCGGGTTACGCACTTGAGCGGACTTGCTGGCGTCCTCTCGCGATGCAGCTCCCGGCAATGCAGAGGGCTTCTTGGGCGGCGCCGCTTCCGCCCGATCTGATGTCTCCTCGGACGAGGCGGCCGCAGATTTGTCCTCATGCGCAGTATCGGCGCTTGTCTGCTTGAGATTGTCTTTCTCGGCTTGAGTTGGGGACGTGCCTTGCGCCGGTTTGTCCGGAGCGGCGGATTTTCCATCGGCGCCCGAACCTGTGGAATGGCCGCTCTTGTTCGTGGAGACCTCGCCATCCGGAGTGACGGTCATAATCGGCGGGGGAATCTGTTGTTCTGCAGGCGCGGGATTCTTGGCTGCTGGAGCCTTCGTGTCTGCCGCCGGTTTGCTTGCAGCGGCGGTAAAGAGCGGCCGTCCAAAAACCCGCGTGCTGATGCTGTCCACATGGGACTTAGCGATATCCTTTAAAGCAGGGTTTTGCCGCAGTTGATAGGCAATAAACACGCCGAACCCGGCGACCAGCACCAAAGCCAGCACCACCCGCAGGAACCAATTTGAGCGAGGTTCGTCATACTCGTATAGATAATCAAGGCTGTGGTCTTCACTAGGTTCATCATTCAAGCCCAGAAATGAGGGACCGTGGATTGAGCCTTCCGCCTGTCTGGTGCTTGATTGCCGAGATGCGCTGGCTCCCGCACTTTCCCATTGCGCAGGAGCTGAACTGATGCTGGTCGACCGCTCCGGCTGCGTGCTTGCCTCCTGAGTTTCCTGCTTAGCCGGGACAGACGGCTGCGCAGCGACACCTGCTAGCAGCGCTGACCCGCATTGCCCACAGAACCGGTTGATCGAGGGATTCGGGTGACAGCACTTAGGACAGTACACAGCTCTCTCCGCTGGATGGAAATCGACTTGAAGGCGCTTTATCTTTGGATGTAAGCGGCAGCAACGGGGTTTTTAGGATTCCCATGTTGCTGCGTGCGCAGCCGGGGGCGGCTGCGCACGCGGCCCATCAGAGGCTGTGCAGATGCGCTACTCACCTTTACACTCACATGGTTCGCATGTTACCCTCAATGAGTTACAGGAGAAGACGAAAACTTACTAGGAGTGCACCCGTTTCAGTGTTAGCCAGAGAGCAAAAGCAAACGATTATAGACCGGTACCGTACGCACCAGACCGACACTGGGAGTCCAGAAGTCCAAATCGCGCTTTTGAGCGAGCGCATTGGTGAGTTGACGGAGCACTTCAAGACGCACAAGAAAGACCACGCTTCCCGGCGCGGTCTGTTGATGCTGGTCAGCAAGCGGCGTCGCTTGCTCGACTACCTGAAGAAATACGATTCCGATCGCTATAAAGACGTCATCCAGAAACTCGGCATCCGCAAGTAAACGAGTGACGGACGAAAGCGGCCTGACCGCCGCGGCGGGATTGCGTCTTGGTCCGCAATCATGGCGGACCGGCCGTTCGCGCATTCGTGTTTCCTTCGTTTCCAGCGCGCGTCTAGCAACGGTGCCCCACATCTGCGGGGCCCCCGGCGCGCTCGGTTTTGGCGCGCTGGGGTGGTCAGCAGATGTGGAACCACAGAGTTTCAACAATCGGAACTGCTCTCCAGCATTGCCAATTAGCAAACGGCTGCTCTCCTGTACGGAAGGAAGGACATGAAGCCAGAACCCCACCAAGTCACAGTTGAACTTAGCGGCGGCAAACAATTCGTATTTGAAACAGGGAAGTGGGCGAAACAGGCGCACGGCGCTGCCGTCGTCCGATTCGGCGATAACGTCGTGCTCGCTACCGCTGTCGCCAACCAGGAAGCTCGCGAAGGGATAGATTTCTTCCCCCTTACCGTGGATTATCGTGAGTACACCTACGCCGGCGGGCGTATCCCCGGCGGCTTTATCAAGCGAGAAGGGCGTCCCAGCGAGCGCGAGATTCTGACCAGCCGCCAGATTGACCGGCCGATCCGGCCGCTTTTTCCGGAAGGATTCCGCAGTGAAACCCAGGTGATCGCGCTGGTACTCTCGGCCGACACCGAAAACGACCCCGACGTGGCCGCCATCAACGCGGCCTCCTGCGCGCTGACGCTCTCTGATATCCCATTCGCCGGCCCTGTGGGTGCGGTGCGGGTCGGGTTGCTGGACGGCAAGTTCATCATCAATCCGACTTACAACGAGATGCGTGACGGGATGCTCCGCCTGATGGTCGTGGGCACCGCCGAAGGCATCGTCATGATCGAAGCCGGCGCCAACGAGGTGCAGGAAGCCACCGTGGTGGACGCCATCGAATTCGCGCACGAAGAGATCAAGAAAATTTGCGCCGTCATTTCCGAGCTCGCCGGCCAGTACGGCAAACCGAAGCGCGAAGTTCCCAAGGTCGAAGTTGACCAGGCGTATCTGAACGAGCTGCGCACGAAAATCGGCGAGCAGCTTGCGGACGCCCTCAACACGCAGAAGTACCCCAAGGCTGAGAGCTACATGCGTGTCAAAGCTCTCAAGGATGGGCTCAAAGCTGCGTTGCCGGAAGACGACGACGAAGGTCGCGCCAAGCTGTCCAAGTACTACGAAATCCTGCGCGAGACTATCTTCCGCGAACAGGTCATCAACCAGCAGCATCGGCCAGACGGGCGCGCGTTTGACCAGATCCGCGATATCTGGATCGAAGTCGGCGTGCTGCCGCGCACTCACGGTTCGGCCATCTTCACTCGGGGCGAGACCCAGGCGCTGGTCACTACCACGCTGGGCACTGCCGAAGACATGCAGCGGCTGGAAGCATTCGAAGGCGAAGCCAAGAAACGCTTCATGCTGCACTACAATTTTCCGCCGTTCTCGGTAGGCGAAGTGGCGTTCCTGCGCGGCGCGGGCCGGCGCGAGATCGGCCACGGCGCTCTCGCCGAGCGCGCTGTTTCCGCCGTGTTGCCCAGCGAGGCGGACTGGCCCTATGCCATGCGCGTGGTCTCCGACATCCTGGAATCCAATGGATCGTCTTCCATGGCGACCGTCTGTGGCGCGACGCTTTCCATGATGGACGCGGGCGTGCCTCTTAAGGCTCCCGTGGCCGGCGTGGCTATGGGCCTGGTGAAGGAAGGCGAGAAGTACGCCATCCTCACCGATATTGCCGGGGCCGAGGACCACTACGGCGATATGGACTTCAAAGTCGCCGGCACGCAGGAAGGCATCACCGCGCTGCAGATGGACATTAAAGTCATGGGCATCACCCCGCAGATCATGCGGGAAGCCATGGAACAGGCTCGCCGCGGGCGGATGTACATCCTCGACAAAATGGTGGAAGTGCTGCCGGAGGCGCGTTCGTCCATCTCCGAGTACGCGCCACGCTTCTACAGCCTGCAAATTCCGACCGACAAGATCCGCGACCTGATCGGGCCCGGTGGCAAGGTCATCCGCGGCATCATCGAGCAGACCGGCGTCAAGATTGACGTGGAAGATTCTGGGCGCGTGAACGTGTCTTCCAGCGACCAGGCGGCTGCCGCGAAAGCATTGCAGATGATCGGGGACATCACTGCTACGGCTGAGGTCGGCAAGACTTACCTTGGCAAAGTCTCTCGGCTGGCGGACTTCGGCGCGTTCGTCGAAATTCTGCCTGGCACTGATGGTCTGCTGCACATCAGCGAAGTCGCGGAGCACCGCATCAAGGACATTCGCGACGAGTTGAAAGAAGGCGACCAGATTCTGGTCAAGGTGCTCTCCATCGAGGGCAATCGCATTCGCCTATCGCGCAAGAAGATACTCCAGGAACAACGCGCCAAGATGGAAGCCGGACATGGCGAAGCTGCGATGAGCATTGAAGGCGGTGTGCCCGCGGTTGATGTCGAGGAAGAAGAACGCGAGCACGAACCGAATTACAACCGCGCCGAAGGTGAAGGCGCGGCTGCGGGACGTCCCGGGCGCCACGGAGGTGGCGGCGGACGCGACCGTCGCGGTGGGCGCGGTGGCCGTGGCGGCCGTGGTGGTCACGGCGGCGACGGACGTCACGGAAGACGGTAGCGCCGTTTCCCGTCGCCCGTTTTCGGTTGCCGGTTGTTTTAGGACATGCCGAGCGCAGCGAGGCATCCCTGTTCAGCTGATCAAATTTCGAGTGGATACGTAGAGACGTAGCTTGCTACGTCTCTTCCTTTTTGCCGCTCGGCGAGTTTTACGGGTGTGTTGCGCGGCCGCCCAATATCCAAAACCTGAAACCTCTGCGTCCTCTGCGCTCTGCGGTAAAAAGGTTTTACGCCGTCACGGTGCTTTGCGGGATCAATCTGCCGATGCGGCGGATCTTCGCGCCCGCCCCGCGCAGTTTCTCTTCGATGTGCTCGTACCCGCGGTCTATGTGGTACACACGATCAATGATGGTTTCGCCGTCAGCCACGAGCGCGGCCAGTACCAGCGAGGCCGAGGCGCGCAGGTCCGAAGCCTGCACTGCCGCCGCGCTCAGCGCTGTCTTGCCGCGCACCACGGCGCGCCGCCCGTCAATCTTGATGTTGGCGCCCATGCGCGCCAGTTCCAGCACATGCATGAAGCGGTTCTCGAAGATGTTTTCGGTGATGATCGAGGCCCCGTCGGCCTGCGTCGCCAGCGCCATGTACTGCGCCTGCATGTCGGTAGCGAAGCCGGGATATTCTTCGGTAGTAATGTCGGCGGCCTTCAGCGGAGCGCCGCCAATCACCTGCACGGAATCGGCATTCTGAGTCACACGCACGCCAGCCTCGCGCAATTTTTGCAGCAGCGCAGCCTGGTGCGCCGGCTCACAGCCACTGATGGTCAACTCGCCGGGACACAGCGCTCCGGCCACGATGAACGTCCCTGCCTCGATGCGGTCCGGAATGATGCGATGCCGCGCGCCGTGCAGCTTGTCCACACCTTGAATGCGGATCATGTGCGTGCCTGCGCCTTCGATGCGTGCTCCCATCTTGTTCAGCAGCGCTGCCAGGTCGCTGACCTCGGGTTCGCGCGCGCAGTTCTCGAGGATGGTTTCTCCTTCAGCCAGAGTGGCCGCCATCAGCAGGTCTTCGGTGCCGGTTACCGTGATTTTTTCGAAGACGATTTCGGCCCCACGCAGCCTTTTCGTGCGCGCCTCAACGTAGCCGTGCTCCTGACGAATTTCCGCGCCCAGCTGTTCCAGTCCTTTAATGTGCAGGTCAATGGGACGAGCGCCAATTGCGCAGCCGCCAGGCATGGAAACGCGCGCGCGTCCCATCCGCGCCACCAACGGACCGAGCACCAGCGTGGAAGCGCGCATGGTTTTCACCAGATCGTAGGAAGCTTCCGGCGTGGTCAGGTTGCGGCAGCAAATGGTGGTGCGATGGTGCGCGCGCCCGTAGCCGAGTTCCACTTCCGCGCCCATCGAGGCCAGCAGCTTGCGCGTGGTCTCGATGTCGCGCACCTGGGGGATGTTCTCCAGGATCACCGGTTCTTCCGTAAGCAGCGCCGCCGCCATGCAGGGAAGTGCGGCATTCTTGGCGCCGCTGACTTTAATGGTGCCGTGCAACGGCTCGCCGCCGCGAATTACAAATTTGTCCATAAAAGAAGAACCTCAGCTCGGTGAACACATATTTTATCGGGAATGCCGGGAATGCAGGAAGGAATCCCTTTTGTACCAATTCCTTATTCACGAGCTGTGGTCGAAATAGGGATTCCTCGCGTTCGCGATGCGAACGCTCGGAATGACAACTTTGAGGATCACCCGATTTCCCGATCACTCACTGACGCGATCCCCGATCACTTGATCACAAAATCACCCGATGATGCGATCACGCGAGTTTGCCGTTCTCGATTGCCTGGCGGACATTGCCGCCGGCGGCTTTCAACCGGCGCTGTGCCTGCGCGCGAGTGCATCCGGTCTTGAGCATCACCAGGGCCGCGGGGACGCTGTTGCCAGCGGCGCGCAAGGCACGTTGTGCTGTGGGACGGTCCACACCAGCGGCAAGCTCCAGGATGGACAGCCCGCGTTCCTCCAGCTTTTTGTTTTGCAGATGGAGGTTAACCATCAGGTTGCCATAGACGTATCCCAACCGCATCATGGCTCCGGTGGAAAGCATGTTCAGGACCAGCTTCTGCGCCGTGCCGGCTTTCATACGCGTGGAACCGGCCACAACTTCAGGTCCGACCTCGACCACGATGAGTATGTCCGCCAGCTTCTCAACCGGCGAGCCGGTGTTGCAGGTGACAACGATGACGGTAGCGCCGCGGCTGCGCGCGTACTCGAGCGCGGCCAGGGTGTAAGGAGTTCGTCCGCTGGCGGTGATCCCGACTACCACATCTTTGGCGGAGGGCTTCTTGCGGCGCATATCGCGCTGGCCCAAGCCACGCGAGTCTTCTTCTATTTCGGCGGCTTTGCCAAGCGCGCTGGGACCGCCGGCCATGACGAACTGCACCATCTTCGGATCGGTGTCAAAAGTCGGCGGACACTCGGTCGCGTCCAGGGCGGCGATGCGTCCGCTGGTTCCGGCGCCGACGTAAATCAGGCGGCCGCCGTTGCGCAGCGCTGAAGCAATGCATTCGATCGCGCGAGCAATCTGCGGCAGGGCTGGTTCGACTGCGGCGGGCACCTTGCGGTCTTCGGCATGGATAACGCGGGCGATCTCCAGAGCGCTTTTGCAGTCCAGTTCTGCCGCGGCTGCGTTGGCGGCCTCGGTGCGTAAGTTTCCCAAGCTGGAATCAGAGTCCATTTGTTCTGAATCGGAGCCCATTTTTCCTGAATGAGGAATAATGAGGAGCTCTCATTCTACAAGATTGTTCCACGTGGAACATTTTGAAGTTCAACGCGCGAGCGCTTCGACCACCGCATCATGAAAGCGTGGCCGTACCCGCTTGATCAGTTGCGACTGACGGTCAGGCCAGGTGCGGTTCGTCAGCAATACCACGGCAAGCTGCCGTTCCGGGTCAATCCACAAGGAGGTGCCGGTGAAACCAAGATGTCCATAGGAGCGGGGGGAGAAGTATTTTCCCGATTGCGACGGCGGTGTGGGCGTGTCCCAGCCGAGGGCGCGTGATGCACCGGGAGTCGTGCTGCAGCAGGTGAAAGTGGCAATGGTTTCCGGACGCAGGATGCGCCGGCCGGTTGTCGGCGGAGAGGCATTCGCGCCGCTTGCTGCGGTAGAAGCTGGCAGGAGCATGGCCGCGGCGAATGCGGCCATGTCGGCGGCGCAGGCAAACACGCCGGCATGGCCTGCGACGCCGCCCATCACGAAGGCGTTTTCGTCGTTGACTTCGCCTTGAACTATGCGATGGCGGAAGCGAGGGTCGCCCTCGGTGGGGGGGATCTTTTCCCGCAGCCACGGTGGCGGGCAAAACATGGTGTGCCCCATGCCGAGCGGACCGAAGATTTCCCGGCGGCAGAAGCTGTCGAGGTCTTCTCCGGCAAGACGTGCCAGCGCTTCTCCCAGCAGGAGGAAACCGATGTCGCTGTAGAGGGCGCGCGTGCCGGGCTCGGCTTCCAGCGGGACCGCTGCGGCTGCCTGGATCAACTCCTGGCGGTTGCGGGCGCGTTCGAAGAGGCGCTCGTAGGCGGGCAGTCCCGAGGAATGCGACAGCAACATGCGGACGGTGACCTGCTTGCGGCTGGAATCATTACTATTAGAAAATATAAACTCAGGGACAATAGCAAATAGTGGATCCTCCAAGTCGAGTTCGCCGCGCTCGTACATGAGCATCGCCATAGTGGTTGTAGCGACGACTTTGGAGACAGACGCCAGATCGAAAACAGTCTCGGGCATTACCTCGGGCGAGGAGGGGTCATAAGTGAACCGGCCGACGGAGCGCAGGGCAACCAGCTTCCCGCAACGGCTGATGGCGGCTGAAGCGCCGGGAAAAGCCCGCTGGGCAACGCCCTCACGCAGGACCGCGAAGGCGGTGTCCAGCGAGGGCCCTGAAGGGGTGGCCAAGGGTTTGGGGCGGTTGCCGGCCGGATTGCTCATCAGTGTTCAGCGGTTATACCACAACCAAGTTTCAGAGGTTAAAGCCACCACAGGCAGCCTCCGTGACACTTTGCAAGGCAGGTAATGACGTGCTGGTAAAGGCGTCAAAAGGACTACAGCCAATGCAACAAGTTACGAAAGTGTACATACTTTCATATCGCCAGCAGGCCGGGACTATGGAAAACAATATATTCAGCCCTTCCCATTTAGGTTACCTACTTGTAATTCAACCACTTACGTTGTGAATCTCTGCTGGCCAGCAGCTTGCAACTTATGTAAACAATTATCTACCCACTGCTGTCTTCGGAGGAGTGTCTATGCTGCATGCAGAAGGAGCAAGGCGACTTACAAGCTGGCGCCTGTACCTGGCTTTGGCGTTGTTGGGGTCGCTGTTGGTGACGACAGTGGCTGCTAATGCCCAGTCATTTACAGGTTCGATAAACGGGACGGTGACCGACACCAGCGGCGCTGTTATCACTGACGCCAAAGTCACTCTCACCAATATCGCAACCAAGGTAACACGGACTACGACAACCAGCGGTCAAGGCATCTACAACTTCGCCGCGCTTCCGCCGGGCGAATACAAGCTTGTCGTCGAAGCGAAGAAGTTCGGCAGCGAACAGAAGACTATTGCTGTGAGCGTCGCGCAAGATGTCCGTGCGGACGTGGTTTTGGGGGCCGCGACGGTGACAGAAACCGTGACAGTCACCGGTGGCGCGGTGGCCGTGAACACTGAAGACGCGCAGCTTTCGAACGTGGTCAGCGGCAAGCAGCTTGATCTTCCCCTACTCACCCGCAATGTGTACGACCTGGTGCAACTGTCTGCCGGCGCCAACGACGGCCCGGACAAGAACACCGGTTTTCAGCGCGGCACGGGTGACGCAATTAATGGCCAGCGTAGCCAGTCGGGCAATTTCATGCTGGACGGCGGTGAGAACAATGACACGTTTGTCGCCGGAGTTGGGCAATCCATCCCTGCTGACGCCATTCAGGAATTCCGGGTGCAGACGAATAACTACACTGCGGAATTCGGCCGCAGTTCCGGTTACGTGGCTAACGTGATCACCAAGTCGGGCACGAACGCATTCCACGGCAGCTTGTATGAATACAATCGCAACTCCGATTTCGCTGCTACCGATGCGTATACCAAGGCCATTGGGGACAAGAAGCCGTTCTTCAATCGCAACCAGTTTGGCGGCGCGATTGGCGGCCCAGTGATCAAGGACAAGACGTTCTTCTTCTTCAGCAGCGAGTGGCTGAAAATCCGCAGCAGTGCACCTGTAGGTTATTTCGTTCCAACGCCGGAGTTGCTGGCAGCAGTGGACCCAACGACGACAGGAACGATGTTCGCGAAGTATCCCGCACCGACAATTCCGGCGGGCGCCCAGACGCTAAACGCCACGGATCTTGGACTGACTGGGCTGACAGACTACACGAGAGCACCTATCTCTGACAGCATGCCGCTGTTCGGGCGCGTCAGCGTGCCGACCCCGCAGGACGCTGGCGCCGGCACACCCGGCGACTCGCTGATGCTTGTCGCCAGGATTGACCACCACTTCACGGACAAGACGACCCTGACGGGGCGGTACGCCTATTCGCGTGAAGCGGACCAGATGGGTGTCGTTAGCCACAGCCCGTACGCCGGTTTTAACACCGACAATTTTATTCGTAATCAGAACCTGGGGTTGACCTTGACCCACGTTTGGTCGCCCAACGTGGTCACAGAACATCGGTTCGTGTGGAACCGGTTGTTGAACAATCAGCCTATTGGGACAAATGAGCTGGGCCAATCGTTGTACATGTATGACATTGCATCCAGCCAACCCAACGGCTCCATTACTCTGCCCGGCTATATGGCTACGCCGGATACGTTTGGTGCTGCTATTCCGTTCGGTGGACCTCAGAATACGGCCCAGGTTTACAACAGCATGTCCTGGCAAAAAGGCAAACACTCTTTCAAGTTTGGCGGCCAGTGGATCCACATCCAGGACAACCGGACCTTCGGCGCGTATAGCTATGCAATAACCACGTTAGGTCTGGGGTCCTTCTATGGCGGCAAGAATGGCGTCCAAGACCTAATTGATGGCACTATCCCGTACAGCTACCTGGCAGTGGATCCCAAGGGCAACTTTCCCACAGACGGGCTTCCCGGGCCGTACACTCCTCCACGTTTCGATCGGCACCATCGCTACAACGAACTGTCGTTCTTCGGCCAGGACTCCTGGAGGATAACTCCTCGCCTGACTCTGACTGCCGGACTGCGGTGGGAATACTTTGGGCCAGTGCACAGCATTAGCAAGGAATCGCTGCTGGATTCGAACTTCTACCTGGGCCCAGGCAGCAACTACCTTGAACAGGTCGCGAATGGCGGCTTCGGCTATGCGGACGCACAGCCTGGCGACCTGCGTGGTCATCTCTACAGGCCGAACTTCGGAAATGTGGCCCCCCGTATCGGTTTTGCGTATGACCTGACTGGCAAGGGAACGACGGTCGTGCGAGGCGGTTATGGAATCTTCTATGACCGCAACTTTGGGAATGTCCTGTTCAACGTGTTTATGAACCCGCCCAACTTTGCGATCGTTACCGCAGGGTCACTGGCCGGTACTCCCGATGTGCGTATCTCAACCGATCAGTACGCTGCTTTAGAGGCTGCAGTACGGCCGGGAAGCCCTTATTCCGCTTCGGCGCGTGCGCTTGATCAGAACATGCAGACAGCGTACGCCAATGAGTGGAACTTCGGGATTCAGCACGACCTTTCCAAGGTCGGTGTGATAGACGCAACCTATGTCGGTTCAATGGGTGTTCATCTCTATTCCATGAACAACATTAACCGCTTGGGAGCCTGTGTTCTAATTGATCCCGGCTGCGGAGGGGCTGACGCACTCAATCCCAACGTCGGCGTCCCTATAAACATCCGCAGCAATCAGGGTCAGTCGAGCTATCACGCCCTACAACTGGGGTTAAAGAGCCGGTACATCAAGTCGGCCGGTGTCCAGTTCCTGGCAAATTACACGTGGTCGCACTCGATTGATAACGCGTCCTCGACCTTCGGCGACTCCTACCTGATGTCCTACTATGGAGTGTTGGGATTTCAGGATGCATTCAATCCGAAAGGCGATCTGGGGTCCTCCGACTTCGACGTGCGGCACCGGTTTGTGACCAGCTTCAACTGGGACATTCCATTCGCCCGCAACACGCATGGTGTGCTGAACTACATCCTGGATGGTTGGTCTTGGAACGGAATGCTGACCTTCCGGACAGGCTATCCGTTTACGGTGTATGACACGACGCAAGTTGACAACTATGGTGGCGACCCGATTCGTCCGACGTTGACCGGCCCGATGCCGGTGGCTGGTACGGGTGCATACCTCGGGAACGGCGTTTGGAGTTATCTGCCGTTTGATAGCTTTGGAAGCGTTCCGAGCGTCAACGGGCCTTTCACTGGCACGATTCCCCGCAACGCGTTTCGCGCCCCTGGAATGCAGACGTGGAACATGAGCTTCTTTAAAACGTTCAAGATCACTGAAAGCAAAAACATCCAGTTCCGCGGCGAGTTGTACAACATTTTCAACCACCCCAACATGTTCGTATTTCCCGGCAGCAATTTCTACGGGTATGCCGATGAGGTAACGGCCATGAAAGGTGGGACGAACACCACGACCGGTAACGTCGAGCAGCACCGCAATATACAGCTCGCGCTGCGGTTTAACTTCTAGTCTTTTCTGGCCGAGGGCTTGGCGACAAGCCACCATGGCAGGCGGTCTCGTATGAGACCGCCTTTTTTTGTGAGTGGCAAGTGCCCATCCTAGGAAAACCATAGTCGTATGTGCGGGAGCTATGACACGGTGGAAGCGCTGGGCTTCAGCCCGGCGAATCAGAGAGCGTAAGGAACGGGCTTTAGCCCTGGAGTGGAAAACCGGGGCTGAAGCCCCAATTTCATGTGCATTTATTCACCGGCCTGAAGGCCGGTGCTTCCACCTTTTCTGCCAGTTCGGGTGCGGCGATTTCGTGCCACGGCGCTAAAAGGTCCAATGCTTTCACCCGGACACAGCAACTGCGGCTCTGCTGTAGATGCCCACCGGCGGAACGAGGTGGGGCACCTTGCACTAAGCGGTTGTGCGCCTTACCGGGTTCGTGTACATTCGCAGCATTCTGGACTGCTCACAGACTGCATTGAATCCGCCGCACCGGGGTCCCCAACAAGCCCGGTTTTGGCGTGCTGGGGTGGAGAAGTTGCTCGCATTACGACTGCTCCTGATTCTTATTTTGTTGTTTTTGGGCAGTGCGGGGGCGAGCACCCCACATCCGCTTTGCACAGATACACCCCCACCCTTCGCCAAAGGCGGGCGAAAGGGTGGGGCACCCGCCACATCAGTAGAAGAGACAAAAGACCCACATCTGCTGCGCAGATGTGGGGCACCCGAAAGCACAGCCG
>JBHGAZ010000049.1:0-22945 GCA_041946765.1 Terriglobales bacterium
TCTTCTATATCGCTTGCTTCTGGATTACGCTGAGGCACTGTTTATGAAACACGCTGTAGCAAAAACGAAAGGCAGCCGAAATCCGGCTGCCTCGAATAGTTGACTGCTCAGGACAACTGACTTAGATGTTTGACTCCGTTCCCGTGGGGCGGGTCTCACCGGAGCGGATCGCACTTACGCCACGTTGCACCCGCTCACGTCCCTGCTCAAAGCTCTCACGCGCTGACGTTGCCAGATCACTGGCCCGCTCGGCTATGGTGTCGCGCGCCTCCTGCCCGCTCATGGGGGCGAATAAAACGCCCAGTCCGATGCCCAACCCTAGTCCAAAGAGAAAAGCTTTCATTCCGCCTCCTAACGATATACGAAGATTTCGTCCGTGCTGGCCAGACCGTCGGACGTGCGTAAGCTACTTACACAAAGATGCGAAAGCTGGTGGGAAGTTGGCCGGCAGAAATCCGCCTCGGCGGGTTCGCTCCGTTTTCGGGAAACCTGCGGCCTCCGCAACAAAGCGGCAACGCAGAGTACGGAGAGATCGCAAAGGTCGCAAACGAAGCGGAGATGTGGCGCTACCTTCTGTTCTGGCGGGCGACAATCCGAGCCGCGGGACTGTTGGCGTCCTCCTTCATGATCTGCTCATAAATTTTGGCCGCTTCAAGCTTCTGGTTGGAGATCTCGTAGGCCGACGCCAGTTCTAACTGCACGGTACCCTTGGCAACTGTGCGGGTGGGATTGTCAATGAGTTCTTTGTAAAGTGGAATCGCGTCCTGGATGCGGTTGGCGTCGCGATAGCGGTTAGCCAATGCCAATTTCGCCAAAGACGCAAGATCCGAGTTGGCGGAGGAAGCAACTTGCTTTAATTCTTTCTCTCCCGCCATAGTATCGCCCATATCAGTTGCGGTCAGAGCGGCAAAATAGCGGGCGATCTCGCCCGACTTGGTGTGCGAGTATTCATCGGCTACTTTCTGGAACTCGGCATGCGCCGCCCGCGCCCGCTCTGCCGCGGAGTCAAATGTTCGTATTTCCGGCTGTGCCGGTGTCCCCGGAGGCACTATGGGAGCCTGGTAAACCGTCATGGCAAGGCCTAGCGCGGTACCGGCCTGCTGATTGCGATGGTTCAAGTAAGCCCAGGCGCCCAAGGCCGCAACCAACGCAACACCCACAATAATGCCGGCCGTGACCAGCTTCTTACGATGGACTACCACCCAGGAAACTTGTTCTTTGACGGTCTCCGCGAAAGCGTCCTGCTTGAGTTGATGTCTTGTATAAGCGCGCACTGTAAATCCTGAAGAGAACTACTTGGGGAAAGCTTGAGTGTAGCAGTCGAAAAAAGTACGGTCAAACAGCGTGGCGTGTTCAAAGAAAATCAGATGCGATGACTTCGGGGCTGTGCATAGCAAATCGCGTTGCTTTCTTTGCGGCAGCATGACACTATGCAACCCGCTTTATCTGCCAATCGGTCTAATGCTCAACGTTCTCGACACTGACTTTGAGGATTCAATGTACATTCTGTTGTTTCTGCTTCTGCTGATCGGCTGGTTGCTGGGCTGGGTGGCATTTAAAGTGGCGAGCACCGCTATCCACATTCTGCTTGCTCTGGCCATTATTGCCTTGATCGTCCACTTTGTACGAGGCAGCCGGCGAGCAAGCGCCTAGGTACACGTGTGAGATAGCCTCTCCGCTTCCCTCTCCCGTTCCGGCACTCTGGGCTGAGTGGCGTGGCCTGTTCTCTGTGCAACGTTACGCATTGGCGGGGCTTCAAAAATAATAGTCGGCTTCGTCTCCTTGTCATAGTCTTGGCGGGCATAGCAGGCCCGAACGTCTCCTTCGGCCAAAGGTTTGATGTGCGGAGCTCGTCTGAGCAGGTGGGCCGGCATTGTTGTCGGCAGGAGTTTCTTATGCGGAGAACTGGGATCATCATCCTGATAGCGGTCGTGGCCGTAATCGTGGTTGCACTCCTGGTCATTCCCCATTTCTCGAACGTCAACCGGTACCGTGGGCGTGTTCAGGCAGAGATGGAGCAGCAACTGGGAAGACCGGTGTCACTCGGCAACATGCACCTGAAGCTGTTGCCACCATCGTTCCAAGTCGAAAACGTGGTCATCGGGGAAAATCCTCGCTTTGGTGAACGCCCATTTGCAACCGTCCAGAAAGTCAACATCTCCGTCAAGCTTGGTCCGCTGCTGCATCGAAGGATCGAAATCAGCTCGCTGGTCCTGGACCGCCCAAATATCGAACTGGTGCGCAATTCCGAGGGCGTATGGAACTTCTCCACCCTCGGCGAGAAGCCTCGTGCCGAGAAACCGAAGGGGCCCGCGCCCCAGGAGCAGCTGTTCTCTCTTGGCAGGCTGAAGATCAGCGACGGCACTGTCGCCGTGACCGACTTGCAGAAGCACCAACCCCGCGCCATCTATGACCACATTGACGCAAGCCTGAAAGACTTTGCCCCTGGCAAGCCATTTGACATCGCCCTTGCAGCGCACCTGCCGGGCAAAGGCGCGCAGACTCTCAGCCTGGACGGCACCGCGGGTCCAATCAATCAAGCTGCCCCGGCCAACACGCCTTTCAAGGGCAAGTTAAAGCTCGACGAAGTGGAGATAGCAGGGCTGCAAAAATTCCTGAATACGCAGGTGCTGGCCAATACAAATGCAGTGATTTCCGGGATCGCCAACCTCAGCAATGAAAACGGCAAGTTCAGCTCGGATGGCTCGCTGAAGATCGAAAAGGCCCAGGTACGTGGCGTGGAAATCGGGTATCCCATCAATACGGATTACAAGCTGACGGACGACTTGGCCGGCAACGTTATTCACGTTGACAAGGCGAATATCAATCTGGGCGGGACGCCGCTGGCGATTTCGGGCACGTTGAACACAGGCGCTACTCCGGCGCAGATGGACATGCACCTGGATGCGTCGAACGTTTCCATCAGCGAAGCTGCGCGGCTGGCATCGGCGTTCGGGGTTGCGTTCAGCCCCAAAACTAAGGTGGACGGCCGTTTGACGGCGGACGTGCGCGCGCGCGGCGCGGCCGACAGGCCCCTGCTGAACGGCAAGCTCTCGGCCAGCAATCTTGTTGTCAGCGGAGGCGACTTGCCGCAGCCGGTGAGGGTACCCTCCGTGGAGTTCGCGCTCTCGCCACAGGACATCCGCTCGAACGAATTCAGCGCCACCACCGGTGCAACCACGGTGAACATGCGTTTCACGCTGGCGCAATACACTACAAAGTCGCCAAACGCAGATGCCGACCTGAAGACAGCGAATGCAAAGATTGCAGAACTATTAAGCATGGGGCGAGCGTACGGGGTGAGCGCCTTGGATGGGGTCACCGGTTCCGGCATGCTTACGCTCAACGTGCACGCCAGCGGTCCGCTAAAGAATCTTTCTGCGATGAAGTTCAATGGCAGCGGCCAGATACAGAACGCGTCGCTGAAGCCGCCGTCGTTGCGACAGCCGCTGAATGTTCGCAACGCCGACCTGCAGTTCAGCAGCAACGCTGCTACGCTGCAAAATCTGTCCGCTTCACTGGGACAGACGAACGCCACTGGAGACGTGACCGTACGCAACTTCGCGGCGCCTCAGGTGCAATTCACGCTCAACGCGGATAAGGTGAACGTAGTCGAGCTACAGACCATCACGGCTGGGACCCCGGCGCAACCGCCTCGTGCGGCCGCGGATTTCTGGCATCTGATTCCGCGCGCCGAAGCGCAAACGGCGCCCCCGCACACCAGTGCTGGAGGTATTCTTTCCAAGGTGACCGGTTCGGGCACCGCGAGCGTGGGCACTCTTCTCTATGACCAGCTCGTGCTCACCAATGTGCACTCGAAGGTCAACCTTGATCGAGGCATTATTCGCTTTTCACCGCTGACCGCCCAGCTTTATGACGGACAAGAAACGGGCAGCATCGTCGTGGACACGCGCACCTCGCCCATGGCCATCAACGTTTCCAGCAAGCTGACCGGGGTCAAGGCCAACGACTTGATCTCGTCCGTCAGCTCATTGAAGAACACGATCTATGGTCTGTTGGCGGCCAGCACTCAGACCAACTTCAGGATTGCCGATACAAGTAATATCGCCCGTTCTCTGAATGGCACGCTGGCGCTGGATCTGACCAAGGGGCGCATTGCGCGAATTGATCTGCTCAACCAGCTTGCGTCTATCGGGCAGTTTGCCGGCCTGGTGCAAAACCCGCAGCCGTTCACCGACGTCTTGAAGCTGACCGGCAATTTCGACATCCGCAACGGCGTCGCCCTCACCAACAATCTCCAGGCAGTAATCCAGGGCGGTACCCTGGCCGCCAACGGATCGGTGGATTTGGCCGAACAGGCCCTCAATCTTCACCTGACTGCGGTGCTTTCCAAGGCGCTCAGTGATAAGGCGGGTGGCACCAACATTGGCGGGTTCATGAGTACGGCCTTAGCCAATAATCGGGGAGAACTGGTTATCCCAGTTATTGTTACCGGCACTTTCGACCACCCCCGCTTCGCCCCCGACGTGCAGAAGATTGCGGCAATGAAGATGCAGAACCTGCTGCCCAGCATGAACAACCCGGGCCAACTGACTACGGGTATCCTTGGGTCGGTGCTGAAGGGTGGTAGGGGACAAGTGCCCGGCGGGCTTGGCGGGGTCTTGGGGGCAATAACCGGTCAACAACAGCAGCAAAAGCAACAAGACCAACAGCAAAAACCACAGTCACAGCAGCCAGTTGCCACTCCACAGCAGCAGCAACAGCAGAGTCCGAATCCGCTACAGGAAGCTCTTGAGGGCATCTTCGGCGGCAAGAAGCGGCAGCAACAGCAATCCCCGCCGCCTCAGCGGTGACGCGCTGCATTTGGCTTGCCTGGGCTGCAATTCGCAGGGCCAATCCGGAATACTGCAAAACGGGCGGACAATGCACTCCCGTAATGGGCAAAGGGCTTGCACTTCGAATAGTGCAGCAAGTATTCTCGTGCTCCCGTCGGATTCACGGCCCAAAATGCAAGCCCGGATGCCCGGCGATGCTGCAAAAGCTACAGAGCGGAATCCTCCATGTGGTTACAGACCGCGGTTTGCATTATGTGAAGCCCTCGTTCTGGGAGCGTGTCCGGCTGGTGTGGATCTTCCGAAATTTTCCTGCTTTGCCGCAGCAGGTGTTTAGCGCGTCTCATCAGCGGCTACTCGCATCGCTCTGTGATGGCCGCCGCATGTTCCGCTGCGGAGCGCGAAATGAAGTCGAAAATCCCAGCATCATCGGCACCCTACTGACATCAGTGCTGCCGCAGCCGCCAAACGGCCTTGAGCGGCGTTTCATGCCGCGGGCTGCGCTGAACTTCGAGGTACGTTACGGACTGCCCGGCGCCGGCTTGTTCACCGGTGAGGGCCAGGATCTCAGCGGGGGCGGGATGTCGTTCACCGGGGCGACGTTGTACCCCGCAGGCACGGAACTGGAATTGCGTTACCGGCTCGCAAGCGACGACAAATGGAACGAAGTACGGGCCCTCGTCCGCCACTCCGAGGGTGAGTGCATGCGGGTCAAGTTCTTAAGCTTCAGCGAAGGGCAAGCTCCCAATATCCTGCAAGTTCCCGCCGGGACCAGAACGTAGGCGAATACGACGGGTGTTCAGCCAACCGGGAACTCACCCGTATGCAACTAAATAGTACGTATCCTGTGTAGCTTGATTTTTCCGACATGCAGGGGTGGGCTATGCGAAGTCTTAGCGTCGCCGTGGTGGTAATGGCACTTTCCGCAATTACTCTTTCCCAGACAGCCGCCGAGTACGGGACAGTGCTGTCCCGATCTGCGACCGGAGCAACGGCTTTGGGCTCCGCCGTCGGCCGAACCACAAGCCGGACGGCTGGAGCGGTGGTCAGCAGCAGCGGCCGAGCCTCGCAATCACGCCACGGGGTCGTTACTGTGCGAGGCCACGCCTCCCGAGGCGATGTTCTGGAACCGGCGATGCGTGCTAACCGGCAGAAACTTGAAGCCAGTGCCGGCGCCAGTGCGTCCACACTTCAGATCGCGTCTGTCCCGAGCAAAACCGCGATCTATGTGGACGGCCTGGTGACGGCTTACGCGCCCGCCGAGCTACGTCTGCCGGCAGGCAAGCATTCGGTCGAACTCCGCCATCCGGCGTTCCTGCTGTGGCGGCAGGACGTGTCAGTGGCCGCGGGGCAAATGCTAAAGCTGGAACCGAAGCTGACGATGGCGAACAAAAACCAGGTAGTGGTTTCTTTCGATAACTGATTACCCCCGGCCTTTACTTCTGCATACTCACAACTTAGTTTCCCCAGGTGAGACGGTGGTCGGCATCGGGCCTCGGTACCGAAAGCTATTGTGCCGTGTCTCAGGCCGAAGATGCCGTAGTTCAAGGCATACGTACGAGATGCCCCGCTTATCCGTATCAATTGCCGTAAATGACGCCGGTGTTATCGCTGTCTGCCATCTCTTCTGCGGAAATGTGTCGTTAGTAACTTGGTGAAGATTACCGGATTGGGCTATATTCCCGTTTCGCATAGGTCTGCCTCTATGACTAGCTCAGGTTTCGCCCCCGCCAAGGCGGTGGCTCCGGCGCGGCATGCGCGTTTGCCGGCCATTGTGTATTTTGAAGGGGACATGCCGGCGCGCACGGCGCTGGCGCAGACGCAGCGCTTCCTGCGGCTGCCCCTGAGCGAACTGGCGGTGCAACGGGAAGCGGGCTCCGTACTCGTGACATCCAGCGAGCGAATGCTGCGCGAGCACTGGGCGGCGGTACGGGGACGCACGCGCCTGCGAATCATCGCCCTTTCCGATGAGCGTTTCAAGGACCCGCGCCTCGACGGCACTGTCTATGCCTATCTTCCCGTGCAAACGCCGGCTGTCCTGGTAGAACGCATGGTAGATGGCGCCCTCGCGCACATTGATCTGCTCGCCGCCCGCCAAGAATTTAACCACCGTCTTGGCGAAGCCAGCCGGGAGATTGACGAGTTGAACCGCATCGGAGCGGCGCTTTCCGCCGAGCACGACACCGGCAAATTACTGGAGATGATCCTGACCAAGTCGCGCCAGATCACCTCGGCTGACGCCGGTTCCCTCTACCTGGTCGAGGAAGTTGAGGCACCGGCAGCGCGGAACTCTAATTTGGAGTCTGGGGCAGGAGCGCAAAAGCACCTGCGCTTCGCCGTGGCCCAGAACGACAGTGTGCCCGTGGATTTCGGCGAAAGCACCGTGGCCATTGGCCCGGAGTCCATTGCCGGCTATGTCGCGATGACCGGCCAGATCGTCAACATTGACGACGCCTACCATCTGGAGCCAAGCGTCCCCTATTCCATAAACCGCAAGTTCGACGAGGACTCCGGTTACCGCACGAAATCCATTCTCGCCATTCCCATGCGCAACCAGAAAGACGAGATTGTGGGCGTGCTGCAGTTGATCAATGCCAAGCGCGAACCGAAAGCCAAGCTGAATGCGCTCTCCAACGTGATAGTGCAAGTGATCCCATTCTCGCAGCGCCACAGAGAACTGGTGGCATCGCTGGCCAGCCAAGCCGCCGTCGCCCTGGAAAACAGCCGGTTGTACGGCTCAATCCAGAAGCTGTTTGAAGGGTTCGTAAAAGCATCGGTTACGGCCATTGAAGCGCGCGATCCTACTACGTTCGGGCATTCCTTCCGGGTGGCAAATCTGACTGTGGCACTGGCGGAAGTGGTGGATCGTATCAGCAGCGGGCCCTACGCCCCGGTGCGCTTCTCGCGCGACCAAATGAGGGAAATCCGCTACGCTTCGCTGCTGCACGATTTCGGCAAGGTCGGGGTGCGCGAGGACGTTCTGGTGAAGGCGCGCAAGCTGTATCCGACACAACTGGAGCTGCTCGAACAGCGCTTCGATTTCCTGAAACGCACGCTGCAGAACGAATCCATCCAGCGGCGCCTGGACTTTGTGCTGAGGCACGGGCGCAAGCGGTACCGCGACCAAGAACCGGAATTCGATGCCGAACTAGCGTCGAGGATCGCGGAAGTCGAGGAGTGGTGGAAGGTCATCCTCGAATCCAACCAGCCCAGCGTGTTGCCTGAAGGCAGCTTCGACCGGCTGCGGGAAATCGGAGCGCGCGAATACACCGACGTTAACGGCAAGCGTCGCAAGCTGCTGACGGATGAAGAGGTCCGCCTTCTCTCTATTCGCAAAGGGTCACTGGATCACCGCGAGCGTAGACAGATTGAATCTCATGTGCTCCACACCTTTCAATTCCTCAGCCAGATCCCCTGGACCAAAGAAATCAGCAGGATCCCGCAGATCGCGCTCGGACATCATGAAAAGCTCAATGGTAGCGGCTATCCTTACAATCTCGCAGCGCCGGAAATTCCCGTGCAAACGCGTATCATGACCATTTCCGACATCTTTGACGCCTTGGCTGCCGCCGACCGTCCGTACAAAAAGGCCGTAAGCACCGAGCGCGCCCTGCAAATCCTGGACTACTCCGTACAGGACGGAGAGCTCGATGCCGAGCTTTTCCGCCTGTTCCTGGAAGCCAAAGTGTTCGAGCGCTGGAAGATTGAGCCCTACCCGTATTAAGTATGATTCCCGATTTACGATTTTCGACCAATGCCAAGGCTGCGCAAGCGCGAGAGCTTCAAGAATCATAATTCGTAAATCGTAAATTCTTCGGGTCTTCTACTGAGCCGTACTTGTCCCTGGCCTGCTCCTCTCAATTCCAACCTGCTGCATGCCGCGCGCGTCTTAGTTACCGATTGGTAAATGAGGCGCCTTCGTCATGGCTGAGGAACGGTCTTTTTCTGTGGCGGCAAACTTTCTCGTGATTGCGGGGCTGATGCTGTACGGCTTCATCCTGCTGGCCGAATACCACGCCAAGGGACGTTGGGCACGAAATGTAACACGGCTGCTGGCGGGGCTGGGCATGCTGGCGCTGGCCTTGGGGCTGGTGCTTACGCCGGTTAACGCACAAGTAATTGCACGCATTGCGCAAGCTACCCCTGCCTCCACCGTCTTGATGTTGATCAGTACAGGGCTGCTGCTGGCCGCAATTGCGGCATTTGGGATGATTACGTACTCCCGGCCTTTGCGCCTCTGGCACGAGCGCAAAATTGAAAGTGACCTGAATCGTGAACTCCCAAAGATCCCGTAAGGGTACAGCGGCGGATCGGGGCAAGCTGATTCGCTGGCCAGAACCGGCTGGCAGGGTCTCCGAGTGGTTGCGGTCTACTCCTCTTCCAGCCGAATAGGCTACGAGACCCACAAAGGTCTCGTAGACCTGTTGCGGCAAAACTACGGCCAGCTCTGGGCGATTGTCTGCGCGGGTCTGGTAATCGCCATCAACATGGCCATGATCATCGCCGACCTGATGGCCGTGTCCGATGCCTTCTCCATTATCCTGGGCCAGAGGCGCGCCTTCTTTGTGGGCGCGGTAGCGTTTTCCGTCTGGTACATACTCATCTTTCGCGATTACCGCAAGATCACACAGGCGCTGTTATGGCTTTCGTTGCCGCTGTTCGTCTATGTCCCTTCAGCGATGATTGTCACGCCTTCGGCGGGCACGCTGTTGCACAGAATTTTTGTTCCGCACATCGTCCGCAGCGGGAATTATGTAGCCGCCGTGGTGGCGATCTTTGGGTCGTTGCTGACCCCTTACATCCTGGTCTGGCAGACCAGTTCCCGGCGCGAGCACGCCGTAATAGGCGAAGAGACTCCGCATATGGCGCAGTCGCAGGCCGGCACCTCCGTCACCACGCTCTTATCGTTCTCCATTATCATTGCTGCTGGTTCGGTGCTGCACCTACCCGACGGTCCAGATGACCACCCGGCAAGCCGCCGAGGCCTTGCGTCCTGCCGCCGGCGATTACGGACAAATCATCTTTGCCCTCGGCGTTATTGGAGCAGGCATGGTGGCATTGCCGGTTTTAGTGGCCTCGCTCTGCTACAGCATCGCTGAGGCGGTGGGCTGGAGAGCGGGCCTGAGCGAACATCCGTGGGAAACCAAGCGCTTTTATGGCCTGATTTCGGCGGCGGTTTTCATTGCTTCCGTCGCCAATTTCCTGCCCATCAATCCGGTCAAGGCTTTGTTCTGGTCGCAGATCCTGGCCGGCATTCTTACCATCCCTATTCTGCTGTTCATTCTGCTGCTCTCGAATGACCGGCGGGTAATGCGAACTACCAACACTAGACTAAAGGCCAGAATTTCTGGATTGGTAGCGCTATAGGGGGACTGATTGCTGCTGCCATCGCATGGGGATGGTGGAGCTTGAGCTGATGTCCACGGAAGGATTGCTACTCTTCCAGATCACCCTTGCTTGGGTTGTAATAGAAATGGAAACGCAAGGCGAGATAGCTACCGCGAAATTCCGACGGGAGCGGTGGGAACGGATTGGACGCGGTAATGCCTCCCCAGGCGGCGCGATCCAGCGAGACGTCTCCTGATGGGCCGGCCAGTCTCATACCTGCAACCTGGCCATCCTTCAAGATGGCAAACTCGATGGCGACTTTGCCTTTCTTCATCAATGGCGCCCGTGCTTCTTCGGGGATCAGGTTGTACCAGTTCATCCGCACCACGTGCAGCACTCGCGACAAGTACGGGCCAAAATCCACGCCCATGGTGTCGCTGAGGATATCCATGTTCCCCATGATTCGCGTGTTGGGCGTGCTGCCGAAGCCGTACTCTCCGGCAGCTCCGCCGTAACCGCTGGTGCGGCCCGCGGCAGCGGCGCGGGCTGCCTGCTGGATGGCCGTGCCCGCCGACATCGGCGGCTGCCCAAACGCTTGCTGTGGAGTAATGCGCGGCGGTTCAAGGCTAGCCTGCAACTGCGTGTCAGCAGGCCTGGCTGGACGCCGGCCAGAAGCTTGCGCCGCCTCGGGGGCAGCCGGAACCGCTGGTGTGCTGGGCGATGCACTTCCCGGCGGGCCTGGACGGCGAGCGTCAAGCAACTCGTCCAACGTCTTCCTGTCAATTCGCGGATGGCGCGACATCGCAATCCGATTCTTGTCCGAAATGTGCTTGGCGTTCTCGGGAGGCTTCTGCGGCGGCACTTGCCGGTCGTGCGGCAGGTCCAGATACGTCAGTTCGCGGCCGCGAATCAACTGGTCGGCGGTAGCAACCGGGATCGGTTTAGATATCGACATCCACTTCGGCGAGGTGCCAATGCCTATGATCACCACCAGATGTAGCACCAGCGAAATCCAGAAAGCTTCCCGCAGGCGGGCGCGGGTGAGATCGTCTTGCAGCTGCACCAGCAGCACTGGCACATCATGAAGCTCATCTTCCTGAGTGCGAGGGCGCGTCGGCGGAATTTCCGTGGTGGCCATCAACAAAGCACACTTCTACCTCCCCCGCCCGAACGGGGCGGAGAGAGGATAGCTCAGCATATTGTAACGGGTTTTCAAAGGACAAAGTTGCGGAGTTAAGCGGGGTCAGCGAAAAGCTTTTCAACCCTGTGGCATCCACATGGACTCAAGATGAACACGCCGTCCATGCTCCCGAATTGCTGCCAGAATCTGTAACGCGACAGCCAGGGAACGCCGACCGTCTTCAAGGGGCACCAGCGGTTGGCTGCGCCGCCATACGGCATCAAGAAAGCTGCGCAGCTCGGCACGCAGCGGCTCTTCGCTGACCACCGCCGGCTTCGCCGGACGAATCAATGATCCGAGCATTTCCGGGGCAACACCGCCCATCGTGCCGGAATTACCCGACGCCGCAACTGCAGCCGCATCCACCGTGAACACCAGCAGGTCCTGCCGCGTGTAATCCACCGAAATATATTGATGAGGCTGGAAGAAGCGGAGTTTGCGCACGCGCTCGGTGCTGACCCGGCTGGCGGTAAAGTTGGCCACGCATCCCGATTCGAACTCCATGCGCACGTTGGCGATGTCCACCCGACCCGACAGGATCGGCAAGCCCACCGCCCGGATCTCCTTCACCGGCGACTTGACGAACGACAGCACGATGTCGAGGTCGTGGATCATCAAATCCAGCACTACATCCACGTCGAGCGCGCGAGGCGTGAACACGCTCAGTCGGTGTACTTCGAAGAACATTGGCTTGGTGATAAGCGGCACGGTGGCGCGCACTGCGGGATTGAAGCGTTCCAGGTGACCTACCTGCGCGACCCGTCCAGTGCGCTGCGCCAGGCGAATGAGTTCGTCGGCCTGATCAAGCGACGCGGCCAGCGGTTTTTCAATGAGCACGTCAATGCCGGCTTCCATCAAGGCGCGCGCCACGTTCAGGTGCTCGCTGGTGGGCACAGCGACGGAAGCGGCCTGGATACCGCCTGCCGCAAGCATCTCTTTGACAGAGGAATATGTCTTCGCGCCGAACTGCTGTGCGATCGCGGCAGCGCGCACGGGGTCGGAGTCTACGATTGCAGCCAACTCGGCTTCGCCTTGCTGCTGGAGGTCATGATAGACGCGGGCGTGATTGCGTCCGAAAACACCTACGCCGATGACCGCAACTTTGATGGGATCTGACAGGTTTAGTTCCCGCTGATGGATTCTGGATCAGCTTTGATTGTAACAAGCAGTAGGCGGGTAGCGACTGGCAATCGGCAATTGGCAAACAGCGGCAAGCCGGCTGCGGTGTCGTGACAAGGAGAGGGGAATCCGATGAGATTTGTTTAGCAAAGACTCTCATCTGCCAAACCCGGGCAGATGTGAGGCAGCAATTCGATCTTGATACCCTGAGCCAGTCCATAAACACACGCCAGACAAGCAATCTGGCACTGAATTTGCCGATCGTTGAATCATAACGCTAGGCATTTGCCAAGTAGCCAATTGCCAATTGCTAATTGCCTGTTGATTGCTACAGCACCACAATGCTGATGCCCTTATTTCCGCGGCCCAAGTCACGGTCGTCCTTCAGGTCGCGAAATTTCTTCACAATCGCCCAGGTGGTCTCATCCGAGAGACGCCAGTTCTCTCCGGCCACGAAAGCGGAAATCTGGTGTTCGTCCTGTTTACGCCGAAGCGCGGCCTGAATCGCATCGCGCAACGCACCACCCACGCCGCGGGAGCCATAGCCGTGAATTACTTTCAGGAGATCCGCGCCCTGCTGCTGCGCCTGCCGCAATTCGTAGTCCAGGCGCAGGCACGCTTCATTTGCCGTAGGCATTCCGATCTCCAGGTTGGCGACGACGATCTTCACCATGCGGCGTTTGTTGCCCCTGTCGCAAACTCAGCGCCGGTGGTGGAGCTCTTCCGGCACCGCGTGCTGTTCCTCCAGCTTTTCTTCCAGTACAGCGAACTGCACTGGCGTGCGAGCCTCTGCGCCTTCCGGAGCGGCACGAAGATACTGCACCGGCCATGCAATCGCCTGGTGCAATTCGCGGCCGGCGCGCAGCGGCCAGTAAGGATCGCGCAGGAACTCGCGGGCCATTATGATCAAGTCCGCCTGCCCGGTGCGGATGATGTGATCGGCCTGATGCGGTGCGGTAATCATCCCGACTGCGCCAGTCAAAATGCCGGCCTCTTTGCGGATCCGCGCGGCAAACGGCGTCTGATAGCCGGGCCCGAGAGGAACTTTCGCGTGCGCCACGTTGCCGCCCGACGAGCAGTCAATCAGGTCCACCCCGAGCGGCTTCAATTGGCGAGCAAGTTCGACGGACTGTTCGATTTCCCAGCCGCCCTCAACCCAATCCGTGGCTGAAATACGTACAAAGACCGGAGCACCTTCGGGCCAGACCGCGCGCACCGCTGAGACAACTTCGCGCAGCAACCGCGTGCGGTTCTCGAACGAGCCGCCGTACCGATCATCACGGTGATTACTGATTGGAGAAAGAAATTCCTGGATCAAGTAGCCGTGTGCCGCATGAATTTCCAGGACGCGAAATCCCGACTGAAGCGAGCGCCGCGCGGCTTCCGCGAAAGCCTTGATGATGCTGTGAATTCCGTCCTCCGTAAGTGCTCGCGGTTTCAGATAGCCGTCAGCGAACGGAACGGGGCTCGGCGCGACAACCTCCCAGCCGCCGGTATCGGGCCGAATGCCGCCCTGACGTTGCCAGGGTGGCGGCGTACTGCCCTTCCGGCCTGCGTGCGCCAACTGAATCCCGGCAACGCCACCCTGGCCATGAATAAAGCGGACGATGCGCGCGAGCGGCTCTACATGCTCGTCTTTCCAAATTCCCAGGTCTTGCGGACTGATGCGTCCTTCAGGAGTGACGGCGGTTGCCTCGGTGAATACCAGAGCGGCGCCGCCTACTGCACGGCTGCCCAGGTGGACAAGATGCCAGTCGTTGGCGAAGCCGTCTTCACTCGAATACTGGCACATGGGAGAGACCATGATTCGGTTCGCCAGGCGCACACTGCGAATAGTCAGCGGTTCAAACAGGTTTGCGGTCATGGTGCTTGTGATGCCCCCGAACGAGTGTGGATTCTTCAGGATAAGAACCGAAAGATACACTGCGGCCCCTACAGCTCAGAAATGCTACCCTGTTTCCATGCTTCGGAAAATGCTCTGTCTGCTGGTGCTGTTGGGCTTCGCGGTATCGGCGTTTGCGAAAGACAAGTACCAGCAACCCGGCCCCGTGCGCCTGGACCGCGACGGTGAAAAGTGGGCTGAGAAAGCGCTGAAGAAGCTGTCGCTGGAAGAAAAAGTTGGCCAGATGCTGATGATCTGGGCCCGCGCGGAGTTCGTGAATCTTAACAGTCCCGACTACCTGCGCCTGCGGGACACCCTGCAGAAGTACCATCTCGGCGGTTTCGGGCTGACGATACCGGTACAAGGGCCGTTCCTATTCAAGAGCCAACCTTACGAGGCCGCCGCGCTCGTGAATCAATTGCAGCGAGATTCCGAGCTACCGCTGATCTTTGCCGCCGATTTTGAACGTGGTCTCGGCATGCGGCTGAACGGCACCACATTCTTTCCGCACGCTATGGCGTTTGCGGCGACGGGAAAGCCGGAATATGCAGAAGCCATGGGCCGGGTCACCGCGGAAGAAGCCCGCGCCATCGGCGTGGAGTGGAACTTCTTTCCCATTGCGGACGTAAACTCGGCTCCCGACAATCCCATCATCAACACCCGTGCGTTCGGTGAAGACGCGCAGCAGGTGGGCGATCTGGCGGCCGCGTACATCAAAGGCGCGCGCGCCGCCGGTATGCTGACCACGGCCAAGCACTTCCCCGGCCACGGTGACACTGATACCGATTCGCACCTAGGGCTGGCGCGCGTCAGCGGCGATCGGGATCGGCTGGACATCATTGAACTGCCGCCGTTCCGCCGTGCCATCCAAGCCGGAGTGGATGCCGTGATGGTGGCCCATGTGACTGTCCCCGCGCTCGACCCCGACACGGAGCACGTGGCTAGCACATCGCCGGCAATCGTTACCCACCTGCTCCAACACGATCTCGGATTTCAGGGGATCGTGGTTACCGACGCTTTCGACATGAACGGCCTGATGCGGCTCTATGCAAACCGCGGCGGCTCGGCTCGCGCGGCAGTGGACGCTGTCAAGGCCGGCGACGACGTCATTCTTATCCCGCAGGACCTTGACGCCGCCTACAACGGCATACTAACTGCCGTCCGCAGCGGCGAGATTCCGGAGTCGCGGATTGATGTCTCCGTGCTGAAGATCCTGCAGGCGAAGGCCTCCGTCGGGCTGCACAAGGCCAGGTTGGTTGACCTGGAGTCTCTGCCGAAAGTGGTGGGCAAGCCGGAGAACCTTGCGCTGGCGCAGCAGGTGGCCGATGAAGCCGTCACGCTGGTTCGAGACGATAGGCACATGCTGCCGATCTCTCCGTCGGTATCGGTGGCCGGCAACCAGAATCCCTATACTCGGGTGGTGGAGACCAACAGCCGCGTGCTGGCCGTCATCTTCAGCGATGACGTACGCAGCGAGTCCGGGCGGATGTTTGAACGGCAACTGCGCGCGCGTGTGCCGGATGCCAACATCGTCTACGTAGACCCCGGCAACGCGGCGCTTTCAACGCAACCCATATTGGCTACTGTGGCCCGCGCGCAGTCAGTGATCGCTGCTGTTTACACGATTCCGACCTCGGGCAAAACGGTATGGGTGAACGGTATCCTCAAGAATACGGTTTCCCTGGCCGACGCACCCGCAGCGCTGCTGCGTGCCATCCTCGATCAGGCTGCCGGCCGCACCGCTGTGGTGGCGCTCGGCAATCCATATCTGGCGGGCGAGTACCCGGCTATCAGGACGTACCTTTGCACGTTTTCCAATGCACCGGTGGCGGAAGTTACCGCGGTGCGCGCGCTGTTTGGCGAAATCGCTATTCGTGGCAAGTTGCCGGTCACCATCCCCGGTGTAGCCCAGCGCGGAGCCGGAATCGAGCGTTTAGCCGCCCGACCGACAAGCGCCACCCGCTAAAAATGGTTCCCAGCGCTTAACAATTCTTAACAATTCTTCACAATTGTTTTATGCCGGCCCTGCCCCGGCAATTTAGAGTTGCTGTTGGTATGAGCGATAATCTGCAATTCCCCACCCGGGCTGCCAAGCAGCAGAAATATGTAGTTCGGCTGACTGCAATGGTCGACGTCTCCACAGAAATGGTGGTGGAGGCGGAAGACCCCGAGCAGGCCCGGTACGTGGCCTTGCGCCGCGCACAACGTGACAGGCTGAAGTGGCAGCCCCAGGACACGCCTCCCAGGCTCCTTGACATCGCCGGAGTTGAGAAGGCGGCCTGAGCCGGCCTGAGCAACAGCCCTTCTCCGCCTGAGTGCTAGAATCGCGCCAGGGATGCCGGATTCTGAAAAGGTAGTTGAGTCGACGCTGCTGGCCCGTGCGGTGCGCGTGCTGCGGCCCTCCCATGAGCACACCGCCTATTCGGCGACCCTGCTACTGGTCGCAGCGGTGGGGCTGTCGCGCGTCATCGGCTACTTGCGCGAAGCCTACATCGCCTGGGCTTTTGGCGCGGGGCTGCACACGGACGCGTACGTCGCCGCCTTCACTTTGCCGGATTTCGTCAATTACCTGCTTGCGGGCGGCACCGCCAGCATCACCTTTATTTCCATTTTTGCCCGCTATACATCGGAAAATCGTGAAGACGAGGCACAGCACGCTTTCTCAATCGTGATCACGGTCATGTCGGCGTTGCTGGTGTTATTCATCCTGCTCGCCGAGGTGCTCACTCCCCAGTTCACGCGCTGGTGGTTCCCGGAATTTACCCCCGACCAGGTAAGGCTGTGCGTTTATCTGACGCGCATTCTGCTGCCCGGCCAGATTTTCTTCATCATCGGCGGCGTGGTATCGGCGGTGCTGCTGGCAAAAAGAATGTTCCTGATCCCGGCTTTCGCCCCGATCATTTACAACCTGGGGATTATTCTCGGTGGAGTACTGCTGGCACGGCATTTCGGTATTGCGTCGCTGGCATACGGTGCGCTGGCCGGCTCCTTTGTGGGACCTTTCCTGATCAACGCCATCGGCGCGAGGCGCACCGGCATCAAGTACCAGGCGTCTTTTGCCGTGCGCCATCCCGCCTTCATTGAGTGGCTGTGGCTCTCAGTGCCGCTGATGCTGGGGGTCTCGCTGGTAGCCGCCGACGATTGGATCATGCGGCACTTCGCCTCCGGCGGCGCAGGCGACATCACGCGTCTGAACTATGCCAAGCGGCTGTTCGCCGTGCCAATCGCGGTACTCGGACAAGCTACCGGCCAGGCGACCTTGCCATTCTTTGCCAAGCTGTTCGGTGAAAAACGTACAGCAGACTTTCAGGCGACGGTGAGCAATGCTGTGTACCGCGTCGCCGGAGCTTCGTTCCTTGCCACTGCGTGGATGATGGCGGCGGCGTTGCCCATCATTGATCTCGTCTACCGCCGCGGGCGCTTCAGCTTTCTTGATTCCCGCGAAACCGCGGTGTTCTTCTTCTGGTTTTCCATTTCGCTCGCATTTTGGGCGGCACAGGGCCTCTATGCGCGCGCGTTTTATGCTGCCGGCAACACCCTGACCCCAATGGTTGCGGGCACGCTGGTCACTTTGGCTGCCTTGCCGGTGTACTGGTTGCTCTTTCATGCCTATTCGGTGGTGGGACTGGCAATTGCGTCCGATATCGGAATTGCCGCTCACACGGTAGTGCTGGCAGTTCTGCTTCATCGCTACAAGCTGGTACCAATTGCAGCCATGCCGTGGCGCGAATTGCTGAAGGCCCTGGTTACCGCTGTATTCGCCGGAGTGACCGGCTACTTCGTGTCTGGTGCTGTACAGGTGACAGGCAGTCGCAAAGCAGATTTGGCGGCCTTAGCGCTGGTGACGGTTACGTGGGGGGCAGCAGTAGCGGCGGGGCTGCGGATCACGCGCTCCAATTTGCCGGGAGTCCTGCTGCGGCGACGCAGCGCAAATCTCGAAAAGGTCTAGATGGCTTTTGAGGGCTACGGTCAGCGCATGATCCGCATGTTGGCCCAGTCGTACTGGAACTTCTTGCCGCAGTCCAGGCAGACGACATAATGGCCCGCCGACTGGGTCACGGGCTCCCAGTCGTCGTGGGCGGAACTACGCACGGCGGCTGCGGCCACTGGACGCGAGATATTGCGGTGGCGGCAACTGACGTTCAGCAACTGCAAAAGCTTTTCCAGCATGGCAGCTTTCTGTGCCTATCACGCGACTCAGTACCCGACGCGCGGTTCTGTTGCTCTGATAAATGGATTATTGCGGACACGAATGCCGGGACATCCGGTATCCGTGTCCGCTATCAAAGTCTTTTTGCAATCCCTCGCTTACAGGCGTGCGCTGGCGCCGCTGCTGGCGCTCGCGGCAACAACGCTGTCTTCTTTGGCCTCGCCATTCGCCTTCTGGCCAGGTTTGCGGATGTCAATTCCGCCCTTGAAGTAGGCGCCGTCTTCAATGCTGATGCGCTGCGCCACTACGTCGCCGGTCAGCGAGCCTTCGTTACGAATGTCTACACGATCGCTGGCCTGCAGGTTTCCTTTCACTTTTCCAAGTACTACGATCTCGCGCGCGGTGATGTTGGCCGAAACGATTCCGTTGCGGCCGACGGTGACCCGGTTACCCGAGAGATTGATCGATCCTTCCACACGGCCATCAATGTATAACGATTCGGAGCCCGATACTTCTCCCTTGATCACAAGCGACTTGCCAATGGTGGCCTGGTCCTGGCTGTTCAGGGTGGCGTTGCGCGGCGCCGATGCCGGCGTCGGCTCAGCAGTCGGAACGACCGGGGATGCGGGCGCCGGCCGCAAAGGTTCATGGGTGGGAGTCGAAGCGGTCTGATTCGTGGGTTTCCACATGTTGCGGATAGTTCCTTCCTTTTAGGGGATCGACTGCGGGCTCAACTCGCATGTAGATGACCAAACCACAACCCTCGCCGCCGCACTAAAATCATTCTGTGGTTTTGTTGAAGAAACGAGAGTTGCTGAATTTGGCGATCCGGTTGGCCGCTTGCGCGCCCGATCCTGATCGGCACCGTCAGCCGGCTACAGGGTAAATCTTCCTACCCTGTTGGCAGTTCTTATATCAGGTGTTCTGCCTAGCGGCAAACTTCAAGACGCTTAGCAGGGACTACGGCCAGCGATCTGGAATCTGTAATTCGCAATTTGTAATCTGGAAAGGCGCATCTCAAATTACGAATTGCAAGTTACTAATTACAAATTGGCAATGATTTCTGAGCAAGCTATCCTCCGCAAGCTTCAGCAGCAGCCCAGGCACGCAGCCGGATTGAAGCAGCTTGTCCGCGAACTGGGCGTGCGCGGTGGCGCTGACCGGCGCGAGCTGGAGGAAAAACTCGCCCAAATGGTGGGCCGCGGCTTACTGGTCGCCGACGCCGAGCGCTTCGCGCTGCCGAAAGCGGCATCCAGCAAGGATCTCGTTGTCGGCCGGCTCAGCATGCACCGCGACGGCTACGGATTTGTGATCCCGGAGAGCGCCGCTGTAAAAGAACGCCTGCGCGGCGACATCTTCATTAATCCGCAGGCCATCGGGCCGGCGATGCATGGCGACCACGTGCTGGTCGAGATGGGACCCGTGCGCGACGGTCGCGCTGAAGGCCGCATTCTGCGCGTTGTCAGCCGTGCCCACTCGACCATCGTGGGGACTTTTCATTACGGTACCCGCTACAACTACATCGTTCCCATAGACGAGAAAATCACTCTGGACGTAATCATCCCGCGCGGCGCAGAAAATCCTTTCAAGACAGAGGCCACTGAGGTCGCAAGGGAAGGTCGTAAGAAAAGGCCCGAACGCCACCGCGTTTTTGGCGAAGAGGTCAAGGCGCGCCGCCGCGCCGACTGGGACGATCTCGAAGGCGTCGTTGTGGATGTCGAGATCACCGACTGGCCCACACCCACCCAGAACCCGCGTGGCCGCGTTGTGGAGATCGTCGGCTATGAAGACGACTTCGGCGTGGATGTTGAGATCATCATCCGCAAGTACCACCTCCCACACCTATTTCCTGCCGAGGTGCTCGAGGAAGCGCAGCGCATTCCCGACACGATTTCCGCGCGCGAGCTGCGCACCCGGCGCGATTACCGCGGTCTGCCCATCGTGACCATTGATGGCGAGACCGCGCGCGACTTCGACGACGCCGTTTTTGTCCGCCGCAACTCACGCGGCGATTTCGAACTCCAGGTGCACATCGCCGACGTGGCGCACTATGTCCGCGAAGGTACGCCCCTGGACAACGAGGCGCGCCTGCGCGGCACGTCCGTGTATTTTCCCGACCGGGCTGTGCCCATGCTGCCGGTGGAGCTTTCCACTGACATCTGCTCGCTACGCCCGAAGGTGGACCGGCTGGTCATGTCGTGCACCATGGAAATTGACCACCTCGGCGAAATCGTCGGCTACGAGCTCAACCCCGGTATCATCCGCTCCGCCGAGCGCATGACCTACACAGATGTCAACGCGATCCTCGAAGGCGACGTGCCATTGCGCCGCCGTTATGCACACATCGTGGATGGCTTCGAGCTGATGCGTGAGTTGGCGACGATCCTCAACCGCAAGCGCGTCCGCCGTGGCTCCATTGATTTCGACCTTCCCGAGCCGCTGATCGAATTCGACGAGCACGGAATGATGAAGACGGTCACCCGCTCGGAGCGCAACATCGCCCACCGCATCATCGAGGAATTCATGCTGGCGGCCAATGAGTCGGTGGCTTCATATCTCGAACAAAAGCGGGTCGGCGCGCTGTATCGAATTCACGAGAAGCCGGATCCGAAAAAAGTAATGGAATTTGAAACTCTGGCGGCAGCATTCGGCTATTCCCTGGGCGTGGGTGCGCTGCCGGTGAAACGGTTCACCTATACGGACGAGCGCCGCCCACGGCGCGGTGAAGGCACGCGCAGCGGACAGCGTCGACATGAGCTGGAGATCCCCGAAGATATCCACGTCACCCCGCGCATGTACCAGAAGCTGGCGGACAAAATCGCGGGCAAACCGGAGGAGCGCATCCTGTCTTACCTCATGTTGCGCTCGCTGCGCCAGGCGCGCTACTCGGAAGAAAACGTTGGCCACTTTGCGCTTGCCGCTCCGGTGTACACGCATTTTACGTCGCCGATCCGGCGGTACCCGGACCTGATCGTCCACCGTATCCTGAAAGCCGTTTTGCGGGAGTCGGCGGAAGAAGAAGTGAAGCTCGGGCGCGCGGACGGCACCCAAGCCGCGGAAGTCCTGATCGGGCACGGCGTTCCCGCCGGCTCGGAGACGCCGTCCCCCTGGTCGAAGAGGAGTAGCGCCAGCGTCCCCGGTGGCGGAAAGCGCGTGAGTGTATCAGGGCGGGACTTAGGCCGTGCCGAAAAACGACGCAAGGCACGCGGGGCTTCAGCCCCTGAGGGAAAGCCCGGCCCCATTCCCGAGCCCGAATTGCACGAGATCGCCGAGGAGTCCAGCGACGCCGAGCGTCGCGCCGACGATGCCGAACGCGAGCTGATGGACTGGAAAAAAGTAAAGTTCATGGCCGACCGTGTGGGCGAAGACTTCGATGGCCTGATTATCAGCGTCACCAAATTCGGTTTTTTCGTCGAACTTACCGATCTTTTTATCGAAGGTCTGGTGCCTCTCTCATCACTTAGCGACGACCGCTACTTCTATAACGACAACACCAAGCAGATCATCGGCCAGCGCAACCGCAAGATCTTTTCGCTCGGCGACAAAGTCCATGTGCTGGTGGACCGTATTGATGCGGTGCAGAAGAAAATTCAGTTCGCGGTGGTCCCGCCGGAACCGTCCCGCGCCCAGGGGAGACAGAAAAGATCATAAGCAGGTGACGTCGCAAATCGCCCGTGTGCTGCTGGCGCCCGCGCCTGCCAACTCAGAGCTGTAGCGCGGGCGACCTCGCCCGCGAGAACCCATCTCGGGATCGCCAACAGCCGAGAGCGCTCCCACATAGCGCCCCATCCGGCATCGCCTGCTAAAATTATTCTTTATCTAAAGGAGCAACGGCACAATGGCGCACATGGTGAAATGCGTGAAGCTGGGGCGTGAGGCCGAAGGACTGGACGAGCCCCCGTTCGACACCCCGCTGGGCCAGCGCATCTACGAAAACGTCTCCAAGCAAGCGTGGGAGCAGTGGGGACATCACATGAAAATGCTGCTGAACGAATACCGCCTCCAGCCCTGGCGCAAGGAACACCAGGAATTCATTGCCCAGCAGATGGAACAGTATTTCTTCGGCGAAGGCGCCAAACTTCCGGAAGAATATACGCCGGAGAAGTAGAGCGCTTCTCAGGCGCACGGAATTCTTTGTTTCTGAGGTCGTGCTGAGCGGATTATATGCGCATTGCACCGCTTTTCCAGTTGTTGGTCAATCGCTGTCATGCTGTGCGCGTTCTGAGCCGGCTGGAAGAGTTGCTGGTTTGCACTTCCAGTTGTTGGTCAATAGCTGTCATGCTGTGCGAGCATGGGCGGTTTTGCCCAGGCGAGTCGAAGCATCTTGTGTTCTGTAGATTAGGCGTGACTCCTTACTAGTCGGAGGCCGCAAGCAACCTGCTTCTGATAAAATGACTTTGCCCCACCGCGCTGCAAATGCGCGGTCCTTCCGCTGTCGGGACGTGGCTCAGCCTGGTAGAGCACTCGCTTGGGGTGCGAGGGGTCGGCAGTTC
>JBHGAZ010000005.1:0-136209 GCA_041946765.1 Terriglobales bacterium
GTACTCGCTTCGGATCGAGCCAACGTCGTTATGAAATCAAGCGAAGCGAGGAATCCCTAATAGTGCCGAGAACCTATCATTAGCGCTCAACCACGCAAAACCCGACTTCTCAATCGCCGCCCAATGAGTCAAAAGGTCAAACGCCAGACTCTGCAAAAAGCGCTTTCGGATACCTGTGCCGCCCTCATTTGACACCCGCGCCCGCCCCTGTAGAATAAGAATGTCAATCTCTTAAGCGACGAGCTGCGCTCACGCTCGTCCGCGCCGGGTCTCCGGTGTCCCCGTTGGAAAACGGGAACCAAGCCGAAGTGGCGGAATTGGCAGACGCGCATGGTTCAGGTCCATGTGCCCGTTAGGGCGTGGGGGTTCGAGTCCCTTCTTCGGCACCATCAGTTCTGAAAAGTCCCGGCCTTTGCGGGACTTTCTTATTTTCCAAGCGGTTGCGCCCTCGCCAGAATCCCGTTACGCGCTCTATACGCTCCAATTCTCCCCCGATACGCTCCTTCTACCTAACTATGCGGCTTGCACCTAACTATGGAAAACGGTCGGCATGAACCTTCCCCAAGTTTTTGGATGTCTGTAACCCTCAGTTTTGCTACCATTTCCGCCTAGGAGCCACTCTCAATGGCCGAAAACAACGACGCCCAACCAAAGGCGCAAACGCCTACGACTGCCGAACCGGAATCAGTAAAGGTCAGGATTCCCCTTGAACCAAAGAAGGCCAAGAGTTCAAGGAAACGCAGCAGAAAGCGGAAGAAGTCAACCGCCACTGCATCCGGCGAGGCGCGGGGCGCTCGTTCACAGGTAGCTTTTCCAAAGCACTCGCTCGCGAAATGCCTCCGCATCCCGCAGGGCATTCTCGACCAAAACGCCGGAAACGAATGCACCGACCGAGAAGCTGCGGCGTTCGCAAAGGTCGGCTGGAGCGGCGAGATCGGCGTGGAGATAAGCTCCGCCATCAAGTATGGTTTACTCGAACGTCCTGCCGCCAAGAAGGTAAGGCCCACCGAACTTGTTCGCAAGATCGTGCGCCCACAACAATCCAGCGACCGACTCGACGGCTTGCGTGCCGCTGTCCTGAACGCACCTGTTATTTCCGACGTCTATAAACGGTATCGCGGCGAAAATCTCCCCGACAAGGAGTTCCTTGTCAACACGGCGGTGGATTCTTTTAACGTTCCGAAGGAACGTGTAGATGAGTTCATCGAGGTCTTCACCCAGACCCTGAACGACGCCGAACTCCTTGAAGACGTGGCTGGCGGCAAGACTCGCGTCCGCGACGTGACGCACGCTACGGATTCCAGTGCTGGTGCTGCCGATGACCAGTTGAAGAAGCTCGCAAAAGGCGTAACGGTTCAAGCTACAGACTCTTGCTTTGTGATGATGCCGTTCGCTGATCCGCTCGGCGGGTACTACACGACTGTTTATCAACCCGCAATTGAGCGTGCCAAGCTGAAGCCAGTCCGGGCGGATGCCGAGATTTTTGGCACAGGGAAGATCATTGATCAGATTTGGGCTGGCATTCACGCGGCACGCGTGCTCGTGGCGGAACTGACGGGCAGAAACCCGAACGTCCTTTACGAGTTGGGGATTGCACATGCCCTCAAGAAGCCCGTGGTTCTGGTCTCATCAAACGAGGATGACGTGCCCTTTGATGTGCGCCACGTTCGCGTCATCTATTACGACATGCGCGACCCGTTTTGGGGTCAGAAGCTGATTGACAAGGTTGCAGAGAACATCATGTCTGCGTTGAAGAATCCTGAAGAGGCGATTCTGTTCCGGGACAAAAAATAAGGGGTCGCGATGGCCGTAGCCTACCCGCCTCCGATTAACGTGCTGTCATTTTCCGGCAGCCGACGCGGCACGTGAGCGAGTGGATTCGGCTTCGAGCGGAAACACTCCCTTCAGGAACTCGATTGTTGCCGCGTCCCTCAGCTTGCACACGATGTTTTGATTAGCGAAAACCCCAGTGAATGTCTTCGCTTCGCTGAGCGGGTAGGTCTTAAGCCATTCGACGCTGACCAAGTATTCGCATTTGTCGAGGTCATCTGCTTCATGCCCGAATCCCCGAGCCTGCAATGGCAGCTTGAGGATGGGGGTGTCGTTCACCGTGAAATCGCGAACCGGAACAGACGGACCCGTAACAATTCCGAATCCCACATACCCGGACTGCTTCTGATAAGCGCATACGCGGTCGCCGGGAGAAAGGCGCTTCAGCGGGTCTGAGTAGTAGCGCGAACCTCCAGCGGAGATAAAGCCGTATTTCCGCAAGTCCTCCCAGTTACGCTCATTATCTTGACCAACGTTGAAGTACCACAGTCCAGACCAGGGTGCCTTCGCCTTGCTTTCCGCCCGTTGCGTCACCTCTTCCTGATCCAAAAGCCAATCTGTTGCCAGGAACGTTTCGCCATCGTGCTCAAAAGTGTTGAAGAAGGCCGTGTTGATACCGACCTCGTGGACCTCTGCCAAGTACTCGACAATCCGGCGTGAGGAAGCGTCGAATTCGCTGGCCACGATTACTAGGCTGTGGCTTTCGTTGAGAGCTTCGGGCAACTCAGTTCCAAACCGCTCTTGAAACGCGGTTTCGAGCGATTTCCCGAGCTTCGCTTGGGCGATTTCGTGTATCTTGCGCGTAGATAGAGCCGCTACCCAGCTCGCATAATCCAGAATCTGCGCAATGATGTCGCGTGGCGTCCTGTCCCGCTTGCACTCGATGATCACGGCATTTCCATCCTGATCAAGACCGAGGATGTCAATGCGACCGCCAAACTCAGTCGGGACTTCGCGTCCCAAGACGAGCAACTCCAGTCCAATCAGACGCGGATTCGCGGCAATCCACGCTTGCAGTTGGTCTTCATTAGCTAGGCGCTTGCGTGCGACGGGGACAAGATGACCGTTCTTGGCGTGATAAAGGTTTGTCATGGGTACTCGCAAATACTACTAAACCCATCTTTTTGCTTCCGCAAGTGCTCTGTGCGGCTTTCCCACTTCGGAACGGATAAATCACTGCCAAAGGGTAAATAGCTTGACACGGGTAATAAGGGTGTATAACCCTGTGTAACTGAAGGAGGGTGCAACAATGTTCTCCGAAGCTATATACACCCTTGAAGAAGTTGCTCAGCATCTCCGCGTCCCGGTCGAGGCGGTTCGGCAGGAGATCGAGGCTGGGCGTTTGACCGCGCTGAACGTAGCTGGCCTTGTCCGAATCGGCGAGTCCGACCTGAATGCCTACAAGAACCAAGCACGAGCAATCGCTCCGCCAGCCGCTCGCTCCAGCCCGGCGAGTAGCGCAGCGCCCGTGAACGGCGACAGCTTTTTGAAGCTCCACAACGGTGCCGATTTCACCCACAGGTGGCCGGATGCAAGCAAGGAAGACTATAAAGATGTCCACGAGGGAGTCGCATCGTACGGCGGCAGGACGTATCACGTGAAGCTGGGTTTCACGGTTCGCGAGGCAGCAGGCAAAAAACGGCTCCGGAGTCTGGTTCTCGTCGATCGTTATGCCACCGTGGAGTTCGCGGGTGCTGACGACAACCTCACCGATAGCAGCCTGATTGCGAGCGTTATTAAAGACCGAAGCGGTAAGCAGCTTCCTGCTGGCGCGGCGGTTCCCCCGGAGTATCAGGGACTCCCCATCGGTTCCTACCGTGAAGTCGTTGACGGCCCTGGCGCTTCAAACGGCATGGCCGTGGTTTGTCAGGCATCGGACTTCGAGACGATGGTCAAGCACGCACTGATTCGCTACACGTACCGCGCAGAGCGCAGTTAGTCCACCTGGGGGAACGATGATTAACGGACTGCTTGTGATCGTTTCTTGCGGAAGCCAGAAGATATGGAATCGTTACCCCACGTGCGGGCCCACAGCCGCACGCGATGCCTACACGAGTTCCGTGTTCAAGACGAGCCGCAGGTATGCCGAAATGTTCGCCAAGCGATGGTTGATCCTGTCGGCGAAGTACGGCTTCATCGAACCGAGCTTCGTCATCCCCGAAAACTACAACCGGAGTTTTTACGATCCGAACGCAATTTCCGATTCCGAACTTAACGCTCAGGTAGAGAGCCTGAGGCTCAGCGGTTTCAATTCAGTTGGCGTCCTCGGAAGCGATGCCTACTGGAATCGTGTGGTGAGAGCGTTTGCAGGTTCCGACCTGCGCTTGCGCCACGTCAACGGGAGCATTGGTTTTCCGCCGCTATTCCAACGCCTTGTTGGCGAGTTGATTAGGACTGGCAAGCCGTTCTCGACTACTTCGCTGAGGTGATTATGGCTACGGGTAGAACTACTAAACTGACAGGTGCAGTTGGAGAATTCCTCGTAGCGGCGGAGCTGTGCCGTCGAAATCTCCTCGCCACGCCGTTTGCTGGCAACGTTCCCCACTACGACGTAATTGCGTCTGGTCAATCCGGCGGCCATGTCGCTGTGCAGGTGAAGGCGATCAACGGATCAGGTTGGCAGTTCGATATCAGCAAGTACGCTGACGTCAGACTAACCGAGGGCGACAAGCAGGTTGTCGGCCGTCCAATCCCGGAGCCTTTTCCCGGACTTATATGTGTTCTAGTCGCGCTACAGGGGACCGGACAAGACCGTTTCTTCGTGATCGAATGGAAGAAACTCCGGAACATTCTCGTGCGAAACCATAGAGCATATCTCAGCAAGCATCACGGCAAACGGCCAAGGGCTCCGAGGTCCTTCCACACAGCGCTCGGAATCAAGGATGTCGAGACTTTTGAGAATCAATGGCACAGGATTCTGGATCGAGTCCCAGGCGCGAAGAAACATGACACGAGAGGGCGGCAGGAAAGCTAATCCTAATTGCTCGCCTTCGGCGCGAAAAGCTGCTCTATGTCTGGGGAAGTGATGCCCACCCGGAACTCGCCCACGAGAGTGGTATCCGCACAGTACAGTTTCGCCTGTTTCGCCAATTGCCGCTTACTCAATCCCTGCCCCGCCGCGCTCGCTTTGTCTATTAGCCCGAAAATGTAAGCTCCCAACGCGCTCTCGGCTGCGTCGGTGCTCCCGATCATTTCTTTGCTCGCTTTGCTCATGGCACGGCGGACCGCCGGACGGTGTAGGCGAAACGTATCGGCGACGTATTGGAACGACCTTGCTTGTGCGTAGAGGGCGATTGCGCGAGACAACGGTACGCCGTCCAGCGCATCTTCAAATCCTGCTTTGCTGAGCACCCATCAGGGTTTCTGATACTGCAATTCCAGTACGGTGCAGTCGTCGTCGAACGGAGTCTCACGGCAGAACGCCTGCACGCGTGCGATGATCTCGTCGAAAGAATTGGTCGCAACTGCCTCTTGGAGACGATCGTCACCGAAGAATTCCCCGGCTGCATCCTGCGCCTCGGTGATGCCGTCGGTCACCAGCACCAGGCGGTCCCCCGCCGCAAGCTGAAAAGTCTGGGTAGAATACGGCAGCCCGGGAAGCAGGCCTACCGGCGGATTTTGCGGTTCCGTGCGCGTAATTTGTCCTTTATGCACGAGAAACGGAGCGACGTGGCCGCAATTGAGCAGTTCCAGCAGTCCTGCCGCCCCTAAACGCGCAATGATCAGGGTTGCATATTTCTCCCCGAGGTCTTTCTGGCAGAGAAAGCGGTTGGTGCCCTCGGCAATGTCCGCCAGGGAAACCGAGGACATCAATTGCGCATAGATGATGCCCTGCAAAATGGAAGCCAGCAGCGCGGCGGAAACGCCCTTGCCGCAAATATCCGCCACGACCACCGCGATGTCCTTGTCGGTGGCGATCACGTCAAAGAAGTCGCCGCCTATGTCCTTGCAGGGAATATTGCGGGCACGCACGCGGGCGAAGGAGGTCTCGGGTATGCGGACCGTCATCAGGTGCTGCTGAATGCCGCCGGCAATCGCCAGCTCCTGTTCATAGCGGCGAGCGCGCTCCTGCTGCTGCACTAGTTCCGCGTTCTCCACCAGGGCAGCCGCTTCCCGGGCGATGGCGCGTAGCAGGTCGTTGCTGACGATGGAAAAGTTGCGCGACGTCTGCCGGCTGTCGAGATAAAGCACGCCGCCCACCTGCTTCGCGGAACCCTGCCTGTGCCGCAGCAGGGGTATGCAGATTACGGTTCGCAGGTCGAAAGCGACAATACTCTGCTGACCCGACAATTCCGCGGAACTGCTGGTATCGGTTACCAGAAACTCGCAGCCGGACGTGACCGCTTTCATCAGCGTGGAGCGGGAAATCGTGCTGTCCTCGCGCAAGGTGCGTCCCTGGGCATCCAGCCCCGCGGCCAGCCGCAGTTTTCCGCCCTCCTCGCAGAGGAATACGAAGCCCCGGTCCGCCTTGGTCAGACGCAGCGTGGCTTCGATGAGCGTGACCAGAATTTCGTCCAGCACGCTTACACTGTTCAGCTTGCGGGCGGCTTCCAGGAACAGGCTGAGCCGCTCGAGATCAGCCGCTCCACCTGCTGGCTGGTGCTCGCTGATCTGGCTGAGCAGTTCGCGCGTGTCCAACTCCCGCAGGCTGCTCCTGGCTTCGGCGGCTTCCTTCTCCGGACTTCGTGGAAAGAAGATGACGCACCCGAGATCGGGGTCGCCGAACTCGATGCGGTCGTCGCGAGACAGCTTCTGCCGCGCCGTTACCCGCGTGCCATTCACATACGTTCCGTGCTTGCTACCCTGGTCCTCGATAAAGAAGTCTTCGCCGTCGCGGGTGATCGCAGCATGGTCGCGCGACATGCAAGGATGATCAATGCAAACGTCTTTCTCCGGCCGGCGCCCAATCGTGGTTGGCGAGCGCTCGAGGCGAACTACGGATTCCCAGGCTCCCCTCACAACCAGCACGTAAGGAGACGGCTCGGCTTGCGGCACTAAGGAAACCGAGGTAAGGGCCATCTGGGCACCTCAATGCTTCATAGAGGTATGCGGATGCCGGCAGCGGGAACTTCGTTGTTCGACAGCATATCCTGAAACCCGTCTTGGCAGTTAACTTTCCTGCAACATTATCCTGCAACTTGCTCTCCCCCTGCTGCGGGTTGCGTGTCTCCTGGAATCCAATCACCAGGAATCGCGGAACTCACATACCTAAGTCTTCCTTCCTCCGCCACCTGGCGCCGGGTTCTGACAGCAACACGCGTTCGATGGCGCAGCTTCCGTTTTTTGTCCGGTTCCCGCTTTTAGAAAAAGTAACCTCCGAGCAGCAACTCTGGATTGACAACTTACTTGTCCGCAGATAGAGTGCACGCGACTCCCCCCTGAAAGCTTCTCCAGCAGTCAGCCTGCGCACTGCAGGGCCGTTGTCTGCCCGACTGAGGACTGTTGTTTCGGTTGGTGACTGTTGGTGAGCAGTGGGCTATTGCAGCCCAGCGGACCGGCGCTGGCGCCATCGGCTTCGGCTTCGCTGGAATTTGTCGTCGGGACGGACGCGCAGACGTTCGACCGCTTCGCTAACCGCTGAGGACGGCCAAGTGGCACGGCCATACAGCGGCGGTGGGTTTCACAAAACTTGTGAAAAGGATGGGTCAGTCGCATATGGCATCGCTACTTCGAGGCAGGGTTTTCCGTGCAAGGCGCCGCACGTTCCAAATGCTCGCTTTTGCTGTGATGATTACTTCCGCAGCTCTGATGTCAGGGCAGGTAGAACAGCCGAAGGTCTTTTCGGCAGTCAGGCACGACATTTCGGCCCCGTTAAGGGAAATGGCGATTTCTCCGATATCGCAATTCCGATCCTTAACCGCGCCCACGGAGCGGTGGTTAGGACGACTGCCTCGTACTTCACCGTTGGCAAAGCGCGGCACCGCACAGCCTGACCCGGTACGGCAGACGTCAGTCGGTCCAAGCGCACCCGCCAGCGTCGGTCTTAACTTTGACGGGCTGGCCGCGGCGGACGATGAGAGTCTTTACGGGTCGGCGTATGCGCCATCCGACACTAACGGCGCTGTCGGCAGCACTCAGTACGTGCAGATGGTCAACGACGCCATCGCGGTATTCAACAAGACCACCGGGGCAATGGTAATCGGACCGGTAAGCATCACTAGCGTTTGGAGCCTATTTGGTGGGGCTTGTGAGAACGATGGATCTGGAGACCCCATCGTCCTGTATGACAAACTGGCAAACCGCTGGATCATTTCCGAGATGGCTTGGCCAGCCAGCCCCCCGGCTTACGAATGTGTAGCGATTTCCCAAACGGATGATGCCACCGGATCGTATTATCGCTACGCGTTCCCGTTCAGCGATTACAACGATTATCCCAAGCTGGGTGTATGGCCGGACGGGTACTATCTTTCCGTCAATAGATTCGACGCCAGCGACAACTGGGTAGGTACAAGTGCCTGCGCCATGGATCGCGCCAGCATGCTTACCGGGGCTGGGGCTACTATGGTTTGTATGAATAACGGTACCGACACTGGCATCTGGTCGCTGCTTCCTTCTGATCTGGATGGAGCGAACGCGCCGCCTGCGAACTCACCCAATTTTTTTGTGGAGCTGGATTGGACTGATTTTGCCCACCTCCGGCTGTGGAAGTTCCATGTAGATTTCACCACGCCGGCCAACTCCACATTCACCGGACCGACGAGCCTTGCCGTGGCTGGGTTCAGCCCAACGTGTCTGGCCGACATGATCGGTGGAAGTGGTCGGGGCCAATGTGTCCCGCAAGCTGGAACTGCGAACCTCCTCGAATCGCTTGGCGATCGTGTTATGCACCGGCTGGCATATCGGAATTTTGGCACCCACGAGTCGCTAGTCGTCAACCATTCCGTGGGAGAACCGGCGGGTATGCGCTGGTACGAAATACGCGATCCCAATGGCACGGCAACGCTGTACCAGCAGGGCACGTTCGACAATGCCGGTGATGGCATCTGGCGATGGATGGGAAGCGCAGCAATGGATGGTTCTGGCAATATGCTGGTCGGCTACAGCGCCACTAGCTCAAGCATCAGTCCCGGTATTCGCTTCACCGGCAGGCTCGCCACGGACACGTTGGGAACGTTGCAATCGGAGACCACTATCACACTCCCGTCAAACGGCTCCGTTACAAGTGGTCATCGGTGGGGCGATTACAGCAGCATGAGTGTTGATCCGGTCGACGATTGTACCTTCTGGTATACGACCCAGTATCTGCCGGCGAATGATGACCAATGGACGTGGCGTACTCGCATTGTCACGATGAACGTGCCATCGTGCAGTGGTTCCAAGCCTGACCTGGTGATGGGCAAGAGCCATTTGGGCAATTTCGTTCAGGGACAGATTGGGGGCAGCGCCAACTACACGCTGGCGGTAAGCAACGTTGGTGGCGCACCGACCGATGGCAGTACGGTCACGGTAGTGGATACGTTGCCGTCGGGTCTGACAGCAACCGCCATCGCCGGTTCCGGTTGGAGCTGCACGCTAGCCACGCTAACCTGCACGCGCAGTGACGTTTTGAACTCACCCGCCAGCTATCCGGCCATCATTGTGACCGTGGATGTATCCTCCAGTGCGCCTTCGCTGGTCACCAACTCGGTTACGGTTTCCGGCGGCGGCGATCCCGGGGGCCCCAACAATACGGCCACGGACGATACGACCATTTTGGCTCCGGATTTCACCCTGGCCGTCACCAGCTCTCCGTCGTCTGTCAATGCAGGTCAATCAGCGACCGCGGTCATCACTCTCACGCCGAACGTCGTAACCGTGGCCGCCACGACCTTCGCCTGCTCCGGCTTGCCAGCTTACTCAAGTTGCACTTTCAGTCCGACCAGCGTGCCTGCGCAGAGTGGCGCGACGGACGTCACAGTGACCGTACACACCACCGGTCCCTATGCAGCTTTGCACCAGTCCCGGACCTTCTACGCAGCATGGCTGCCTTTTACCGGCTTCGGCATGATTGGCATCGTGCTGTTGGGAACAAGGAAGAGAAACCGCGAGGCAACGGTAATCCTTACTGCCTTCCTGTTGATGCTGATCTTGTTGCCGGTGATGGGCTGCGGTAGCAGCAGTGTTCCTCCGCCTCCGCGCACACCGTCGGGCACTTCTACGGTCACGGTGACCGCTACCAGCAGTAGTGTGGTTCACACCACCACGTTTAACCTGACCGTGAATTAGCACCCTGAAGATTCAGACGGGCGGCCGTAAGGCCGCCCTTTTTGTTGAACGTGTCATGACGAGCGAAGCGAGGCATCTGCTTTTCGACTCTGCAACTGAAAGCAGATGCCTTGTCGCGCTGGTGCCCTCCTCGTCATGACACGAATTACCGCACGCCAAAAGCGCGCCCTTGCGGGCGCGCCTTGGTCCAGGAAGGGAGTTTTGGTGGGAGTCTTACTGCGGCAACGGCAGCTTGCGGCGGGCACTGCTGGTGTTCTGGGCCGGCGCGGCCTGGCTGGCGGTTCCTGATTCGTTTGCCGAGGATATGCTGGCCAGCTCCGAACGTCTGTACTTCGGCTCGCTTACGTATCCATGGATGTGGTTCTTGGTGATGCGGTTGATCACCAGCTCAACCGCCTGGCCGCCCTCGGCGGCATAAAACACGACCGGCTGGTACAGGTTGACGTGCTTCTGCGCAACCTTCACGTCATCCACCATCAGCTCGAGATCGGCATACTGCTGCTTAGTGTTGGCCTTCTTCAAGCGGAGACCCAGCGGGCCTTTGGCCTCGAACCGCTTGTTCTTGTCGAGGTCGAACTCGTAATAGTTCCGCTCGCCCCGCTTTTGCAGCAGCACCAGCTCCTCGTGGGTGCGGGCGATAGATCCTTGCAGTTCGGTGCGGGCGCCCTTCAAGTCCTGGCGCGTGGCCTCAATCTGTCTTCCCTGGTCGTCCAGTTGGGACTGCACTTTCTTCCAGCGCGGATCATCCTTCGGGCGGCGGTGCACGGTTTTGTGTTTGGAAGCGTCCGGTTTCACCACCATGACCGTCGCTGGCGCCGGCGGGGCGGCCAGCAGGTTGACCTTGTCTGTCAGGGCCTGCACCTGGGACTCGGTATTCTTCAGCGCGGCGGTGATGGCCTCGTTGCTTGCGCTGAGCCGACGAGCGGTATTGCGCTCGTGCAACGCAAATCCGGCGGCGATGGCAAGCGCGACCAGCAGTCCGATTACGATGCTGCGCAACACAGCGGGAGTGGAAATGCTTTTCTCTTCAGACATAGTCTCTCCCAGACCTCCCGCTTGCCCAATGATCAAGCAAACGGGAACGCAAGTGCGAATGGTACGTGCAACTTGGCTGCCAAGCCGTGCGCACCTGTAAGCTGCTGACCGTCTTGACCTGAGGACTAAGACCCGCTCCGTGGAGGCAGTACTTTTGCGCCGAACTGGAAATTTCTACTCTGCCCGGGACATAGCGCAATCCAGTCCGGGACATAGCGCAATCCAGTGCTGCTCGTGGTGTGTGGTTTATACTCTTAAGTTCCCGACATGCAGGTTACGCTGAATGAGATCGTGGCGGCCACGCGCTTGCAGGTGGAGCAGCGTAAGCGCGAGGTCAGCGTGCGCCAGTTGGAAGCGCAAGCGGGCAAGCATGTTCCGCGCGGCTTCAGGGCGGCATTAGAGCGGAAGGCCCGCTCCGGAATCGCGGTTATCGCCGAGATCAAGAAGGCGTCGCCCTCACGCGGGGTGATCCGAAGCACGGTACACGTCGCGCACATCGCGCAGAGCTACGAGCGGCACGGGGCCGCCGCCCTTTCCGTTCTGACGGAAGAGCAGTTTTTCCTGGGATCGCTGGCCAACCTGGTGGAGGCCTCGGCGGCAACGCAACTGCCTTGCCTGCGCAAGGATTTTATCGTCGAGGAATACCAGTTGATCGAGGCCCTGGCGCACCGGGCCGATGCCGTGCTGTTGATTGCTTCGCTGCTCGAGTTTGAAGAACTGGCTGCGCTGCACCGGCGCGCCCGGAACCTGGGCCTGGATGTATTGTGCGAAGTTCACGATGGGGCCGAGCTTAAGCGGGCACTAGCCGTTCCCGCGCAGATCATCGGCGTAAACAACCGCGATCTTCGTACCTTCGAGGTTGATTTGAACACCGCGGTGCGGCTGGCAGCACAAATTCCGCCGGGCGTACTGAAGGTCGCCGAAAGCGGTATCCGGACCGGTGAAGATATCAGCCGGCTGCGTGCCGCCGGATATCAGGCTTTCCTCGTAGGCGAGTCGCTGATGAAGGCCAATGATCCCGGGGCCGCCTTGGGCGAGCTGCTGGGCTCCCGGGCACAGGCGAAAACCTTGTAGGACAAAAACCCGTTAACCACAGAGGACGCAGAGGGCACCGAGGGAAGCAAGTCAGTCGAGATCTTGATCTGTTCTTACATTTCCTCCGAAAGTGATCTCCCGCACGTGGTTGGAGCCGAGAGCTAAACGCCAAAAGCCGAAAGCGACTAGGGATTTATGTGGATCAAGATCTGCGGGACGACGAACCTAGAGGATGCGCGACTGGCAGTAGACGCCGGCGCCGATGCGCTGGGATTCGTGTTTGCGCCAAGTCCACGACGCATCAACCCGCGCGATGCGGGACGCATTATCCGGGAATTAGGAAATACCGCCGAGAAGGTTGGCGTGTTCGTCAATCAGTCGCCGGAAATTATTCTCGACACGGTGGAAAAGGCAGGTCTGACCGCAGTTCAGCTGCATGGTGACGAAGAACTCGCCGTCGCGCGGCAACTGTTGCGCGCCGCGCAGGCCGGCAAGCGCACGTTGAAAATCATCAAGACGGTTTCGATGGCCGACAGGATTAGCGAACCCTACACTGGTGCAATCGACGAAAGCTGGGACCGGGAGGCGCACGAGGTGATCAGCGCGTTGTTGCTGGACTCCGGCTCGCGTGGTAAGCGCGGTGGTTCCGGCGAAGTTTTTGATTGGCAGACAAGTGCGCCCATCGTTCGATTTCTCGGCAAGAGGTTCAAGGTCATTATCGCAGGTGGTCTGAACGCGCAGAACGTGGGTAATGCAATTGAGTTATTTCGTCCCTGGGGTGTGGACGTCGCTTCTGGCATTGAGCGCGAGCCGGGAAAGAAGGATGCAGAGAAAGTAAGAGCCTTTATAAAGGCGGTCAGAGAGGCAAGCTAGGTTTGGTTATTTAGTGATTTGGTTAATAGACCTGGCGTGGACAAGTCTCGGCGCAAGCCTAAACACAACAGATTTGGGGTTTTCATTAACCATGTAACCAAATGAGCAAATAACCAATTAAGAATTATGGCTACTGCAAAAGTCTCAACCAAGATCAGGAAACCGGTAAAGCCACAGGTGCTGGCGGGCCGTTTTGGACCCTACGGGGGCAGGTATGTGCCTGAAACGCTGATGGCCGCGCTTCAGGAATTGGAGCAGGCATACGAGAGCGCGCGTCGTGACCGGCGCTTCCAGGCGCGGCTGCACTACCTGATGCGCGAGTATGCGGGACGTCCCACGCCGCTGTTTTTCGCGCGCCGTCTGACGGAGCATCTGGGGGGCGCCAAAGTCTATTTGAAGCGCGAAGACCTGTTGCACACCGGCGCGCACAAGATCAATAACTGCCTGGGACAGGCGCTGCTGGCCGAGCAGATGGGCAAACGCCGCATCATCGCCGAAACTGGAGCGGGCCAGCACGGCGTAGCTACGGCGACCGTCTGTGCATTGTTCGGTTATGAGTGCGTCGTCTACATGGGTACGGAAGACATGCGCCGGCAGGCGCTGAACGTCTTCCGCATGAAGTTGCTGGGCGCGGAAGTGCGGGGCGTGGACTCCGGCTCGCGCACGCTGAAAGACGCAATCAACGAAGCCATGCGCGACTGGGTCACGAACGTGCGCAACACCCATTACCTGCTGGGCTCGGTGCTGGGCGCGCATCCTTATCCCATGATGGTGCGCGATTTCCAGGCGGTGATCGGGCGCGAGGCGCGGGCGCAGATCCTGAAAGCTGAAGGCCGAATGCCGGCGGCCATCATTGCCTGTGTAGGCGGCGGCTCGAACGCGATCGGTATTTTCTATGAGTTCCTCCGCAGGGGCGAGAAGAAGGTCAAGCTGATCGGGGTCGAGGCTGGCGGCCGCGGCCGTGCGCTGGGCGAGCACGCAGCCCGTTTCCAGCAAGAGGGCGGCGGCAGTCCCGGCGTGTTACAGGGGACATACTCGTATATTCTTCAGGACCAGGCTGGCCAGATCGCCACCACGCATTCGGTTTCGGCGGGTCTGGATTATCCCGGCGTGGGCCCGGAGCACGCATATCTGAAAGACATCGGCCGGGCGGAGTACACCTCGGCGACCGACAAAGAAGCGCTCGATGCCTGCACTCTGTTGGCACGCACGGAAGGAATTATTCCCGCGCTGGAGTCGGCCCACGCCGTGGCCGAAGTGGTCAAACGCGCACCTCAGATGAAGAAAAATGAAGTGGTCATCGTGAACATCTCCGGGCGCGGCGATAAAGACATGGGAATCTTGCAGGAAGAGCTGAAAACCCTATAACCACAGAGGACACAGAGGACGCAGAGGAATTCGGGATTGTTTTTCTCTGTGTCTCCGTGGTGGACTTTTGATTCCTTATGCTGACATTCAAGAGCAAACCCGGCCTCGTGGTCTACGTCACTTGTGGCGATCCCGACATCGCTACCACTAAAGAAATCGCTCTGGCGGCCATAGACGCCGGCGCAGACGTTATCGAGCTGGGCGTGCCGTTCAGCGATCCGGTAGCGGACGGCCCGGTGATCCAGCGGGCCAGCGAGCGCGCCCTGCGAAGCGGAACCACCCCTCAGCAAGTGCTGCACCTGGCCCGCGAGGTGCGCAAGCAAAGCGACGCCGGGCTCATCGTGTTCTCTTATCTAAATCCGCTGTTGCATCTTGGTTTGGGACGTTTCTGCGCCGAGGCGGAAGACGCTGGTGTGGACGGTGCGCTCGTCACCGATCTCCCGGTTGAGGAAGCCGAGGCCGGCGACTATCTGCGCCTGATGCGCGCGCGCAATTTGGCGACCGTGTTTCTGGCTGCGCCCACAAGCACAGACGAGCGGTTGCGCCGCATCGCGGAGGCCAGCACCGGTTTTGTGTACGCGGTGTCGCGCACAGGAGTTACGGGCGCGCGCAAGGAACTGCCGGGCGACGCGCGTGAGCTGGTCACCCGCCTCCGAAAATTTACGGACAAGCCCATTGCAGTGGGCTTTGGGATTTCCACGCCGGAGCAGTTGGCCGCAGTTGGCGCGTTTGCCGACGCCGTGGTCGTAGGCAGCGCCATTGTGCAGACCATTGAAAAATCAGGAGCGCAGGCTCCCTCTGCTGTGGCACAATTTATCAATAGCTTGCGACCTAATTTGGAACAGCAGGGAGCCTCCGCGGCTGGCACTCCGCATTCGGCTACCTAAGGGCAAAGCTTGCACTCTCCGGAGGCGCTGCTTCAGCCCAAGCTAAAGGAAACCGTAATGGCAATCGCCGACTGGCGTAAGAAGATAGACGAACTCGACCGCAAATTGGTTCAGTTGCTCAACGAGAGGGCCCAGGCGGCCCAGGAGATCGGAAGGCTGAAACGCAAGACCGAGGCGCCGATCTACGAACCGGAGCGCGAGCGGCAGATTTTTGCAAACGTCAAATCCGCCAACCACGGGCCGCTGCCTGATCACGAGCTGGCGCAGATTTACGAGCGCATCATTGACGTTATGCGCAAGATACAGAAGCCGATCATCGCCGGCCAGGAGGCGCGCGGCGCGGCTGCGTCCGGCGGTACCGAGCTGGATGTAAACGAATAGCATCAAGCAGCAAGCCCCAGGCGGCAAACCGGCCTCAGCAAAAGCATACTTTCTAATTGCTAGTTGCTCGTTGCTACGCACTAAAGGTGGACTCCTATGATTGTCGCAATGCAGGAAGCGGTACCGGAAGAACAAATCCAGGCGGTAATTGCGGAGCTGGTCAAACGCGGGTTTGAAGTGCATCGCAGCACCGGCGCGCGCCATACCGTGCTGGGCGCAGTGGGCGCGCGGGTGGACTTCGACATCCGCGATATCGAAGTGCTCCCCGGTGTCGAACAGGTACACCGCATCAGCTCGCCTTACAAACTGGTCGGACGGGGCTGGCGTCCGGAAGGTACCGTGGTGAAGCTGAACAAAGGCGTCTCCATCGGCGGCAAGGACGTGGTCATTATGGCCGGGCCGTGCTCGGTGGAATCGCGCGAACAACTGTTCGCGGTTGCGGAGCAGGTATCCAAGGCGGGCGCGAAGGTCCTCCGTGGCGGCGCTTTCAAGCCGCGCAGCTCACCGTACGCGTTCCAAGGCCTGGGCGAAAAAGGTCTGAAATTGTTGCGCGAGGCCGGTGACAAGTTCGGGCTGCTGGTAATCAGTGAGGTCATGGAACTGTCGCAGATTCCCCTGATGGAGCCCTACATAGATATTTACCAGGTAGGTGCCCGCAACATGCAGAACTTCAACCTGCTGCGTGAGCTGGGCAAAGCGCGTAAGGCAGTGATGCTGAAGCGCGGCATCTCGGCAACTTTCGAGGAATGGCTGTCGTCCGCCGAGTACATCATGTCAGGCGGCAATTATGACATCATCATGTGCGAGCGCGGCATCCGCACCTTCGAAACGTACACGCGCAACACCATGGACATTTCGGCAATCCCGATCATTCACAAGCTGTCGCACCTGCCCATTTGCGCCGATCCTTCCCACGGTACCGGCAGGCGCGACAAGGTGGCTCCCATGGCCTGCGCGGCGGTAGCGGCGGGCGCGGACGCAATCATCGTGGAAGTCCATCACTGTCCGGAAAAGGCGCTCAGCGATGGCGCGCAGTCGCTGTATCCGAAGCAGTTTGAGGAACTGATGAAGCAGTTGCGCATGATCGCCCCGGCTGTGGGACGCGGCGTCGCCTAAACCGGTTTCAGTTCCCAGTTTCAAGTTTCCGGCACGGCTGAGGTCGTGCCGTTTTTGTATTCGTGCAGACTTCTGCTATCGTGCGGTACCAGCGTAAATGGACATCCGGCAAATCACGATCATCGGCACGGGGCTGATCGGCGGCTCGTTTGGACTTGCAGTCCGCGCTCACGGTTTCCGCGGGCGCATAGTGGGCTGCGACCGCGATGAGGTGCTGGCCGAAGCCCAAGCCTTGGACGCCATTGACGCCGGTTGCAGCGATCCCATTCACGCCGCCCGCGGCAGCGACCTCGTCCTGCTGGCCACTCCCGTTGGGGGCATCATCGAGCTACTGGAAATGGGCCAGGTATTCCCCGACCACGCGCTGATCACCGACGTCGGCAGCACGAAACAGGAGATCATTCTCCAGGCGCGCAGGGTGTTCGGGCCGCAAGCGCCTTCCCGCTTTCTGCCCGGACATCCCATGGCTGGCAAGGAGCACAGCGGAATCCAGTATGCGTCCGCCGATCTGTTTGAAGGCGCCGTGTGGCTGGTGACGCCCATGCCGCAGCAGGACATCTGGACAGGACGTAGCGGCGCATTCGTCGAGTTAGTGCGGGCGATTGGCGCCCGCGTGGTTACCATGGACCCCCATCGCCATGATCGCCTTTGCGCCTGGATTAGTCACCTGCCGCAGATGATCTCCACTGCGCTGGCGGCCAGCCTGGAAGACGAGTTCGGCGACAATCCCGAACTGAAAGCCATTGGCGGGCGCGCCCTGCGGGAGATGACCCGCATCGCTTCCAGTCCTTACTCCATGTGGCGCGACATCGCTCTCACCAACACCGCCAACATCGAAGAAGCGCTCCTGCGCATGGAACAGCGGCTGGCACACTTGCGTGAAAACCTCCGCACCCGCGAACTCGAATCTGAGTTCCAGAGAGCACAGCAATTCAAGAAAAAGTAGCAACGGAGACCAGAAACTGGTCTCCGGGACCTGAAAAATCGGGTTTTTGTCATTCCGAGCAAAGCGAGGAATCCCTATCGCGCAGGCAACCTGTCCTGAGCAACAACACCGGCTGCCCTACCCTTATCCCTCCCGGTGTTGGAGCGATAGGGTGGGAATTTTCGATGTGAGCTTAATTCGAGCTGGCGGTGAGATTCTCGTCTTCAGCAGAATCGGTTTCGAGCGCCACCTGGCCGGCTTCTGCCTGGTAGTCGCGATGAATTACATCAACGATCGTTCGGCCAATGATGCGGGCCTTGGCCACCGAGTGCAGGCGCACAGGAAGGATGAACCCGCTGATATCGTCATAGTCCTGTACAAACTCAACTTTCTTCACAAACCATGACGGCGACTTGATCATGGTCCCTTCCGCGCGTCGCAGGCTGCCGGTAAACGGGTCAAGGAAGATGCGTCCCTTGAAAAGCCCTGGATGCTTTTTGCGCGGTTTCACATTGAAGACGTACATCGGACGGTCGTCTATTTGCTCGACGGACTTGAAGCTGAACTTGTAGTTCTGCTCGTTCAGCGCCGTTTCCGCTCCCTTTTGCTTGCTGACGTGGGTGACCTCCCCTTGCAGCAGGCGGGCGATGATGTTGGTCTTAACGAAGCTGTCGCCAAGGAAGCGCACGGGGGTAAATTTGAGCGTTCTCGGCGCGGCATAGGTGCGCTTCAATTCGAACTCACCGCGCTGGCGGCTGTCGGGCAATTCGGCTTGAATGATGGTGGTATCGGAATAGCCAGCCAGCGTGAACGGCTGATTACTGGCACGGCTCTCATATGTCGTCAGCGCCAACTCGGCTGACATGCGCGGCCGGACCGGAACCAGCGGCAGCATCGGCACCTTCGAGAACGACGCCTCTTCCCGGTTGGGCGCTTCCACTCCCAGTGCGGCCAGGTCGGGCGCGGCGTAAGCGGAGCTCATCATGAGTGCCTGCTGTCCCCATGCGCTGACGCACAACAGGCCCCCCACCACCAAGATTGCAAGTGCTTTCTTCATTTACCTGATGACACTGATACCCATCGTATTAAGGTAAGTTGAAAAGATACCATAAGTGCACTGAGGATCAATGTCCGGTTTCGAGTACATTCGTAACACCCCAGTACACTTCCAGTTATGTCCTTGCGTTCCCGAATGTAATTCATTGGACAACAGCCCGCGCCCGTCGAATGCAGAAAATTGAGAGCTGGTGAAGCCAATCAGTTGCAGCTTGCGGTTCCCAGTTTCCGGCCCCCTTCCGCACTCCGTGTCACTCGTGAGCACAAATTTGACGATTGCCGCAGCGCAACCGGACGCTGTACGATTCCTTCCGCATGTCCGAAGCCGACCGACCCCAAGCGCGTTCTTCACCACCCAAGCAACGCCGCCCCGCCACTGAGGTGTACGCCATTTATGGTGTGGAGCCGGAAGTGCAGGCCTATGCCATGGCCAAGTATTCCCGCTCGGCGTTGTCCATGAAGGAATCGCTGAAGGAAATCAGCGAGCAGAAAGCGGAGAAATTTCTTAACACTTTTTATTTCCAGTACGGCCACCGCTCGATTGCCGATCTGGCGCACGCCGCCTTTGCCATCGAGCGGCTGTCGCTCCTGGCCGCCATCGTTTTGGTGGACGAGCAGCGCTGGGACGGCCAAGAGCGCTCCACCCGCTATCAGGATTTTTCTCACCCGGATTACTTCATCCCGGATTTCGCGCACCATAACGATTCGCTCCTGCGGCTGTACACGGAAACCATTGATTTTCTCTTTTCCGAGTACCGCGACCTTTCCGAAGCTGTGTTCCGCCAATTGGCCTCGCGCGTGCCCAAACCACCGGAGATGAAGGCCGACTACTACGAACGCACTTTGCGGGCGCGCGCCTTCGACGTGGCGCGTTATCTCCTGCCGCTTGCGACCAATACCTCGCTGGGACAGATCGTGAATGCGCGCACACTGGAGAACCAGATTTCGCGACTGCTCTCGCACACGCACCCCGAGGTGCGCGAGCTCGGTGAGCGCCTCAAGCAGGCGGCGCGCGAACCGGCGTACAACCTGAAAGCGGAAAAAGCGGTACGCGTCGCCCCTACGCTGGTCAAGTACGCCGATCCGAGCCCTTATATTGTCGAGACCCGCCGCGAACTACAGCAGGCAGCGGCGGAACTCATGGGGGATGCGGCCATCGCGCCTGCGCCCGCAGTCGATCTGCTGGACTACGAACCCGTAGAAATCGAGCTGCCCACAACACTCCTTTACGAGCACTGCCATTACCCGTACCGGCAAATCCGAGAGCGTGTGGCGGCGTTGCCGCAATCGCGGCGTGAGGAGATCACTAGCCTCGGTACTCGCCATCGCGGTCAGCATGACGAGCTGCTGCGCGCCTTCTGCGCCGGACAGAAATTCCGTTTCGACATCCTGATGGACATCGGCGGCTTCCGCGATCTGCACCGTCATCGGCGCTGCATCCAGATTGGCCAGGGATTTACCAGTGCGCATGGCTACGACATACCTGAAGATGTTGCCGCCGCCGGCTGGCGCGAGCGCTACGCGTCAGCCATGCAGCGCGCCGCCGACGCAGCGGCTGAATTGGCGCGCGATGAGCTTGAATCGTCGCAGTACCTGATACCGCTGGCCTGCCGCAAGCGCACGCTGTTCAAGATGGATTTCGCCGAGGTCGTCTACATCACTGAGCTGCGCACCGGCCCGGCGGGACACTTCTCCTACCGTCATATTGCCTGGCAGATGTACGAGGCAGTGGCCAGGCGGCATCCGGCGCTGGCCCGTTACTTCCGGGTGCAGGACCCACGCGAACCGGTGGACTTGCTGCAGCGGTGAAACATATTCGCTATTTCTTCGCCATCGCGCATGCCTGTATAATGGCTCTAGCCTGCGTTATTCATGAGCGCGTGATGGAAGGTGTGGAGCAGGGTTTTCAGCCTGATCGTGAATAGCATCAGCTTTACACGTTGCTGAAAAACTCGATATTAGCGATTGTTTCGCAGGGGCAAGACTTCAGTCGTGCCGTTAAGCCCTTTTATTTTTGTCATCCCGAGCGGGCTTAGCCGCGAGGGATCTGCTGTTATTAACCTGCTCCAGCCATTTATTGAATAATGCAGTCTTCGAGGACGTGGAAATTTGCATGCAAGGCGATGGCAGGCTTCTGTTCTGATTTTGAAAATCAGGCGAAATAAGGGTTCTAATTGCCCTGCTTTCCTGTAAATTCCGCTTTCCTGAAAATTCCACAGGATCGAGCAGAGGAGAGTTGACTGATGGCAGACGAACGTACGCGGGCGATTGATCTGGCGCTGGCGCAAATCGAGAAACAGTTCGGCAAAGGCTCGATCATGCGGCTGGGCACCAAAGAAGCGATCGTGCCCATCTCGGTGATCTCGACGGGTGCAGTGTCATTCGACGCGGCGCTGGGTGTGGGCGGCTTCCCGCGCGGGCGCGTAGTAGAGGTCTTCGGTCCTGAATCCAGCGGTAAGACCACCATCGCCCTGCAAGTTATCGCGGAAGCGCAGAAGCAGGGCGGCATGGCAGCGTTCGTGGACGCCGAGCACGCGCTCGACCCGGCCTATGCCAAGAAGCTGGGCGTGGATGTGGACAACCTGCTGGTCTCGCAACCCGACTACGGTGAGCAAGCGCTGGAGATCGCCGAAGCTCTGGTGCGCTCGGGAGCCATTGATGTTCTGGTCGTGGATTCCGTGGCCGCGCTGGTGCCCAAGGCCGAACTCGACGGCGAGATGGGCGACAGCCATGTCGGCCTGCAGGCCCGCCTCATGTCGCAGGCGCTACGCAAGCTGACCGGCATTGTCTCAAAATCACGCACCTGCCTGGTCTTCATCAACCAGATCCGTGAAAAAATCGGCGTGATGTTCGGCAATCCGGAAACGACTACCGGCGGACGCGCGCTGAAGTTTTATTCCTCGGTCCGCATTGATATTCGCCGAATTGCCGCCATCAAGGACGGAGACCAGGTCATCGGCTCGCGTACCCGGGTCAAAGTCGTGAAGAACAAAGTGGCGGCGCCGTTCCGCGAGTCTGAGTTCGACATCATGTACGGCGAAGGCATCTCCCGCGAAGGCGACCTGATTGACCTGGCGGTGAACCACAATATCGTTGAGAAATCCGGCTCCTGGTTCAGCTACAAGGGCGAACGCATCGGCCAGGGCCGCGAAAACGCCAAGCAGTTTCTCAAGGACAACCGCGACATCTATGCCAAGCTGGAAGCCGAGGTGCGCAAAGCCGTGGGACTGGTGAAGCCCGAGGCCACGGAGCCCCCGCCGGCCAGCCCGGCCGAAAAGGCCCACGCCGTGGCCGCCGCAAGAACCGAACCGCCCCGGGGACCCGTGCGGCGGTAGGGCGATTTAATCCTGGGACGGAACAGCTCGAGTTTGTTTTTTCCCCGTTTCTGGTTGACACACCTGAGAGAATTGCAGAGTAGCAGGACAGGAGGGTATGAGCCACCACATCCAGGTGGTACTGCCGATAGCCGCGCCAGCACCGAACGCTGATCCCGTTTGGCTTGCAGAGCTAAAGGAACGTGAAGCGATTTCATGGTCCGCCTTGCGGAACCTCGCAGTCTAGCAACGGCATCATCTTTCAGATCGGGCAACGTATGTCCTAAGCGATGTTCTGAAATGGCTGGCTGAGCTGCCTCCAAATTCCATTCATGCGGTTGTTACCGACCCGCCATACAGCATCGTTGAGTACGAAGAGAAGAATCACACCAAGCTTCGCAATGGTCGCGGCGGCGTGTGGCGAATACCTCCGAGGTTCGACGGAGCAAATCGAAAACCGGCGCCTCGCTTCACCGTTTTGTCAGAGGAAGAAATCCTGAACCTGCACGGCTTCTTCAGTTCTGTCGCGTACGGGATTCTTAAAGCTCTTGTCCCAGGAGGTCACGTTTTCGTTGCCTCGAATCCATTAGACTAGTCTCGACGATGACTTTTCGAGCGGCGCGAGCAGCCCGAAGCATAGCCACCGGTCGGTAGGGGATGTTTGTTTCCATTGCCCATACCTCGCCCGCCAGCTTAGAATCATCATTTGCAGTCCACATAGTCCGAGCACCAGTCGAGGTTTCTTGAGAAAGATAGTTGCGATCTATCCCGGTTCGTTTGATCCGCTGACCAACGGCCACATGGACTTGATCCACCGTGGCAGCAAGGTCTTTGACGAGCTACGAGTGGCGATCCTTCAGAACCCGGAGAAGGACCCGTTGTTCACTGTCGAAGAGCGGCGGGAGATGCTGGAAATCCTCACCGAGCGCCTCCCCAACGTGCGCGTGGACACCTTTGGCGGGCTTCTCGTGGATTACGCTCGGCGGGTCGGAGCGCATGTCGTGGTGCGCGGCATCCGCGCCATCAGCGACTATGAGTACGAATTGCAGATGGCGCTCATGAACCGCAAGTTGGAACCGGAGCTGGAAACCGTCTTCCTCACCGCTGCCGAGGCGTACTCCTACGTCAGCTCGCGCATGGTCAAGGACATTGCGCGGCTGGGCGGATCGGTGCACGGCATGGTGCCCGAACTGGTGGAAGAGCGGCTGATTCGCAAGCTCAACGGCCAGAAGTACCTGAGAGGAAAAAACGAAACAGGCATAAGGATGATCTGAGAATGGCTGCAACCACTCACGCAATGCCCCTAACCAACCGCATCAACCGCATTGAAGTATCCGCCACCATGGCCGTGGTCAGTGAAGCCGCGAGGCTGCGCGCGCAGGGGGCCGACTTGGTGGATTTCGGCGCGGGTGAACCCCATTTCACGACACCCGACCATGTAAAAGAGGCGGCAATTGCGGCCATCCGAGCGAATTTCAGCAAGTACACACCGGTGGGCGGCACGCTGGAGCTGCGCGACGCCATTGTGGCCCGTCACGCCAAGGATTTTGGCTCCGATTATCACCGCGACGAAGCCATCGCCGCTGTGGGCGGCAAGCACGCCGTCTTCAATGCCTTCCAGGTGCTGGTCGAGCATGGCGACGAAGTCATCCTTCCGGTTCCGTACTGGGTTTCCTTCAAGGATATGATCCAGTACTGCGGCGGTATGCCCGTGTTCGTGCGCACGGACGAGGCCGATGGCTTCGCGCTGACGGCAGAGATGGTGGAGCGCGCCATCACCCCGCGCACCAAGATCATCCTGCTCAACTCGCCCTGCAATCCTTCGGGCGCGGTCATGAACCCCGAAGACATGACGGCTATCACGCGCATGGCCGCGCGGCGCAATATCTTCGTCATGTCGGACGAGTGTTACGCCTACCTCGAGTACACCGGCAAACGCTTCTCCCTCGGCTCGCTCACCAGCGAGAAGGACCGGCTAATGATCATCGGCTCGCTTTCCAAGACCTATGCCATGACTGGCTGGCGGCTGGGTTTTGCCCTGGGACCGAAGGCGATTATAGCGGCGATGACAAAGCTGCAAAGCCAGTCCACGTCCAACCCGACCTCGATCGTGCAGAAGGCGGCCGTGGCGGCACTGAATGGGCCGCAGCAGTGCGTCGAGGAGATGCGCCAGGAATATATTCGCCTGCGCGACCACGCGGTCGCCGGGCTGCGCAGCATTGCCGGCGTGACCTGCGTGAATCCTATGGGCGCTTTTTACGTTTATCCGAACATTGGAAATTTCCTGCGTAACGGCGGCGCCAAGTCGGCATCCGATATTGCCGGGCGGCTGCTGCGCGAGGCGGGCGTCGTGACAGTGCCGGGCGAGGCCTTCGGCACCGAAGAACATCTCCGCATTTCTTATCCGACCTCAATTGAGAACCTCGACAAAGGTCTGGGGCGGATGAGGAAGTTTTTCGCGGCACTGTAAAGAGAAAGTGGATCATTGAATTATCAGACCATTGAATCATTGCATCGGGCCGGTGCATTGCGGCCCAATGATTCAATGATGCGATGAACGAATGATCCAATCGTCTTCGGCAACACCGGCCACCAAGAACGCGCTCTAACCTAATTACCTGCCATGGCGGCGCTTTACCCATTGCTGCTCGAACCGGACTTTCGGGAACGCGTCTGGGGAGCGCGCGACCTGGCCCCCATCTACGACCGGCATGTCGAACCCGGCGGGCAGCCCATCGGCGAGGTCTGGCTTACAGGCGACGATTGCCGCGTCGCCAATGGTCCGTTGCGGGGCAGGACATTAGCTGAACTGGCACGCGAGTACGGTCGCGATTTAGTTGGTGCGCAGGCGCCACAGCCGGACCGCTTTCCCCTGCTCGTCAAGTTTCTTTTTCCGCGCGACAAGCTCTCTGTGCAAGTGCATCCCGATGACGAAACCGCGCGCCGCATGGGCCAGCCCTGCGGCAAGAACGAATGCTGGTATGTGCTCGATGCTGACCCGGGGGCGCAGGTCGCAGTTGGGCTAAAGCCGGGCACGACCCGCGCCGATTTCGAGCAAGCCATTCAACAGACTCGCGCGGAGGAACTGCTGAACTGGATTGAGGTCCACCCCGGCGACATGATCTACGTGGATGCGGGCACGGTCCACGCCATCGGTCCAGGATCAATCCTCGTTGAAACTCAGCAAAACTCCGACACCACCTATCGCCTTTACGACTACGGCCGCCGGCGCGAGCTGCACGTGCGCGAAGGACTCGCGGCAATGAAAGAGCGGACTAGGGCGGGCAGGGTGCACGACAAATGGGTTGATGGCCATCTTCGCCTGATCGAATCGCCCTGCTTTGCTGTAGACAAGCTTGCCTTGGAGAAGGACCAGCTTTATGCGGGCACCCCTGCGCGCAATTCGGTGCAGGTCCTCGTCGGCCTGGATGGCTGCGGAATAGTGGAGACCCCGGGCGAGCCGCCGGTCACCATGGCGCGCGGTGATGCCGTCGTTATCCCTGCCTCCGGGCCAAGCTTCCGCCTGCGGCCACAGTGGAACCTTGAGGTTTTGAACGTGACTCTCCCTTAGCGATTTTTCATTTTCCATTTACGATTTACGATTTACGATTTTCGAGTTTCCAAGCAGCCAAGGAGACTATCGCCGCATGAATCCGGCCAAGCAACTCGAAAACCGCGCTAAGCAGTTTGCAATCCGGATCATCAGGCTCTCGCGGGCACTGCCAAAGACGCCAGAGGCAGGTGTCATAAGAAACCAGTTGTTGCGCTCCGCCACATCCGTGGAGGCGAATTATCGGGCAGCTTGCCGTTCGCGGTCCGATGCTGAATTCCTTTCACGGCTCGCAGTCGTTCTTGAGGAAGCTGACGAGACGGTTTATTGGCTTGAACTCTTGGTTGAGGTTGGCGTGATCCCGTCCAAACGGCTGCAGCCGCTGATTCAGGAAGCTGACGAGCTCCTTAGAATCTTCTCCGCTGGACGGCACACGACCCAAACGCACATTCGAAATCGGAAATCGGAAATCGGAAATCGACAATCTGCAGGGGCAGACCTCGCGTGAAACGAGCTTCGTTCTATCCCGTAATCCTCGCCGGCGGTCGCGGCACTCGGTTCTGGCCGCTGAGCCGCAAGCGTCACGCCAAGCAACTGCTGGCGCTGGACGGCAAACGCACCATGATTCAGCAGACCGTGGCGCGACTGCTGCCGCTGGCTACGGCGCGCCGTCTGTGGGTCATCAGCAACACCGAACTGCGCGACGGCATTCTCAAGCAATTGCCCAGGCTCGATCCCCACCATGTCCTGGCTGAACCCGCAGGACGCAACACCGCGCCCGCCATTGGACTGGCGGCCTTCATCCTGCAGATGGAGGACCCGCGCGCCGTACTGGGGCTCTTCCCGTCCGATCACGTGATCGGCGACGAACCGCGCTTCCGCAAGATCGTGGCGCGCGCGGTGGAGATTGCCGCCACAGGCGAAAACATTGTCACTCTCGGCATTGAGCCCACGCGTGCGGAGACCGGATATGGATACATCGAGGTGGGCGCCGCCGTCGAAGAAGGCGAGCGCGTGGCTTTCAAGCCCGGCCCGGACGTGCTCCGCGTCCGGCGCTTCACCGAAAAACCCGACGCCCAACGCGCGCAGGAATTCGTGAGAGCCGGCAATTATTACTGGAACAGCGGCATGTTTCTTTGGAGCGCGCGCACCCTGGCCAACGCCTTGCGCGAGCATCTGCCGGACACCGCCAAAATCCTGGAGAAGATCGCGGCCACTTACCGTACACGGAAATTCGAGAGCACGTTTCAGCGCCTCTATCCGCAATGCGAGAACATCAGCGTGGATTATGCGGTCCTGGAGCCCCGGTCCCAAAAAGGAGAGCGCGCCTCCAACCTGTTCTGCATCCCATCAGAGTTCGGCTGGAACGACCTGGGCTCCTGGGCGGCCCTGTACGAGCACAACGAACGTACGGGCAGGTACCGGACTGAGTCCGACAACATCATCGAGGGTGATCACAGCTTCGAGCTGAACGCTGTGGGGAACTACATCCGCGCCCCGGGAAAATTCGTGGCTGCCATCGGCGTTAACGACCTGGTGGTGGTGGAAACTGAGGACGCGTTGCTGATCACCACGCGTGCCCATGCCCAGGACGTCAGCAAAGTAGTGAACTATCTTGACGCGAAAAAATTCACCAAGCTGGTTTGAACGAGGCTTGTGTGGCCCGGCCGCCCTTGGCTGGGCACCGTGGCTGAAGTCAACAACACATGATGAACGACATCAAATTCGGCACTGACGGATGGCGCGGCGTCATCGCCGCGGACTTCACTTTTGAAAACGTGCGCCGCGTGGGTGGCGCAATAGCTTCTTACGTTCTTAAGAACGAGGATTTCCGACGCGGGCTGGTAGTCGGCTACGACACGCGCTTTCTCTCGCGCAGTTTTGCCGAAACCATTGCGGGCGTGCTGTCCTCAGCCGGCATCCCCGTCCGCCTGGCCAGTGACTACACGCCTACGCCGGCGCTTTCCTACGCGGTGAAGCACTTCCGCACCGCCGGCGGCGTGATGATAACCTCCAGCCATAATCCCGCTGCCTGGAACGGTGTCAAATTCAAGGAGGCGTTTGGCGGATCGGCGCGCCCGGCGGTCATCAGCAAGATCGAACAGGAGTTACACGCGGGAGCTATGCCGCGCGGTAGCAAGGCCACGATCGAGCCGGTAAATTTTAAAGACGTATACGTTCCGGCCATCACGCGCTTTGCCGATCTCGACGCCATCCAACGCGCCAACTTCAAGTTCGCCATCGATTGCATGTACGGCGCCGGGCGCAATGTGCTGGCCGGAATCTTCGAGTCGCACGCTATCAACTACGTGCAAATCCGCAACCAGGTGGACCCGCTGTTCCCCGGCATTAATCCGGAACCTATCGAGCCGCACGTTCGCATGTTGCAGGAAACCGTAATGCGCGAGCGGTGTGATGGCGGCTTCGCCACCGACGGCGATGCGGACCGCATTGGCGCCGTCGCCGAGGACGGCAGTTTCGTAGATGCCCACAAGTGCTACGCCATCCTGCTGCAATGGTTGCTGCAATATAAGAAGTGGCCCGGCGCGATCACGCGCGCCTTCAACACCACCCGCATGCTCGATCGCATCGCGAAAAAATACGGCCGCGAGCTGATCGAGCACGGCATCGGCTTCAAGTATGTTTGCGATGTGGTGCTGTCGGGCAAGGAAGTGTTGGTGGGCGGCGAAGAATCAGGCGGGATCGGTATTCCACGCCACCTGCCCGAGCGCGACGGCATCCTGAACTCGCTCTTGCTGGCCAACGCCATGGCCGACCAGAAGAAAACGTTAGGCCAGCTTGTCGCCGGCCTGCAGCGCGAGTTCGGACCCCACTACTATGGCCGTCGCGATCTGCGTATCAGCGAAGAACTGAAACAGGCGGCGCTGCGCCGAGCTTGCAGTCTGACCCGGATCGGCAAATACAAAGTTGCGCACACGGAAGATCTGGACGGCATCAAGTTCTTCCTCGACGCGCCCACGAACGGCAACGGCGCCGAGGCCTGGATCCTGATGCGCGCCTCCGGAACCGAGCCCCTGATGCGCCTGTACTGCGAGGCAGCATCACCGGAGCTGGTCAACGAAATTCTGGAAGAGTCCGTCGCCTGGGTGAAGGGGCAGTCTCCCATCTCCAGCGGCCCCGTGCCGGTCTCCTCCTGAAGCAGTTGCCCGGAGAAGGTGTCATCCCGAGCGACCGGAGCCCTTCTTTCGGGCGCAGGGAGTCGAGGGATCTGCTTCTTCGCGCTCAGCGCTGCTCCTTCAGCTTCACGCGCGTCTTGTTCTCTTCCAGAAACTTGCGCAGCTCGTCAGTGACCTCAAGCAGCCGCATCCACTGCTCGTAATACAGAGTGACTGGAAACCGGCCCAGACCGTAAACGCTGACCCCGCCTTTATCGCTGACCTTGAAGGTCAAAGCCCCGGACCTCTTTCCTCCTCTTTCACGCTCAAGTTCTGCAATGCGAGCTTTCAATTCTTCAATGGTAGGTTCAGACATACGCGCCTTTCTTGCTGTAAAAGTATCCCCAAGAGTGTAGCGTTACTGTAGGCGCCGTGCACGCGCTGTCGGCGATTGTGCTGCTGACGCTGAGCCCAGCGCCGCGGAAGCTTCTACAACCTTTTTCAACAATATTCTTTGAAAGGGCGCAGCTTCACAGGCTGCTGAAAAACTCGCTTCCAGCGATTGTTTCGGAGGGGCACGACTTCAGTCGTGCCGTTAATGGTGTTGAATTCCAGAGTTTCTTCTCCGGCGCTGTATTCATTCCGGGCTCCTCTACTTGAAACTTGAAATACTTGAAACTTGAAACCAGAAACTGGAAACTATTTTATTGGCTATTGTCTCCAAATCCGGGCCCGCCGACACTCGCGTAGCGCGCGTCTACAACCGCATTCGCCGCCGGCTGGGCGTCATTGACTTCCTGCTGAGCCTCGGCCTGCTGGTGGTACTGCTGGCCACAGGGTGGACGGGCGTATTACGCGACATTGCCTACCGCGGCGCCGGACAGCGTTACGCTCTTGCGGTCTCCTTTTTCCTGCTGATGCTGGCGGCGCTGAGCAAGGCACTTAGAATCGGCCTCGACTACTACAGTTATCGGCTGGAGCACCGCTACAACCTCTCCAACCAGAAATTCCGCTCTTGGGTATGGGACCAGACCAAGGGCTCGTTGATCGCCCTGATGATTGGCACCGTACTGGTGGAGCTGCTGTACTTCATCATGCGGCAGACGCCGCAGTTCTGGTGGTTGATTGCCTGGGCCGGCGCCGTTGGATTTTTCCTGCTGCTTGCCCAGATCGCGCCCGTGGTGCTGTTTCCCATCTTTTACAAGTTCCAGCCGCTACAAAACCAGGCGCTGCGGGACCGGCTGGTACAACTGAGCGAGCGCGCAGGCACGCACGTGCGCGGCGTCTACGAATGGAAGCTGTCGGAAAAAAGCAAGAAGGCCAACGCGGCCCTCGCTGGCCTAGGCAGCACTCGCCGCATCCTTCTCGCCGACACGCTGCTGAGCAATTATTCTGAGGACGAGATCGAGGCCATTCTGGCGCACGAGTTGGGACACCACGTGCACAAGCACATGCTGTGGAGCATGGTGGTGCAGGCGGGAATCACCCTGGTTGGCTTCTGGGCCAGCGCAGCGGCGCTGCGTCATGCCGTTGAACAGCACCACATGTTTCAGTCGATTAGCGACTTCGCCAATTTGCCCCTGCTGGCGGTCATCTCCACGGTGATCTCTTTTGTGCTGGTGCCGGCGCTGAATGCGTGGTCGCGGCGCAACGAACGCCAGGCCGACCGCTACTGCTTTGAAGCCATTCCCAACGTGGTCCCTTTCATCTCCTCGATGAACAAGTTGGCCGACCAGAACCTGGCCGAGCGCAATCCTTCGCGCTTCGTGGAATGGTTCTTCCATTCCCATCCGCCCATCTCGAAGCGCATCGCCGCCGCTGAAGCCTACGCCGCCAGCCAGAAACAGACCGTGGCCGATTGAGCTATTTGACCATTGAGTCATTGGGCGATTGGGCCTGATTTGTCATTCCGGGTGAAGCGAGGAATCTCTGTAGTGCCGACAACCTATCATGAGCGCCAATGATTCAATGATTCAATGATTCAATGATTTTCTCCACTCGCTGCAAGTCTTCTTCCGTGTCCACGCCGACGGTGTCGTAAGGAGTTTCGGCCACGTAGATGGGAATGCCATTTTCCAGAAAGCGCAGTTGTTCCAGTCGTTCGGCGCGTTCCAGCGACGACTCCGGCAACTTGCAGAAGCGGTCCAGTGCCGACTTGCGATACGCGTAGAAACCAAGATGCTTGTAATAACGCACCTGCGCACTGGCATCGCGACCGAAAGGAATAGTGGCGCGGGAGAAATAAAGGGCGCGTCCAACTGCATCCGTCACCACCTTGACTGCGTTCGGATTGCTGATGTCGGCGGGTGTCGCCGGCGTCTTCAGCGTTCCCACTTCCGCGCCTGATGCCGACATTACCTCCAGCAGCGCCGCAATATGTTCCGGACGCGCCAGCGGCTCATCGCCCTGCACGTTGACGTAAATGTCTGCCTGCACTTTGCAGGCGACCTCATGCACGCGGTCGGTGCCGCTGCGGTGTTCGGCGGAGGTGAGGCGCGCATTCCAGCCGTTGCTGCGGCAGAATTCGTAGATTTCGTCCGAGTCGGTGGCGACAATCACATCCTGCAAAAGCGGCGACGAGCGGGCCGCCCGGTAAACATACTGCAGCATGGGGCGGCCTGCGATCACTCGCAGGGGCTTGCGCGGCAGCCGCGTGGAAGCCAGCCGCGCGGGAATAACGGCGATGGCGCGCATTGACACAGTTTCAATTTTCGACTTTCAAGTTTCAAGAGAAAACCACTTGTGAGGACCACACGCGCAAAGCATAGAATTGTTAATATGACCTCACCTGCCCCGCCCCTGATCGAAATGCGCAATGTTTCGGTCATGAGAGGCGATCATACAGTTTTGTACGACATTACCCTTACCATCCAAGTCGGCGAACATGTCGCCATTCTGGGGCCGAACGGCTGCGGCAAGTCCACACTCATCAAGACCATCACCCGCGAACTCTATCCTCTGGAGCGCGACGGCACATCACTGAAAATGCTCGGCCGCGAACTGTGGGACGTCTCGGAGCTGCGCAGCTTCTTGGGAATTGTTTCCAACGACCTGATGTCCATGTGCAGCCGCTCCATCAGCGCGCGGGATGCGGTATTGTCCGGATTTTTCAGCAGCATCGGCCTGTGGCCGCACCATAGGGTCACACCGGCCATGCGCGGCCGCACCGATGAACTGCTCGCATTTCTGGATATCGCGCATTTGGCTGACCGGCGCGTGAGCCACATGTCTTCCGGAGAAGCCCGGCGGGTGCTGATCGCGCGCGCCCTGGTTCACGACCCGCGCGTGCTGGTGTTCGATGAACCCAGCAACAGTCTGGACGTTTTTGCGCAAACCGAATTCCGTGCCACCATGCGCAAGCTGGCGAAGTCGGGCATCGCGCTGCTGCTGGTTACCCATCACCTGCCGGACATAATCCCGGAGATCGAGCGCGTTATCCTGATGCGCGCGGGACGTATTGTGGACGACGGCCCCAAGACAAAGCTGCTGACCGCAAAGTCCCTGACTGCGCTGTTTGGTGTACGCGTGAATTTAGGTAAACGGGACGGGTTCTATCATCTCTGGTGAATTGCTGCCGCCGGTGCGTTACCCCGAACCGGGTCTTTCTCTGCCCCAAGCTCAATCAAGATTGGGATGTCGGCGGGAGTGAGTTTCCGGGACAGCGTTTCCAACGACTGCGTGTTATATCCCATTCCGTCAGCGCCCAGATGACGGCTGTGCAGAATAATGCGTCGCCTCCGGGCCACTGCTGACGAACGCGGCGCTGGTGATTCTGCGCCTGCAGCCGTAACGAGACCTACCGTTACCCCTATTGTGCGTCAGATTGTTCCGGAAAAGCACGCGTGTTCCAGAAAAGCACGCCTGCCTTTGTGCATCCATGAAAACAAGGCGCTCTGCTTCCAACGTTTGCTTTCCTGTGCGGCATCCCATTTGTCAGTGTCGGAAGGAGTACGCCGATGCCGAAAACGTTACTAGTCATCACGGCACTAATGTTATTGATAGCCCCCGCTCTTATTGCTCAAGCCTCCGGAAATGTGGGACAAAGTGGGCCCTACGCGCGCTGGGAACTCGATAACGCGCAGAATCCCCCCGCCCGCAGCCTTGTCGGTTGCCTCGCCTTCCGAGGAGGTGATTACTTGCTCATCCCCAAGCGCGGCAAACCAGTGCTCCTGAGTTTCGAGGATGACGAAGCTGCGGGCCGGCTCGTCGGTCATCAGTTGAAGGTTCACGGAAGAAAGAACATCGGAGCAGGACGCCGCGAGGAACCACCGTGGGATTTCCTGTTCGTGGGCGCGAAGGGTGAGCGTGTCAGGCCCCGTATGAGCTCTTCAGAGTATTTCAACGTGGATCGTGTCAAAGTCCTGTCGCAGTCGTGCATCGATTAGTGGTTGGTCGTTGGTTGTTAGTCGCCAGTCCTTGCCATTGTTCCGTAGTATCGGTGGAAGCACCAAGCTTTTAGCCCGGTGAGAAGGTGGCTTTATTTTTTCGGGCTTTAGGCCGCTGGCGCTTGAGATGTCAACTCTCAATAAAAAAGGCTGCCGAAGCCTCCGGCAGCCTTTGCCAAATTCAGTACAACTTACGGCAGGAAATAGCGGAACGTGGTGTAAACGACGTTTTCGATACCCTTGGGAGCGAATCCCGGTACGGTTCCGCCGTTCGTCCCTGCCCAGGTAGAACGGTACAGGTACTCATACTGCGCACCGTACTGCAGGGTGCCGAATGAGCCTCTGTAGAACCGGTACCAGAATCCCGCGCTGGCTTCCCACAGGTTTTTGTTCTGGGCCTGGCAGTTGGAGGTGGTCACGCCCATTTCCTGGTAACAAGCGCTGTTGTTCACGAGCGGAGAACCATACCCGGCCGGCGCTGTTGGGTCGATAGGATTGAGGAAGGCCCGGCGCTGGTAATACTCGTCGCCGCCATACACGAACAGGTCGAGCTTCGGCGTAGCGTGGTATTCAATGCCGGCCATGACCTGGAACGAGTGGATGGGAACGGGCACGCCCAGCGGATCGAGCGTGATATCCGGTCCCGCTAGCTGGCCGCCGGCAGCGCCGTAACGGCCAATACCAGCTCCCCACATGCCTTCCAGGAGTACATCAACCTTCTTGGCGACCACAGGCAAGACCGCCGCTGCTCCGATGCCGCCGCCCAGGCTGACATTGGTGCGGGTGGGAATCGCAGCTGCGCCCTCCAGGCCTGTGCCATTGGTGCGGTCGCGGAACGCGCGGCCCAGGAACTTCAGTTCGTAGTGGCCCCAGCCAGGCTCCCATGCGACCTTGGCCATCAGATCAGGCATCAGGTTGGTAGACATGCCATAGGAGCTGCCCGCCAGGTAGTTTAGTGTGCTGCCGTTTGGAGTGGACGCATTGATACTGTTGTTCAATCCAAATACGTTCACGTACCGGCCTGCGCTATCCTTGGTACCGGGGACGAAACTGCTGATATAGGTAGTTTCCGGATTGCCAACTTCGAATGCCGCCCAGACTTTGTTGTTCCAGTTCTTGGTGATACGAAATGCGGTCTGGCGGCCGTAGTTGTAGCCGATCACGTAGCTGGCTTCCAGGGTATTGGGAATGAATTCGGCGCGGGTAGCAATGCCTTTGCGGTTCGTGGTCATCAGGTTCCAGAACTGGCCACCGGTAACGGTGATCCCATTGCTGAAATCCGCCTGCACAAAGGCCTGGCGCATACGCGGGCTGAACGCATTGACGATGATCTGGTTTGCAGTCGGTGCCGCAGCCGCAAAATCCATCTCGAAGTAACCGGTCAGCCGAGTGCTGCCGACGTTGCCTTGTCCCAGTAATGAGATTCGCGAGTTACGTGCGCTGAAACGGAACTCGCTGAGATTGCCATTGCTCGTTCCCCCAAAGGGCAACGCGCCGAAGTTGCTGGTCGTATCGGCGTTTTCATTACGGCTGCGCGCGAAGGCCGAGGCCTCCAGGAAGCCGCCGGGGGTGATGGTGATCCCTTTGTAACGGATGGAAGTTGGGTGCTCCAGGTCTTCCACTTTCTTCCGGGTTTCCTGTGCTGTTTGCTGAAGTGCCTGCAGGGCAACGCTGGACTGCAGATCAACGACGCTGGTATTCACCATTTTCGCGCTCTGTTGCGCGGCCGCCGCCTGCTCATTGGCATGCTGGACGGAAGCCTGCAGTTCCTGACTGCTCTGCTGTAACTGCTGTTGGAGTTGCTGGATCTGGGCCTGCTGCTGCTGCATCAGGCTCTGCTGCTGTTGGATTTGGGCCTGTTGTTGAGCAAGCTGCTCCTGCAGCTGCTGTAGCTGGGTTGATAAGTTTGCGGCCTTCTTCTTGCCCGCCGGCTTGGACTTGGCGCTCGCGGCCGGATTTTCCGCGAACAGCGATGTCGAAGCCAGCAGGGCCAGTGCAAGGACGCAAAGAATCCATCTCTTCATCTCCGCCCTCCCAATCGGCTTTCGAGAATCCCTGAAACCAGAAGCGGACAGCCGGCGTGCCAAGTCTCATGGCCATGCGGTGGAACTCGCATGGACACCTTTCCTCTGCATGCTTGCTATCAATGCCATTGCCCCCGCGCAACACACTAACCGCCCCACCGCAGTATTTGCGGGCAAAGACACTTTCCCCACATTGTTCAGAGTCTCTGGATTGGAAAGGATAGACTGAGTTCGTCTGCTTGACAAGCGCAAGTTGCTGGGTTAAAGCATTTTACCTAGCTTTCCCTAGCCGCCGGACTGCACAGCGCCTTTTGCTTTTGCCGCCACTTCCAGACGCGCGGCGCGGAATGCCCGCTCGAAACCGCCAATCGAATTGCGAATACTCTGCAAGGGAATCGTCAGTGACAACCGGATGTAACCGGACCTCCCAAAACCGCTCCCCGGAACTGCCAGCACGCCTTCCATAGCCAGTTTTTCCACGAACGCGACGTCGTCAGGAATCGGAGTTTTCAGGAAGATGTAAAAAGCGCCTTCGGGCCGGTTCACTTCGTAGCCGATAGCCTGCAACGCATCGCAGAGCACATTCCGCTTTTGCTCATAATCCGCGACATTCACCACCGCACCGGCGGTTTCCATCATCACCCATTGCCAGATGGCCGGCGCGTTGACAAAGCCCAGAATGCGGTTGGTGAAAGCGCAGGCGCGGCGCACGTCAGCCAGATCGGCAAGGCGGGGCGACAGCGCCAGATAACCGATGCGCTCGCCGGCAAGCCCCTGCGATTTCGACCACGAAGTGCAGATCACCGTATTGCTGATGAGCGCCGCCACTTCGGGCTGCCGTCGTCCGTCATAGATTAGCGACTTGTACGGCTCGTCGCTGATCACTGTAATTGGCTGGTGTGCCTGCGCGAGCAGGGAATCCATCTCGCGCAAGACTCCCTCGGGATACACACGCCCGGTGGGATTGTTGGGCGTGTTCACGATGATGGCCCGCGTTCGTGGAGTGATCGCGGCGGCTATGCGCTCCACGTCGGGCAGAAACGAGGCGTCTGTCTCCACAAAGACCGTGCGTCCGCTGTGATTGCCGATATAGAACGGGTATTCGGGAAAGAAAGGCTTTAATACGATCACTTCGTCGCCCGGATCGAGAAGCGCTTTCAAAATCACATTGCAGGCGCCCGACGCCCCCACCGTCAGGAACACGTCCTCAGCCGTGAACTCCAGCCCGGTTTCCCGGCGGAGCTTGGTCGCGATCGTCTCCCGCACCTTTGGATACCCCGGGTTTGGCATGTAGGCATGAGAGCCCGGCCGCTTAGCTGCCACCACCCGTTGCAGCGCCTCCAGCACCGTGTCCGGCGGTTCGACGTCCGGGTTTCCCAGCGTGAAGTCGAAAACCTTGTCCGCGCCGCGCTCACGCTTCAGTCGCGCGCCCTCTTCAAACATGCGCCGGATCCACGATGCGCCTTCAAGTTGTGCAGCAATGGTTTTGGAAATGGGCATAAGTTATGGACGCTGGGCGGAACACGAGTTCGGCCCAGCGCTTTCTGATCGGAATGGCAGCACGTTTGGGCGCTGAAGTCGCGAGTTGTCATTCCGAGGCTTCGCGAAGCGAAGGCGAGGAGTCTCTATCATCACCACGCTCCTTGTCGGGAATAGGGATTCCTCGGCCGCTGCGCGTCCTCGCAATGACAATCGGGAGAATCGGCCGGATTTTCCAACAGCCTGTTTGGCCGCTGAGGTATGTGTACGCGGAACATCTTCTCGCCTACTTCTTATAGATTTCCGCGCTTTCCAGTACGTTAATGTCCGCCGCCTGCAGGCGCGCAATGGCCGCATCGGGATCGCCGAAGCGGAAAATGAGCACTGCCTTGTCGCCGCGCACATACGGGAACGCATAGAGGTATTCGATATTGATACTGGTCCCGTCCAGCGCGCCCAGCACCTGGGCCAGCCCCCCAGGCTTGTCGGCAACTTCCACCGCCAGCACTTCTGTCACTTTAACGACAAAATTGTTGGCTTCGAGAAGCTTGGTTGCTTTCTCCCAGTCGGACACAATCATGCGGAGAATGCCATACTTCTGCGTGTCCGCGAGGTAGAGCGCGCGGATGTCTATGCCTTCCCGCGCCAGCAAACGGCAAGGGGCGGCTATGTGCCCCGGTTTGTTTTCCGCAAACACCGATATCTGCTGAATTTTCATGATGTCCGCCGGTCAACGACGCGTTTTGCTTTGCCTTCACTTCTTTGGATCGAGTGCGGCTCCACCAGCGTAACCTGAACCCTGATGCCCAGGACGTGATCCAGCGCACTCACCAGTTTCTCGTTCAGCTCCTGCAGGGCCCCGATCTTGTCGCTGAACATTTGCGGCGTAACTTCCACCTGCACTTCCATGTGGTCCAGCCCATGCACGCGCGTAAGGATAATCTGGTAGTGGGGCAGCGTGCCTTCCACCTGCAGCAACGCCGACTCCACCTGCGACGGAAACACATTGACGCCGCGGATAATCAGCATGTCGTCGCTGCGCCGGCCCACGCGCCGCATGCGCCGCAGGGTGCGTCCGCAGGCGCAGGAGCCCGGAACCAGCATCGTGATGTCGCGCGTGCGATAGCGGATCATGGGCATGGCCTGCTTGCTCAGCGTGGTCAGAACCAGCTCGCCCTCGACTCCGTCCGGCAGTATCTCGCCCGTGTCGGGGTCAATGATTTCCGGATAGAAATGATCTTCGAAAACGTGCAGCCCTTCATGACAGAAACATTCGGCCGCTACTCCGGGCCCAATGATTTCCGACAGTCCGTAAATATCGAAGGCCTGGATGTTGCTCGCGGACTGAATGTGCCGGCGCATGGATTCCGTCCACGGCTCGGCCCCAAAGATGCCCACGCGTAGCGGCAGGTCTTTCATATTCACGCCGAGTTCAGCAGCGCGGTCAATCAGGTGCAGGAAATAGCTGGGTGTGCAACATAGCGCCGTCACGCCGAAGTCTTTCATGATCATGATCTGGCGGTCGGTGTTGCCGCCGGAGATGGGAACTACGGTCGCGCCCAGCGCTTCCGCGCCATAATGCGCGCCCAGCCCGCCGGTAAAGAGGCCGTAACCATAGGCGTTCTGAACGATGTCGCCATGATGCACGCCACAAGAGGCGAAGGTGCGGACCATCACCGACGTCCACACTTCCACGTCTTCTTTCGTGTAGGCCACCACGATGGGCTTCCCTGTGGTCCCGCTGGACGCATGCAGGCGCACCACGTCTTTCATCGGACTGGCAAAAAGACCGAAGGGATAGGTGTCGCGCAGGTCGGTCTTGTACATGAACGGCAGTTTGCTGACATCCTCGACCGAGCGGATGTCCTGCGGCGACAGCCCGCGCTGGGTCATGCGCGAGCGGAACAGTTCCACCCGGTCCCAGGCCCGCGTGATTACTGCCTGCAATCGCTTCAACTGCAGATCACGCAGCAGCGCGGCCGGAATGTAATCCGGCGCGCTGGCTGGGTGATAGCTTACGGCGGTCTTCGTGGCAACTGAGTTCATGCTTCCCGTCCAATAGAAAAAGCCTGGAGATTAGCTTCATGCAGCTTCTCCGGCAGAATGCGGCGGATGGCGGCGGTCCACTCATCCGTGGAGAAATTCAAATGCCGGCTCAGTGCCCCCAACAGGGCGACATTCAGACTCTTCTTGTTGTGCAGCTTCGATTCCTTCACCTGCGACGGCTCAATCAGCACGCCCGCCTTGGAGAGAACGCCGGCATTGACCGGGACCTGGTCCGCCGCGATCACCACCAGGAAATCGGCTTCCCCCTCGGGCACCATGGGACTGAATACCTGCGAGCCAAAGCGCACGTCGCTCGCTACCGACCCTCCACGCTGGCTCATGCCGTGGACTTCGCTCTTCTTCACTTGCAGTCCGGCATGAAAGGCCACGTCGGCGACGATGTCGGAAGCGGTGAGCACGCCCTGGCCGCCCAGTCCGGCAATCACAATGTTAGTTACAGTCGCACTGCTGCTCATTGCACCTCTCGTATTCCCGAATGGCACGCGACGCCAGCAGACAAGCCCGGCGCGCTATGATCACCGTCAGCTCCGGCTTCGCCAGCGACTCGCGCACCAGATCCTCGAATGCGCTCGGATTAATCGTGGGGTCCACCACGTGCACATTCCGCACCCCCAGCGTGCGCGCCAGGTCCTCGAATATCACCTTGCCAGTTTTCGAGTGGTCCAGAGTTCTGCCCGTGCCGGGATGTTCCTGCAAACCGGTCATGGCCGTAGTGCCGTTGTCGAGGATCAGCAGCACATGGCCGCTGGACGGCGGGTTATAAATCATCTCCACCAGTCCCGTGATCCCGCTGTGCACGAAGGTGCTGTCGCCGATCACGCTGACCACGCGACGCGCCTGCTCCGCTGGCAACGAGTGCCGCAACCCCAGTCCCACGCCTATCGCTGCGCCCATGCACACCACGGAATCCATGGCCGTAAATGGCGGCAGAACTCCCAGCGAGTAACAGCCGATGTCCCCCGCGACAATGCAGTCCAGGTTTTTCAGCGCGGTAAACACCGTGCGATGTCCGCAGCCGGGACACAGCGCCGGAGGCTTGCCGGGAACAGGCTTTGGCTCGGGAGAACAGTCGCCTGCCAGAATGCGACGCACCCGCGCGATATTCAGCTCGCCGAAGCGATACATGTCCGGCTTGTCTTCCACCGCAATACCGGCAGCGCGCGCAGCCTCGGCCAGATACGGGTCACCTTCCTCAATTACTACGCAGCGCTCCACACCTGCCGCGAATGCCCGCATTTGCTCCAGCGGCAACGGATACGTCATGCCCAGCTTGAGCACGCTGGCTTCCGGCGCCCCTTCGCGCACGTGCTGATACGAAATCCCAGAGGTGATGATCCCCAGTCGCCCATTGGCGCCGTCGCGCTCGCCCGCAGAGCCATCCACTACCTGGTTTGGCCCCGACTCGTTGTTCCATGCCGCTATCTGCGCCAGCTTCTCCCGCAGGCGCTTGTGTGCAGGGCGGGCGTTGGCGGGAATCATCACCCGCGCCGCAAGATCGCGCACGAACTCCGCCGGCTTCGGCTTGGGAACGGGGGTGGCGCCGCGCCGCAGGATGGTCTTGGAATGACAAACGCGCGTGGTGATGCGCAACAGCACCGGCACCTGCCAGCGCTCGGCAATCTCGATCGCGCGCAGGGTGAAGTCGTAGGCCTCCTGCGAATCCGACGGCTCCAGCATGGGCACGCCGGCAGCCACTGCATAATGCCGGTTGTCCTGCTCGTTCTGGCTGGACGCCATGCCGGGATCGTCCGCCGAAATCACCACTAGCGCGCCATCCACTTTCGTGTATGCGACCGTGAACAGCGGGTCCGCGGCGACGTTCAAGCCCACGTGCTTCATGGTCACGATGGCGCGAGCACCGGCGAAGGCCACACCGATGCCGACCTCGAGCGCCACTTTCTCGTTTGGCGCCCATTGCGCGTGCCCGCCTAAGCGTTCAAAGGTTTCCAGGATTTCCGTCGAGGGCGTGCCAGGGTAGCCGGTGCCCAGCCTCACGCCCGCGTCGAAGGCGGCCATGGCGATGGCCTCATCGCCGCTCGACAGTGACATCACACACGCTGGCTGTACGTATTCCAAGCAGGATTCCGAAGGATTGGAGTTGTCGTTCCAGTGTACCTGATTACGCAGCACGGCCAAACAGAATTCCTCATCGCTCGGTAGAGAGATTCCTTAAGTCATTGTGCTTAATCCACGAGTGATGCAGGAGGGTGCTCCACATCTGCGCAGCAGGTGGGTTCGTCGTCCATCCTAGTCGCGGAAATATGTGGCCAAGGAGGATGTCATCCCGAGCGACCGGAGCCCTTCTTTTGGGCGGAGGAAGTCGAGGGATCTGCATTTGTGTGAGCAGGATGGTGCCCCACATCTGCGTAGCCGGTGCCCCACATCTGCGTAGCAGATGTGGGGTCTCAACTAAACCCCAAGATACGCTTGGCGCACTCTGTCATTGGCCAGCAGGTCGCCGGCCACGCCGTGTTCCACCAGCTCCCCGGTTTCCATGACGAAGCCGCGGTCGGCGATCCGGAGCGCCGCGCGGGCATTCTGTTCCACCAGAAAAATGGTCGCTCCGATGTCTTTGAGCGACCTTACCGTCCGGCAGACTTCCGGCACGAGATTGGGCGCAAGGCCCATAGTGGGCTCATCCAGAAGTAAAAGTTTCGGCTGCGACATGAGGGCGCGCGCGATGGCGAGCATCTGTTGCTGGCCACCTGACAGCATGCCGGCCAGCTCGCGCCGCTTCGCCTTGAGGATGGGAAACATTGCGTACGCGCGGGCAACACCTTCACGCACCTCACGTGGCGTGCGCGTGAAACCGCCCAGTTCCAGGTTGGCCTCGACGGAAAGGGCAGGGAACACCTGCCGTCCTTCCGGAACCTGCGCGATTCCCAGCTTCACCCGCTGGGCTGGCGAAAGATTGGTGATGTCGCGTCCGGCGAACCGTATCCGTCCGCTGCTGGCCGGACGAATTCCCGAGATAGTGCGCATCAGCGTAGTCTTGCCGGCGCCGTTCGAACCGACCAGCACTACGAGCTCGCCGGTTTCAATCGTCAGATTGATGTTGCGCAACACCGGCACGCGCCCGTAGTGCCCGCCGAGTTTTTCGATTTCCAGCAGCGCCATCAGTTCAATTCCTCGCCTAGGTACGCTGCAATTACTTCCGGATTCTGGCTGACCTCGTCCGGCGTGCCGTCGGCGATGAGCTTGCCGTGATCGAGCACGACCACGCGGTCGGATACCGCCATCACCAGTTTCATATCGTGCTCGACCAGCAGCACCGTGACGCCCGTCGCGGCGATGCGGCGGATGAGATCGTCAATTTCCGCCGTCTCGCGCGGATTCAGGCCGGCGGCGGGCTCGTCCAGCATCAGGATTTCAGGTTTAGCGGCGAGTGCGCGGGCAATCTCAAGGCGCTTGAGCGCGCCGTAGGGCATCGCGTCCGAAGGACTTCCTATGTAATCCGCGAGACCCACTTCGGCCATCAACTCTTCCGCCCGCTGGCGCGCCGCCCGCGTCTCGCGCCCCACGGACGGCCAGTTCACCAGGGAACGCATCAGACCCAGGTGCATGTGCCGCGACGCGCCCACCATCACGTTTTCCACCGCGCTCATGCCAAAGAAAATCTGCAGATTCTGAAACGTTCGCTGGATGCCGCGCCGCGCCCGCTGCGCAACTCCGAACTTCGTAATCTCCTGCCTGCGATGCAGGATTGAGCCGCTGGAAGGTTCGTAGATGCCTGAGAGCAGGTTGAACAGTGTGGTCTTGCCGGCGCCATTGGGGCCGATCACTGCGGTGATTCCGTCGGTAAATCCCAGCGAAAGCGGCGCCAGCGCGTCCACTCCGCCGAAGTGCTTCGACAGGTTCTCAATGGTCAGAATCATGACACCCCGCCGGCGTCTTCCCCGCTCAGCACGCAACTGGAGGCTTCTTCAGCAAACGCTTCTTTGGGAACCGTTGCCGGCCCGCCCGCGAGCTCAGTTGCCCCACTCCCTTCGTTCATCGCTGCTTTCGCCGGCTCGGCGGCCAGATAGTCGGTAATACGCTGATGGATGGAAGGTACCAGCCCACGTGGCAGAAAAATCATCACCGAAACCAGGATCACTCCGAAGATCAGCGTGTGCCAGCGCTCGAAGCCGGAAAGCACCTGCGGCAGCAGCGTCAGCAGGGCTGCGCCCACTACGGGGCCGAAAATAGACGCCATTCCGCCGACCACTACCATTGTCACCAGCTCGATGGAGCGGTGGAAGCCCGCCTCTGCGGGCGTCACGAAGCGCTCGGCGTAGGCGAACAGCGAACCGCCAATAGCCGCGATCACCGCCGACAGCACGAACACACGCGTCTTCAGCGCGCCCGTATCGAGTCCCGCAGTTTCGGCTGCCACCTGGGAATCAGCCAGCGCCCGCAACCCGCGGCCAAACGCCGACCGCACCAGGTGCATGGATAACCACACCACCACCAGAAGCACTGCCGCGATGATCCAATACCAGATCTGCGGATCACGAAGTTTGTAGCCCAGCAGCTTCAGCGTGGGCACGGCGATCCCGTCAGGACCACCGGTGATCTCCAGTTCCCGATTGATGACGATGGCAATGATGATTCCCAGCCCAAGCGTCGCCATCGCCAGACAATGGCCTGTCAGCTTCAGGATTGGCCGCGCCACTACCCAGGCAAGCGCGCCCGCGCTGGTCGCGCCCAGCGCGAGCGCGACCAGTCCGTGCATCTCGTAGCGTTGTGTCAGTATGGCGCTGGCGTATGCTCCAATGGCGAAAAATCCCGCGTGGCCCAGGCTGATCTGGCCGGCATAACCAATCAGAAGATTCAATCCGACCGCGACGATTGCATTGAGGGCGATCTTGATGGCGATGTCGTACTGGTAGTCATTGGAGAACTTCAGCGGCGCTGTCAGAATGATGATCGCCAGAACTGCCGCTCCGAAGTAGCGGCTCTCGATTAGTGCATGGAGCCTCTTCTTCATACGCGCTTCGCCTCGGCCCTGCCGAAGAGCCCATGCGGCATGAAGAAAAGCACTGCCAGAATAATGATGAACGCCAGCGCGTCCTTGTACGCCGACGAAACATAGCCCGCAGAAAATGCCTCAGCGACGCCGAGCAGGATTCCGCCGGCAAGCGCCCCGGGCGGCACCCCCAGTCCTCCGATCACCGCTGCGCAGAACCCCTTGAGCCCGAGCATGATCCCCACGTCGTACTTGGTAAGCGTTATCGGGGCGGTGAGCACCCCGGCCACCGCGCCCAGCACGGCCGCAAAGGCAAAGCTCAGCCGCAGAATGGTCTTGACCTCGATCCCCATCAGTTCCGCAGCCATGCGGTTTTGTGCGGTCGCCAACATGGCCTTGCCCACCTTGGCCTTCTTGAAGAACCAGGCAAGCGCGAACATAACGATCAGCAGGCTGCCGAGAATCCAGAACGCTTGCGGCTCCACCTGCGCGCCCCCAATGCCGATGGGCTCTTCTCCGGAAAATGCCGTCAGCCGGCGGAACTCGGTGCCCAGTGTTACCTCAACTATGCCGCGAAGAATGATAGAAATTCCGATAGTGATGATAATGATGGTCGTGCGGCTGGAATGCAGCACTGGCTCTATCGCAAACTTCTCCACGATCACCGCCACTCCTGCGGTAATGCCGACCGCTGCAAGAACCGCCAGCGGCAACGGCACGTGGCCAACCACGTTCAGCGTGACCGCCGCCATGCCGCCAATCATGACAAATTCGCCTTGCGCGAAGTTGATCACCTCGCTGGCGTTGTAGATCATTGAAAACCCGAGCCCGATCAGTGCATAAATCGCGCCGCTGGTCAGCCCAGACGCAATGATTTGCAGGAATGACGCCACTGCCTAAAGCCCTTATCTTTTCGTATTAGCCCTTTTCGAGAGCCTTGTATTAAGCCCTTTATTCTTGCGAGCCCTTTATTTTTGTCACTCGAGCGATTGTTTCGGAGAGGCACGACTTCAGTCGTGCCGTTAAACCGTTCATTTTGTCATCCCGAGCGGGCTTCGGGTGTCCCCGGAACGCGCTGCTGTTGCACATTCTGGGGCTGGAGGTCGCGAGGGATCTGCTGTCATGAGTTTTTCAGCGAACTTTAATCCCGGTTCTGGCGAAAGGCACGATATTACTCATGCCGGCAAGCCAGTTAATGCTTGGCGCGGCTGAAAGCCGCGCCCGTCAAAGCTCGGAATGCGCCAACTCCCGGATTACTGCGGCCCGCGTTCTGCGGTGCGCGGCTGCAGCCCAGGGCGGCTGCGCCACGCCCCGCTCTGCTAATACAACAACTTCCACTTGCCCTTGCGGATTTCAATCATGTGGAAAGCCGAGGTGTCCAGCCCCATGTGGTCGCTGGGCGACGTATTGAAGACGCCATCGACGCCGATAACATTCTTCAGGTTCTCAAGAGCATTGCGCACTTTGGCCTTGTCCGTTGATCCCGCCTGCTTTACGGCTGCAACGTAGAGCACCATCGCATCCTTCGCGTGACCGCCGAAAGTTGAGATCGGCGAATGATAGGCGGCCTCGTAGGCCTTGCGATAATCCAGGCCGATCTTCCTCTGGGGGTCCTTGGCCGGCAGTTGTTCCGCCACCACCAATGCGGCGGCAGGTAAGCGCGCGCCCTCAGCGGCCGCCCCAGCGCCCTGCACGAATGTCTCCGACGCCACGCCATGGCTGAAATACAAAGGAGTCTTCGTCATGCCAAGCCGCTGATAGTTGCGCACCGAAATCACGGCTGGTGCCTGTGTGCCGCAGTTCAGCACTGCCTGCAAGTCGGCGTGCGAACGGATCTTTGTAAGCTGCGGTGTCATGTCCGTATCGGTAGGGGCCCAGGTCTCATCCTCCAGGATCGTCATCCCGTACTTCGGAGCCAAAATGTGCCCCTGTTTGCGACACGATTCGTCAAAGCCCACGGAGCCGCCGATCAGCGCGATCTTGCTGATCTTGCGCTTCTGCATGTCGATGAAGACTTTCTCTACTGCCATGGTGTCGGTGTGCGGCGTCTTGAACACCCATTTCTTTACCGGCTGCACAATCGTGGTCGCACCGGCTAGCGAGATGTAGGGCACCTCGGCATCCTGCACGATCGGTACTACCGCCATGGTCGTGCCTGTAAGCGAGCCACCCAGCAAAACATCCACTTTGTGCTGTTCCAGCAGTTTGCGCGCAAAGGAAACCGCCTGCTTGGGATCGGAGGTGTCGTCATACAGCGTCAGTTCGAGCTTGCGCCCCAGCAGACCGCCTTCCCGGTTGACTCGGTCCACCTCGAGCTTGAATGTTTTGGCCTCGGGATCGCCAAAGTAGGCGCCCGGACCGGTTGCCGACACGAACACACCAATCCTGATCGGCTCCGCCGCTTGGACCACCCCCGCCAGCGCCAGGCAAAGCACCAGCGCAACTACACACCTCACAATCGATTGCATCGAACGATAACCTTCCCGTGCGCCCGTTAGGCGACACTAAACCTCTGGTCTCCTGAAGGAGAGTAGTTGGTCTTAGGTATCAGAGCTGCTGCTCGATGTCAAGCAAGGACTGGGGTGGCTTGCGCGGCCAATTCTGCGGGGCTGGATTAGAGAACGCCCGCCACAGAGACACAGAGCAAACCTTCGGGCTTGTCATTCCGAGCGAAGCGAGGAATCCCGATTATGCAGGCAAATCGTTTTAAGCCGGACAATCAGAAATTGCAGCCACCCCGGAACGCATCCCCTTCTCAGTTGTCATCCCGAGCGACCGGAGGCCCGGTTTTGGCCGCAGGGAGTCGAGGGATCTGCTTTTCGAGGTCTCCAGCAACCGGCGAGCTTTCACCTACCTAATGAAATCCATTAACCAAATAACCAATTAGTTCCGCTTTCGCTTCACCACCCGCTTCACCGCCTGCACGATGTGAGGCGCGGTCAGCCCGTATTTCTCGATCAGCTGTTCCGGCGTGCCCGACTCGGCGTAGGTATTGTTGATGCCCACAAATTCCATCGGTGCCGGATGCGACTGCGCCACCGCGCGCGCTACCAGCGATCCCAGCCCCCCTTCGAGCACATGCTCTTCCGCCGTGACAATGGCGCCGCACTCGCACGCCGCCTGCGCTACCGCAGCTTCGTCCAGCGGCTTCAATGTGTGCATATCGATGACGCGCGCAGCAATGCCTTCTTCCTGCAACTTCGCCTGCGCCACCAGCGACTGCGAGACTTCCAGCCCGCACGCAATGATGGCAACATCCTGCCCGTTGCCGTGCACCTTGGCCTTGCCGATTTCGAATTCATCTTCGGGACCATAGATCACCGGCGCCTTCGGCCGTCCGGTGCGCATGTAGCAGGGCCCGACGTGCTCGGCCATGCGCCGCACCAGCGCCCGCGCGCAAAATTCGTCCGACGGCGCCAGCACGACGAACCCCGGCAGCGCGCACATCAGCGCGAAGTCTTCAATGGCCATCTGGCTGGGGCCATCCTCGCCGATGGAAATCCCGCCGTGTGACCCGCAGAACTTCGCGTTCACTCCCGGATACGCCACCGCCATGCGCAACTGGTCGTATCCCTTGTCGCACAGAAACGACGCGAACGACGACGCGAACGGAATCTTGCCGCACATGGCCAGCCCGCCCGCGATGCCGACCATGTTGGCCTCCGCGATCCCGCAGGTGAAGAACCGCTCCGGACAGGCCTGTTCGAACTTGGCGCTGTAGGTGGACTTCGCCAGATCGGCGTCCAACGCCACCACGTTCGGATTCAGCTTGCCCAACTCCGCGAGCGCCTGGCCATACGCCTCGCGCGTCGCGATACCCATCTTTAGTTCCATCTTCGTGCCGACGTTTGTCATAGCCTCAAAACCTTTTCACCACAGAGAGCACGGTACAAATCTTTAACCACAGTGGAACACAGAGGAATAAAAGATCAGAAGCTATCTCACAAATGGTGTCATCCTGAGCGAGCACCGCGACCGGTTCTTCCGCGCCTGGATTTGGCGCGGTCGCGGTGCGAGTCGAAGGATCTGCTTCTTTCGCCTTCTTTCATTTTTGACGATTCGCAAGAACAGCGGAATACAGAAGACTCAATCTAGAACTTGAGTCTTTCTATTTTCCTCTCTGTCCCCCGCGTCCTCTGTGGTTCGTTTTTTCCTCGGTGGTTCGCTTTTCACGCAAACTTTGCTTCCAGCTCCTTCACCGCGGCTTCCACCTGATCTTTCTTGGGGGCCACGCCGTGCCACTCGACTTTGTTTTCCATGAAGGAAACGCCCTTGCCCTTGATCGTATTGGCGACAATGCAGGTAGGCTTGCCGTGCTTGCCCGTGCGCGCCTCTTCCAGCGCAGGAATGATCTGCCTGAAGTCGTGCCCGTCCAGCTGCAGCGTGTGCCAGCGGAAGGCGCGGAACTTGTCCGCAATCGGCGCCGGATCCAGGATGTCCTTCAAGAATCCATCCAGTTGCAGACGGTTATAATCCACGATCAGCGTCAGGTTAGACAGTTTGTGGAAGCCTGCGTACATGGCGGCCTCCCATATCTGGCCTTCCTGGATTTCGCCGTCGCCGACCATGACGAACGTGTGGTAGTCGCGCTTGTCCAGGCGCGCGGCCAGCGCCGTGCCGATCCCCACCGACAGCCCATTCCCCAGCGACCCCGTCGAGGCCTCCAGCGCCGGCAGCATGCGCCGGTCCGGATGCCCCTGCAGCGGCGATCCCAGCTTGCGCAGCGTGGCCAGCAGCGACGCGTCAATGTACCCGGTTTCGGCGAATAACGCGTACAGCGCCGGGCAGCCGTGCCCCTTGGACAGGATGAAGCGGTCGCGGTCTGGCCAGGAAGGATTCTTCGGATCGTGGCGCATCACGCGCAGATAGAGCGCGGTGAGCAGTTCCACTTCCGACAGCGATCCGCCGGGATGCCCGCTGCCGGCGGCGCCGATCATCTTTACAATCTCAATGCGAATGCGGTTGGCTATACGTTTCAGCTCGTCGACGGACTCGACTCGGGGCGTGCTCATGGGCGGCTCTTATCTCCTGCCGCGGCGCTCTTGGCCGGGGTGCCCGGCGCGCCTGAAGCGGGGTCCCCAACAAGCCCGGTTTTTGGCTTGTTGGGGTGATTGCGCGTGCTGGGGTGTACGCGCGTGGTTTCCTCGGTATCAGTGATGACGGGCTGCGACTTCGTCCGGCGGACGACGTATTTCCCGTTCGTAGCCAGGAACCGCGCCAGCCGCGCAGCCACCTGCGTCAGCAACGTGCGGTCAATCCCGGAAAATCCAGCATTGCGTTGTGTCTCGACGTGCAGCATCCCGAGCATGAGGCCCGGAAGCTTAATGGGCACCTCCATGCGGACTTGGTACACATCTGCTTGGTGCCCCACATCTGCCCGGGTTTGGCAGATGTGAGCCTTGCCCTGCTGCTCCTTGAATTCCAGCGCCAGAACCACTGCCGCATAGGAGTAGTTCCGGCCTTCCTGGAGAATCCTCAGGATCTCCTCCACCGGCTGGCTTCGCGGAGAGTACCTGGCTTCCAGCGCCTCTTCGATTTCCGCCAGCAGCCGGCGGGCAGGGCAATACCTTTTCATGGGAATTCCGTGACCCGAGGTTTTCTGAGGAACACACGTAGTTTAGCCCGGTTCAGAAACAGGGGTCAAAAGAATTTGGCGCGGTTCTACACGCACTGGCTGGCCCACCAGTTTGCGATAAAACCCCTCCCCCTCTCCGCTGCTATGCTCCAGATGAGCCGTGCCGTACTCGCCTGTAGCCGTGTTCACAAACCCAATTTGCTGCAACTGCGGGTGGAAATCACAGTCTATAATCCACATGATCGGCTCCTTCCTCCCGAGCCTGGTCTGCTTCAGCAACAAACCAAATGTACTCGGGACCGGAGCCGATCTCGTCATGAAATCACCCTTTCGCCTTGGCGAAGGGTGGGGTAGTTCGATCCTCAGCGTCCTCGTTCCAGCTTTGCCCGACCGAGGGCGACCGAGCTACATAATCCTTCTACTTGCACATACTTCCGCTTTCCCGAACAAAAGCCTCTGCCATCCGGCGATCGTGTGTCGAACAACTCCTCTAAATCCCGCGTCATATATAGCTATCAGTAATTGTCAAGAACTTTATTTTCACTTCTCAAACACTTTTCTTTTCAGCAGCTTTTTCGCCCCGTGTTCGTCCCGTGGAGGGGTTTCGCCGCCGCCCTCTGCTACTCTGGATACAGGCCCGGAGATGGTGGTCACATGGCCGTCTGACTCCGGAGATCTTCCGCTGCGGCCCTATTCTCGGGATAACCCGGCGCTTACCCCAAAATGGATCCGGGGTGCCCCACACCTACCGCTCGCCAAGCGACCCGTAGGGTGGGTGGAGCCGGACGAACACCATGGTTTTCCCGCGAGCTACACCGGCCGCGAGAATCAAGACACGCGGCGGTTGATGGACGGCGACCCCGGGCAATCCCACACTGTGGGCAATTCCCCGGCATCTCCAACCCGGGACCATTGAAAGAGCGGCGACACCTCTTCGCCGAGGTGATGCTCCGGTAGTCCCAAACCAGGTCCTGCGCACGCCATTGGGCTTGCCCCGGCCTGCGGTGAGTGATCACTCGCCACATGTTAACCAAGTGTCAAAAGTTTCAGAAGGTTCGGAGGTTTCGAAAGGCAGAGCATCTATTTCATAAATCGTTCCTATAGGGACGGCACAGTTTCACGCAGCGCACTACGCCGCACTTGGTTTGACATCGGCGGTGGGAGGCAGGGCGACGGGAGTCGCGTGGGCCAAAGCGACGGTGACCTGTGGGTCGGTTATCCAGCTCAGCAAGGCCGGCAGCGCCTCGCGCGCAGCCTGTTCTCCGCTGGCGATCAGTTCCGGCGCGTGTTCGAAGCCGTCATAGCTGAAGCCGCGCACATCCGGCTGGAGAATCAGGTCGGCCGAGGACTGCCACAAGCTGCACATGCGCGCCTGCGCAATCGAAAAACACTGCCCGATAACATCGAAGACGTGGCGCGGGCCCTTCAGGTTCACCCAGTGCGCGCTCAGATAGACGGCCAGCACGCGTTCTGCGCCCATTTCGCGCAACGGGACGGTCGGTACCGCGTGGGCGAGCAGGCCGTCCACCAGCAGGCGTCCGTCAATACTGACCGGCAGGAACATGCCAGGATAGGCGCAACTGGCGCGCACCGGGTCCACCAGCGGCCCGGAGCGGAAGACCACGCCGTCTCCGGTGACGAAGTCCGTGGCCGCCACTGCCAGCGGGATTTTCAGTTCTTCGAAGGTCTTTACTTTGAGGAAGCGGTCCAGAAAACCGGTCATGCGGTCGTTGCTGGCGATGCCGAAGCGGGAGATGGTCCAGCGGGCAAAATCTTTGAAGCGCACCAGCGCGGCGATCTCTTCCAGTTCCCGGGCCGAAACCCCGCTGCAATAGGCGGCGCCGATTACGGAACCCACGCTGGTTCCGGCAACGTAGTCAACGGGAATTTTGCATTCGTCGAGGACCTTCAGCACGCCGATGTGCGCTAGTCCGCGGGCGAATCCGCCGCCGAGGGCCAATCCGATGAGAGGACGTTTGAATTCGGGAACGGGTGGTTGCAGTGGCGGCTCGCGCGTCAGCCTGCGAGTGAATGCGCGTATGGAGCCAACGATTTGTGAGGTCCTACTCAAAGCCGGTCCGGCGCGCCCAGTTGTCTAGACCGCCTGTAATTTGGGATGCCGGCAGCGCATTGCCTGCTGCTTTCCAGCGTAGGTACCGGCGGTTCCACGAAAAACGCATTGCTGAATGCAAGCGACTCTGGTTGAATCAGTGGGTTTGACTGAGGCTGCCGTACCAGTTGACGCGTGCGGCGATCACAGTCGTAGGGGTGAGGGCCATGGAGCGCGAGTTTTCTGCGGGTGGGGTGGTGGTGCGCCGCATGCGCGACCGCTGGTGGATGGCGGCTATCGAGCCGCAGGTGTCGAAAAACCGCCGCGCGCGCACGGCGAAAGCAACTCGCGTTCTGGCGCTTCCCAAGGGCCTCATAGATAAAGATAAAGGCGAGACCCCCGCCGAGACTGCCGTTCGTGAGGTCCGCGAGGAAACGGGCGTCGCGGCCACCCTGGTTTCCAAGCTCATCGACATTCGCTATGTCTATGTGCGCTCCTGGGGCGACAAGCAGCGCGTCTTCAAGGTGGTCAGCTTTTACCTGCTGCTATATCGCTCGGGGCGGCTGGACGACCTCACGCCCGACATGCGCAAGGAGGTGCGCTGCTGCGAGTGGATCCCGCTGGACGAAGCTCCGCGCAAGCTGACCTACAAAGGCGAGCGGGATGTGGCCAAGCTGGCGCTGGACTATGTTGCTTCTCATCCTGCTCTGGCCGCATCCAAAACCCAAGCTGCTTCCACTGTTTGCAAGACTAATGCCGAGGCTGATAACGATGCCGCAGGTTGAACACGTCGAACGCCACTTCACTGCCGGCAAGGTCGTGCGCGACATCGTGATTGGCATGTCCGATGGCTTGACTGTGCCGTTCGCGCTGGCCGCAGGACTGTCCGGCGCGATTGATCGTACCCGCATCATCGTGGTTGCCGGGCTGGCGGAAATCGCCGCTGGTTCCATCGCCATGGGACTGGGCGGTTATCTTGCCGCCAGGGGCGACGCCGAACACTACGAGCACGAACTGGCCCGCGAGCGCCGCGAAGTGCGGGAACTCCCGGAAGAAGAAGCGCGCGAAGTCGCCGACGTCTTTCAGAATTATGGTCTCAGTTCCGAGGAGGCGCAGCCGGTCGTGACTGCTCTGCGCCAGCGTCCCAACGACTGGATTGATTTCATGATGCGCTTCGAACTGGGACTGGAAAAGCCCGAGCCGCAGCGGGCGCGGAACAGCGCCCTGACCATAGCGCTGTCGTACGTTGCTGGGGGCTTCATTCCTTTGTCACCCTACATGCTGCTGAGCAGTGCCCAGACGGCATTCTTCTGGTCGGTTGCGGTCACTCTTACCGCGCTGGCCGTCTTCGGGTTCATTAAAGGCAGGTTCACGGGGACGCATCCCGGCCGGGCCGCCATTCAAACCGTGCTGATCGGAGGAGTGGCCGCCGCCGCGGCATTCCTGCTGGCCCGCTTCATCGCCTGAGAGCGCCCAACGCTCGGCGGTGGCCCCCACCCTTATCGCTCTGCTTTTTTGGAGCGATAGGGTGGGGTTGTTCGATTTTATCCGCGGTAATCTGCGGCTAAGTTTTCGCGGTGGTTAGCGATTGCCGAAGTTGTCGTCGTCCATGGCACGAAAGACGGCGCCGGCTTCTGAAAGGAAAACCACCGACTGCACACCGGACACTTCGAAGCGCTTGCGGCAGCGTATGTTCTTGCAGGCAACCAGGTCGTCGCGGCGAACCATGTAGGAGCGCGCCTTGGCGAATTTGGCGCGGTCGCGCTCGTCGGCGCGGGGTGGGAGTTGGCGTTTCTTCGTCCGCACCGTCCAGGCCAAGTCGTATTCGGCTATCTGACGGCAATGAGGACAGTGCAGGGTCGCTTTCCGGGTTTCCGATCGCTCGTCGAAGAAATCGCGTTCTTCCATAGGGCCGACTGTATCCAAGTGCAATTATTGCATAATGATGAGGTTGAGTTGCTGGCTGGGGAGCATTCAGCAGTCAGCATTCAGCCGTCAGCACTCGGCATTCAGGATTCGGCGAGAGATGGTTCGACGGCTCACGATACCGCTGGGTACTGCCGCACTCTATGAAGAAGAAAAAGCCCAAACCGTTCCGCGCCACGAAGGCGGTAAAATCAGCGGCACGCGAGGCCATCGGCACGCCGCCGCCTACGCGCCGTCTTCCTGACCAGAAGAAGAAAACTTCCGAGAAGCACAAGGCCACATTGGGTCAGTTGCTGGAAGAGAGCAGGAGCGAATAGGCTATGCCTCGTCGGGCTGGCGCCCTCCTCAGCATGACACGACGAGGTTGTCGCCGTCACGAGAGAGGGAAGTGTCTGCCGAGGTTTTTGCAATCAGGACAATCAATAGTTTCAATTAGCGGAATCCAGCACCTTTGTATTATGTATTACCGCTTATGCCCAAACGCATTCTGTTCCTGCTGGTGCTGGCTGCTATGTCTCTTTTCGCCCAGGAGAGCAGTCAGCAGGCTGATGCCAACAAGGACCAGCAAAAACTTCCTGTGCATCGGGAAACCGTGGTGGTTACGGGGACTTTCCAGCCCCTGCCGCTGGAAGAAGCAGACCGCGCCGTTAACAGTCTGGATACGCGTGAGGCTCCGCTATTGTTTGGTACGTTCGTAGATTACCTTCGCAGCGAGCCTTCGCTGGATTTACGCGAACGCGGCAGCAACGATGTCCAGGTGGACGTTTCTATGCGCGGCGCCAGTTTCGGACAGACGCTGGTGCTGGTCAATGGATTCAGGTTTAACGACGCGCAGTCGGGCCACCACAACTTCGATATGCCGTTCCCGCTGCTCTCGATGGAGCGCATTGAAGTGCTGCGCGGCGCTGGCTCAACCTACTACGGCGCCGACGCGCTGGGCGGAGCCGTGAACTTTATCACCGCGCCGCCTGCGGCAACGGAGTTCCGCCTGGGCTCGGCAGTCGGAAATTTCGGCATCAACCAGCAGCATGCTTCGGTGTCGTACTCGTCGAAGCGCATCAGCCAGCAGGTAAGCGTTGCCCGCGATTTCTCCTCCGGATTCATGGCGGACCGTGATTACCGCAACCTGCAATTCGGCTCCAACACCCACGTCAAAAACGCGCTCGGGTACGCCAACCTGCTGATGGCTTACAGCGACAAACCGTTTGGCGCGAATCAGTTTTACGGACCTTACAACTCGTGGGAGCGGACCAAGGCTTGGTTTGCCGGGATAACACAGGATCTGGGAACGAAGACGCAGGCTGCCTTTGCTTATCGGCGGCACACGGATGACTTCCTCTTGTTTCGCGACAAGCCTCTGACTTACGAGAACCGGCACTCGGACGAGAGTTGGGAAGCGGCGCTACGGCGGCATGATTCGCTGTCGCAGAAGGCTGTCCTGTCCTACGGCGCAGAAGCCTACCGCGACACGATTGACAGCATTCATCTGAAAGACGGAGTGATTACGCCAGCGCTGGGCAGTCATGCGCGCAATCGCGGAGCCATTTATCTCGATCTGGACATGCGTGCGCTGAGGCGTTTTTCTTTTTCGATTGGCGCTCGCGAGGAAGTCTATGCTGGCACGCAGACGCACTTCAGCCCCACGGTCAGCGGCGCGTATTGGGTCTCATCGAAGCTGAAGCTGCGCACGTCGGTCAGCAATGGCTTCCGTCTGCCCACTTACACCGATCTCTACTATGCCGACCCGGGCAATATCGGCAATCCGAACCTGAAACCGGAGTCGGCGTGGAACTACGAGGGCGGGTTGGACTGGAATGCCAACGACAAGTTGGGTGGCAGCGTGACCGTATTTCATCGCCGCGAACGGAACGACATTGATTTCAGCAAGCCCGTTGATCCTGCTGATCCCTATGTTGACGCCTGGTGCACAGCTCACGCCACGGCGGGAATGTGGTGCGCCAGCAATGTCCAGAACTTGCGGTTTACCGGGGTGGAAGCATCGCTCCGGCTGCGGCTGGCGCGCGATCAACGTGTGGATTTTGCTTACACTGGCTTGACCGCCGATCGCGAGCCGCTGCCGAACATGCTCTCCAAGTACGCGTTCCAGTATTTGAGCCACAGCGGCACGGCGGCGTGGCAAGGACGGCTCCCGGGCAGGCTGCTGGGGAGAACTCGAGTAGGAGTGCTGCAGCGCCGCGAGCGCGATGCCTATCCTTTGTGGAACCTGTCACTGATGCGCACGTTCAGCTACTTCACTCCTTACTTGCAGCTCACCAACCTGAGCAACACAGGATATGCGGACCTGTTCAACCCCGACGTGCGCGTGCCGGGTCGCACTGCGGTCCTGGGTATGGAGTTCGCACTTTCACGTAAGAGCAAGTAAGATAAGCAGCAAGCACTCAGAAAACAGCAGTCAGCAGAGCATTTAGCAGTCAGCTTTCGGGCGGCGAGCGCGGAATAATGCTGAGCGTAGATTGGTAGGACATGAAGTGAAGCAAGGCTCGGCGTGTTGAAGAACTACGATAGGGGTGGAAGCGCTGGGCTTTAGCCTGGCGAAATACTCCGGGGCTTTTCAGCCCCGGTTTTGGTATCCGAGGCTGAAGCCCAGGATTTCAGGAGAATCCTATTCACCGGGCCGAAAGCCCGGTGCTTCCACCCGGATAAAAACAACTGCGGTTCTGTTCTAAACTGACAGCAACTCAGACTCTTTGTTTCTTTGGAGGTGCAGCGTGCCGTCGGAAACGGCCGTGCTGTTGATTTCCTGTCCCGACCAGAAGGGACTGGTGGCAGGGGTAGCAAATTTCGTGTTCTGTAATAGCGGCAACATCGTGCACGCGGAGCAGCACATTGATGCGCCGCAGAGCATCTTTTTCCATCGGGTAGAGTGGGAGATGGACGGCTTCGCCCTCGCCCCGGAGGAAATCGGACCAGCCTTTCAGAAAGTCGCTGAACCGTTTGGGATGAAGTGGCAACTATGCTTTTCGTGGCAGCGGCCGCGCATTGCCATCTTTGTTTCCAAGCACGACCACTGCCTCATGGAGCTGTTATACCGCTACCGGGTCGGCGAATTGCCGTGCGAGATCGTCGCCATCATCAGCAATCATCCGGACCTGGCGCCGCTGGCGAGAAATTTCGGCATTCCCTTCCACGTATTTCCCATCACCGCCGCCAATAAAGTCGAGCAAGAGCAGCGCGAGTTGAAGCTGTTGCGCGAAAGCAAGGTGGAGCTGATCGTGCTGGCGCGCTACATGCAGATCCTGACCAGCCAGTTTGTGCAGTGCTATCCCAACAGGATCATCAACATACATCACTCATTCCTTCCGGCATTTATCGGGAAGAAGCCGTATTACCAGGCGTATCAGCGCGGGGTGAAAGTGATCGGCGCCACCAGCCATTTTGTAACTGAAGAGCTCGACCAGGGGCCGATTATCGAGCAGGACGTGTGCCGCGTGACCCACCGCGATTCGCTGGACGACCTGATCCTGAAAGGCCGCGACCTGGAGCGCAAGGTGCTGGCGCGTTCCGTGCGTCTGCAATTACTGCATCGTTTGCTGCCGTATGGCCACAAGACGGTGGTATTCGATTGAGCGCTCGCTATCCTCACAAATTGAGGTGATGGGGGTCATGGCGCATTCCCCTGCGCGGAGATAGCCTGAATGCAGGCCAAAGTGCCACTTCTGACGTTGAGGAGGGCACCATGGAATTGCTACTTACTCCTGCAGAGCAAGAACTCCTCACTGAAATTCTGGAGCAACGCCAGACTACACTGTTGAAGGAAATCCGGCACACCGACCATCGCAAATTCAAGGCCGCCCTCATCGAGAAGGAGAAAGTGCTGGAAGCGCTACTCGTGAAGATACGGGTCAAAGAGCCGGTCGCGGCATAGATGCGGCCGAATCAACAGTGAAGGTTGCGAAGGTTTCGGATGTTTCGTAAAGGTGCGAGACATCCGAAACCTGTGAAGAGCTGGAAACTCTCGCCCCACCGAGCACCCCAGAACGCACAACAGAAGCGGGTCGAAAACCACTCGCGGGCGCGTCGCTCAGGATGACAGCTTCGGTTATTGAACAATGTAGAAACTTAACGGTGCAGTAGTCTAACGGTTGGTGCGGGCTTTCTCTTCAGGAAAGTAACGGGCTACGACCAGCAAAAAGATGCCGATCAGGATACAAGCAACAAAGCGGCGATAGTCCGCCGGCTCGTGCATGATCCATAGCGGAGACGCCATGAGCAGCGCGAATCCGAAGGCGTTCAAGATTCTCTTCTTCAAGAGTTCTCCCAAGTCCGGCTGGCGACAATTCAGAGTATAGCCGAAGCTCGGGCGTGAGGTTGAGGTCAAGCGGTTGAGGAAAACAGTATCTTGTGGTTGGCCAAAGAGGCCGTGAGATCTGCATTGTTCCTCAGAGCAGAACCGCCCCTGTTGCTTTTTTCTCCCGAGTTCGCGGGCTGAAGCCCGGCGCTTCCACCGAAATTCGCGGCTACGCGGGACCGGCGGCGGACTGTGCCTGGGCGGCAGCAGTGGCTCTGGCCTCGCGGATGCCAGCTTCAATAGCGGGTTCAAAGTCGAGGTGCGGTACCGGCGATGCTGAGGCCGCCTGAAAAAACTTCAAAGCCTCGTCCGGACGGTTGAGGCGTTTCAGGTAAACCCTGGCCGCGCCGAGCTGGGCCTGGAGCGAACATCTCTCGGATGCATACTGGGCGATAATTTTCTGATATTCGCCCAATGCGCGTTCGTACAGTTGCTGGTTTTCGGCTACGAGGCACAACTCGAGCCAGGTGGACGGCAGCAGCTTCGCAGGGTCGCCGCCGGCATTGAGGAACTCCTCAAAGTCCTCCCAAGCGAGTTTCGGCTCGCGCGTCTTCAGATGAAGCTGGCAGCACTTGATTATGGTTTCGTGATAAGCGTCCAGGTCCCCTTTGCGCCGGTAGGTTCGCGCCAGCAGGGAACAGCCTTCGATGGAATCAGGATACTTGGCGAGGTGCTCCTGAAGAACGGCGATGGCCTCGTCCCACTGGCGGTCCCCGAATAATTCGGTGGCGTTGGTGATTTCGGTGTCCGACGCGAGCGTGACCTTGGCATCCACCGCCTGGTCAAGTTTGTGCTCGATGCGCGTGACGTGGAGAACGAGGGCAATCACCGCTCCGAACACGAAGCCGCCAACGTGGGCCCAGTGCGCCACTCCGCCGATGGTCCCCATCACCACCGCGTAATAGATCTCGGACATCAGCCACATCGGCAATAGCCAGTAGGCGCTCATATGAAATGGGCGCACGTGTACGCGAAAAACGACGGGCACTACCCACGCCATCTGGATTTTCAGCCTGGGGAAGCGCACAAGGAATGCGCCCATCAGTCCGGAAACCGCTCCTGAGGCCCCCAGGGTCGGAATGATGCTTCCGGGATTCGTGAAGGCGTAAAACTGCAATGCCGCTGCGCCCGCGAGCAGATAAAAAATGGTGTAGACGATGCGTCCCCAGGCGTCTTCCAGCACAAATCCCGCCAACCACAGGAACCACATGTTAAACACCAGATGCAGCACGCCCCCGTGCAGAAAATTCGCTGTCAAATAGGTGACAGGCTTCGGGCTGGCGGGGATAAACGCGTATTGGTCGGCAATACTGGCCGCTTCCTGTTGCGAATACTTGGCCGCGAGTGAGTCCATTTCCTGCTGAAAGGCCTCGCGCTCCTCCAGCAGACGCATCCGTATTTCCCAGGCATCTTCCGGCTTGCGGAAGGGGTCCTGCATGCGCTTCCAGTTTTCCGGCTGACTCTGGCGGAATTTCTCGACCAGCGACTGTGCCTCGGTGGGAAGTTCCAGTTCCGGATGGGTGGCCGCCAGGATCAGAATGTGGAGCTTGGTCTCGCCGACTTGGGCTGCCTGCTCCTCCATGGCTGTGTGCGTGAGCAGGAAAATGATCACGTTGATGGCAATCAACGCGAAAGTGACGATCGGCCATCGCCGCACCGCCATTTGCTCGTGCCCGAGTGGGATAAACACCTGTGTCCCCTTACATTGTGAGCTGGAATGCGGCGCTAGTTTAAGACAGGTTGCCGGCCGCGGCGCAAGAAATCTTTGCCGCCGAAGTTACCGCCGGGCCAGACCTTTTGTTTGATCAACGACCAGTAGCCCCACATCTGCTTCGCAGATGTGGGGCATCCTCCTAACTGAGAACTGTGGCGGCAAAAAAAGGCGGCCTTGAAGGCCGCCTGTGCTGGATTGCACGTTCAAGTGTTACTTCCACTCAGCGTCCCCAGGGGAAAAAGCCGCCGCCGTACCAGGGACTTCCGCCGTAATACCCGCCGCGATTTCCGCCATAGTAGCCTTGTCCGTAGGCGTAGGAGTAGGCGTCACGGTACTGCTGCACGTATTGGCGGCCATCGCCCATGCTGGAGGTATAACCATGGTTCCCCCGCTTGTAGTTGGCGGTGCCATGGGGATCGAACGAGCGGCCATTTTGGCGAGCCCACTGACCGTCCCTGAAGCCGTCCTGCTGCCCGTACCGCGCCGCCGCATTTGCGCCGTAGTTGCCGTAGGTGCCACGGTTGCGCCAGTTGCCGTTGTCCTTCTTCCATTTATGATCACGATCGCGATTGTGATCACGATGGCGGTCCCGGTCCCGATCGTGGTCCCGGTCGTGATCACGGTCCCAGTCATGGTCGTGATCGTCGTGCTGCCAACCCCATTGCGGCTGCTGTCCGCGCCAGCGTCCATTCTGGGCGTTGGCTGGTAGCGCCAGCGCCACCACAACCCCAACAATCACCATCAACGGCAAGCTTCGTAGATTCCTTCGCATGTATGTCTCCTTCCCGCACACCGCAACTTGTCCCAGAGTCCTTCCCCATTACGAAGCCGCGCAATTTTGTAAACCCATGGTTCTGGAATTTGTTGCGGTAGGTATCGGCGAAGTTGAGCCGCTCAGCGGATGTGAGCGTAGCGGGGGTCCACTGGTGAAAATCCCGAGCGGAGCGAGGGAACCCTGGCGGAAGCGTGTGCGAGTCGAACGCACCCACGACAGCGCGAAGCTGCCGCGCGCCGGTTTTGAAGACCGGGAGGATCACCGGACCCCATGCGCTTCCGCGCCCTCTCTGCATCTATTCTCGCATAACGGTCGCACCAGGCTGCTGTTGGTGCAAGGAAGGGCCTGTCTGCCTCTCTTCGGAACCAAGAGTCTCTTTTCACAAGAGCATCGTGTTACGACGTATTAACTGTTGATGCGCTCGTAACGGCGCAAATCTTGTGCAATGCCGGTTTGCCACTGCAAATTCGCGGTTGGAAAACATGCTGCAAGCTGCGCAAGTTTCGCGATTGCGTGCAGTGCGTGTTGGCTTACGCGGTACTTTACAGCGGGGGCGGAGCGCTCTAGGATGCGGCAATCCGTACTCGATTTCTGGCCGATTCTTTTTAACAAGCAGTTTGGATTTTGCCGTGCAAGGCCGGCCCCGTGCTCTGGCGCGCCGTTCCTTGCCGCCACTTCGGACTAACGATGAAGCCCAAACGGACGATTCTCTGCGTTGACGACAACGAACAGTCTCTCTCCATTCGAAAGGTCATGCTGGAAACTCGCGGTTACCGGGTCATCGCCTGCACCAGCGCCGTCGAGGCGCTGGAGGAATTCGAGAAGGGCGGCGTGGACCTGGTATTGAGTGACCTGGTGATGCCCGCCATGGATGGCACCGAACTTATTAATCGCATCAAGGCCATGTCGCCCGAAACGCCGGCGATTCTGTTCTCCGGCAAGATCAAGGTCTACGAACAGGACACCCTTGCCGACGTTTTCCTCCCCAAGGGGATGTTCGCGCCCGCTGAACTGCTGGAACGCATCCGCTTGCTGCTGGTACGCAAGCGCGGCCCAAAACGCAGCGCCCGGGTGCCGACCTTAGCAGCCTCCTAGGCGAGATAGCGTCGACGGTCGGCCGCTATTGGTCGTAAGCCGCTGAGCTGCAGCCTCTTAGTAGGATTGCTGCGCTCTGCCAATAGTACTTTATTACGGCATTTCCCTGAGGTGGTCTAGGCCTAAAACCTGTCTCCGCCTACGTGGAACGCCTCATTCAGCCAGAGTAGATGCCCACGTACTCTCCGCCTATCCCTAGCGGAGGTTTCATGGGCAGACAGTATCAGCGTGCTCTTTGTTTTCTCATAATCGTTTTCCTGACCCTCGTAGCTGCATCCTGCGGGAGTGGCGCGGGTCTGAAAGCTCCAACGACAATAAGCCCCAGCCTTTCCGGAACACCGGCGGCGGCAAACAGCCCGGCTCCGGCCCCGGCGGGTGGCCCAGCAGCCCCTCCTAACGCGACGGTGGTGAGCAGCATTCAGGACCGTCCTAACTGGGGCAAGTGCTCGTCGCCGTCCTGCTCCGGGGGAGTGGGCACAACTTCGACCTACTGGATGGCGCAGTTCCAAACCACGCCTTCGCTAAGCGGCTCCAGCTCGGAGTTCTACATCGCCGGCCCGGCTTACACCGATTCCCTCTTCTGGAACGACATCGGGGCCAATGCGGCCGCCAGCCACTTCTTATTTGACTTCTATGTTCACACCGACGCGGCCGCGCTTGCTGCAGCCGAGGCCCTGGAATTCGACCTCGTACAGGTGGTAAACGGGAAGAAGTACAACTGGTCCACGGAGTGCAATTATGTTTACGGCGTGTGGGACATCTGGAATGAGGCCACCCAGCAGTGGATCCACTCCAATGCCACTTGCCAGAAGTTCACACCGGGTACGTGGCACCACGTGCAATGGCTGGTGGAGCGAATCGGCAGCAGCACACATTACATCAGCGTGACGGTGGATGGAGTCACTCAGCACATCAACTCCAACATTGCTACACAGCCTGCCCCGGCCTCGAACTGGATGAACAGCCTGATCGTCCAGGTGCAACAGGACCTGAGCGCCAATCCTGGAAACGGTTTCCACGAATGGGCGGATAAGATCACAGTATCAGCGTGGTAGAGGTTTCTCGCTGATAAGCTCCTCCTGGCAAAGGGCGCTGCAAGTGGCGCCCTTGTTTTTCGTGTCGGCCTTGATGTCAAAAGCAGATGCCTCGCTTCGCTCCTCATGACAGAAGAACGGGCGGTGCTCATGACAGGGTGTTGGCGCTGTAGGGATTCCTCACTTACACCCCAGCAAGCCAAAACCCGGCTTGCTGGGGGCCCCGTGCGCTCGGAATGACAAAAAACCTTTTTTGCGTGGGGCACGGCACGGATGCCGATGGGCAGTATCGGTGGCGCCGGGGGCTGTCCCCTCGTGTAATATCAGAAAGAGTCATGCCTGTAATCATCGAAGCGGAAAATGTTCGCAAGACGTATCACGTCGGGAAAGTGGCTGTCCCGGCCCTGCGAGGGGTATCTCTAAGTGTCGAAGCGGGGGAATTCGTCAGCGTGGTGGGCCCGTCCGGCAGCGGCAAGTCGACGTTGTTTTACATCCTGGGCGGATTGACGCACCCGGATTCTGGCCGCGTGGTGATTGGCGGCGCAGACTTTTCGCAGCTTACCGACGTGCAACGCACACAGCTGCGCAAGGCGCGCATCGGATTCGTGTTTCAGAAATTCAACCTGTTGCCCACGCTGGATGCGCGAGGCAATATCGAGATCGCGCAAAACATCGCCGGGAGAAACGGCGCCCGCGACGACACATACTTTAAGAAAATTACAGAGCTGCTGGGGATCGCCAACCGCCTGACTCATCGTCCGGCGGAGTTGAGCGGCGGAGAACAGCAGCGGGTCGCCCTGGCCCGCGCTTTGATCACCAAACCGGCCATCGTGCTGGCCGACGAACCCACGGGTAATCTCGATTCGCAGAATTCAGAAATTGTGCTTCAAATGCTGCGCGCGTCAAACAAAGAACTGGGGCAGACGGTGCTGATGATCACGCACAATCCCGAAGCGGCCAGTTACGGCGACCGAATCATACACATGCGCGATGGCCATATCGTGACGCCTGAAGATGACCCGCAGTGGTCGCCTCACCTCGCCTCGCACCCGAAGTGAGTTGGCCGACATCTTCAGCAGGGTCCCTTTCATCAAACAAAGAAACCCAAAAACTATTCGAGAGATTTGCGTGGTGCACTCTGCATGACAGAGCAGTGTGTGCTTACGGAGAGGAGAGGAAATGCGCATCATCGCGATTTTGGGGACCTTGTTGCTCGCCGCAGTATTCGCGGTTGGCCAAGTTGGAGCAGCAATGGGCACCACGACTACTTCGCCGCCGAGCACAGTGTCACCGTCAACCAGTGGACAAAGCGGCACTGTCGGGACCAGCACCAGTACCACGGGTACAAGCGGGACCACAACGACGGGCACAACCGGAATCACGACGGGTGCTGCCGGGCAGACGAATGCCTTGGGAACGGCGCCGAATGCTGGTACAACAACGACGCCCACCAGCCCAATCGACAGCACTAACGCAGGGTCACTTAACACAAACAGCCAAACAAACACTTCAGGGACGATCGGGTCGGCTACAGGTGTAACCACCTCAAACACGCCGGGAACAATGGGTACGAGCACGACAAGCACGGGTGCGACCGGATCGACGCCCACCTCCACAACGGTGCCTTGCGGAACAACTGGAAGCGTCGGCACCGCTGGTGCGGGAACAGCTGCAGCGGGTAATGCAGGCGGAACGCTGGGAACCGGCAGTGCGACAGCCTCTACAGAATCCAGCGTAGGAATGGGAGGGATCGGGACCGCCGGAACCTCAGGCACGACTACGGCCCCATCAGTTACCAGCGGGACAGGCGTGCCCTGTAGCATCACGGGTACCGGGGTGACTGGGACGAACTCGACTACGACCCATTGAACCCGCAGCAGACAAATTAGCGCGGGACCAAATGGGTATCCAACAGTTTGAGGTCGTCTACAAATAGGTCGTGTGCCTTCGAGGAGGGGCGAATTTCGGGAGAGCGTGAGAACCGTGCCGTCCCTTTACGGGACTCTGTCATTTTGCTACGCTTACCCCGGGCTTAGCGCCGGGGCCAAATTCCCGCTTCGCGGGCTGGATTTTCGGCACTCTGGAGCACTCGATCAAAACAAAGCTAGTTCTTACACGACGTCAAGTCGTGCTCTGATATGAACACGACTTGATGAGACCTGTTGCTAGCTTTCGGGCTGTTTGACTGTCAGGACTGGACAGGGCGCATTGGAGACAACGTTGTAGGCGGTGGCCCAGGTAATGCGCCGAGCCTCGGGATGTGGCCGGCGGACGCCGAGCACGATCAGTTCCGGCTTCCATTCATTTGCAAGCCGGAGGATGGCGTCTGCAGCCGAACCAAAGGCGACAAATACCTCGGGGGTCTCCGCCAGGTTCGCTTCGGGCGGGATCAACTCTTGGAGGTGCTGTTTAGCTTCGCGTTCCAGTTCCTGGCGCTTCTGGGGGTTGTCGTTCTGCACTTCCTTGATCACGTTCAACAGCGCCAGCCGGGCCCGGTTCTGTTGCGCCAGGGACAACGCGAAGATGCCGGCGTACAGCGAATGTGGCGCAAAGCCGGTGGAGTACAGAATGCGCTTGGGGCCGGATTGCGGAGCTACGTCCGGGGACTTCGGCCCGACCGTCAGCACCGGACAGGGCGCGCGGCGAAATATGGTTTCTGCCGTGGATCCCAGCAGCATCTTCCAAACGCCGGTGCGGCCGCGCGTGCCCGTGACCAGCAGGTCCACATGGAATTCCTCGATCATGCGCGCCAGTTCCGGCCAGACATCGCCCTGTCGAACGACAACATGGTTTTCGATCCCTTCCAGTCGTCCGGCAATAAGCTGGTCGGTCATTACCGTGTGGGCCTGCCGCCAGGCGTCGTTCACCGCCCGCTGCACTGCGTCGGCGCCGAAAATGGTAGCGGGGTTCACCACGTGCACCACGAAGACGCGTGCCTTCCAGCGCCGCGCCAGCGCCAGACTGTAGAGCAAGGCGGTTTCCGACGCGGGCGAAAAGTCCGTCGCCAGCAGAACGTTCTGAAACTGCACCGGTTGCCGGACATCAAGCGCTTGCATGCGAACTCCTGGTCCAAGCATATTGCACCGCAATCATATAGTGTCGCATTGCGAGTGAAAAGCGGGTCGCTGGACGTGTGTTCGGCTTTTCTTTTTTCCGAACCTTCTTCGAGCGTGCTTTCAGGATGTACACTGGGCAGCTACTCTGATGTCGGTGCTGTAACCCTATGTAAGACTGCAAAAGGACATGGCCATGATTGACACCTTACGCACTCTTCTGTCATTGGTACTGCCGACTGCGGCGGCAATAGCAGGCACGAAGGCCGCCGAGGCAGGCGAAACTACCCTGGAGAACCTGAAAACCGCCTTTAACGGCGAAAGCAATGCCCGGGCGCGCTACCTGGCGTTCGCGGCCAAAGCGGATCAGGAAGGATATGCGGAGGCGGCCAGCCTGTTTCGCGCCGCTGCACGCGCAGAGCAGATCCATGCCGCCAATCACGCCGCAGTCATCGTAAGAATGGGTGGCAAGGCGGAAGCAAAGATCGAAAGCGTGGAGGTGAAATCCACGCGTGAAAACCTTCAGGCCGCCATCGCGGGTGAAATCTATGAGCGCGACGTGATGTATCCGCAGTTTAGCGCCGTAGCCGAGAAAGAAAAGAATCCGGCGGCGCTGCGGACATTCCAGTATGCCCTGAAGGCTGAAGCCGAACACGCCAAGCTTTTCAGCGGCGCGCTCGACAACCTGGAAACGATGAAGACCAAGTGCTACTACTTTGTTTGTCCCGTCTGTGGCTATACCGTCAAGCAGCTCAACTTCGTGCAGTGTGTCGTGTGTTTGTGTGCCAAAGCAAAGTTCGAGGCGGTGAGCTAGCGTGGCGAGTCGCTAATTTCTGTGCAGTGTCATGACGAGTAGAGCGAGGCATCTGCGTTAGCCCGTGGAAACGGCAGATGCGTGCGCGCTGCTGCGCCTTCGTCATGACAACCCCGGACATGAGGTGTCGGCGCAATAGGCATTCCTCGCTCCGCCAAGTGAGGGTGGCAAGATATGGGCAATGCCTGGTCGTCAGGCAGCTTTGTGCCTGTGACTGCTTTCCACCGGAAAGCCGGCATCTATCCAGTCCTGCTTGCCTCCCTGATAATCCTTCACGTTCTTGTAGCCCATGGCCACCAGCTCCCGGGCGGCGTTTTCCGAGGCGTGTCAAGTGGGGCTGGCGCAGTAGACCACGATCTCACTCCAGGTACTGGGTACCAGGCGTGGCACCATGATGCGCAGATCTTCAAGCGGGATGTTAATGGCCTCCGGCAGATGCGCATCTTCGTAAGCGGCCTTGGGAAGGGTCTCGATCAGCGTGAACATATCTTTGGCATCAAGCTTTGCTTTGAGTTCTTCGCGCGTAACAGTGCCGTAGGTCTCGGCCATGAAACTCTCTCCTGCATATGGTTTAAGCACTTGCTAAATGGGATGATGGGCGCAGGATAACGGGTTGGGGCCGGCAATCAGCAATTGGCAATTAGCAACTAATCAGCATTCAGGCACTTAGCACTCAGTGCTCAGCAATTAGATTTTCAGAACCTCGTCGCGTGGGCTTGATGCTTGGAATATGAGTTGCTAGCCAACGCGAGATTTATCCCGAATTGGTCGAAATTTGTTGACCGACAGTTCTGAATATGCGATTATTTGAATGCTCAAATGTCCGACCTACCCCAGTTCAAAGCAGAGTTCTTCAAGGCTCTCTCTCATCCCCTGCGCATTCGTGTTCTGGATTCACTACGGGCAGGAGAGGTGGGCGTAAATGAGCTTTGTGCCAGACTGGGAGTCGAGCAGAGCACGCTGTCGCAGCAGCTCTCAGTGCTGCGCTCCCGCGATATCGTTGTCGGACGCAAGAGCGGCAACAACGTCTACTACTCCGTCCGCGACCCGCTGATTTACCGCGTTCTGGATGTTGCCAAGGACCTCTTCAGTAACCAGTTGATAAACATGCGAGATTTGCTGGCGCAGATGGAGACCGTCTCTACTGCGACGGACCAAGGAGCCGGGATTTGATGCGGCTCAACCCCATCAAAGACGGCGACCTCGCAATCCCGATCAAAGCTTTGTTATACCTACCCGGCGCCGGGCGCGCCGCGGCCCCAGTGTTTTCCAAAATCACTCAAACCTCGTCTGCCCGGCGGACGCTATCAAGGAGCGCTTGGAATGCCTGAGTTTTTGCTTGCGGCACAGTTCGCAACCAAACTGAACCTGATGGAAGAAGAGCTTTCTCAGTTTGAAGAGCAAGGAATCATCAAACCGGTTCTTAAGAACGGTCGCACGTATTATTCTTCGCGAGATTTTTACCGGCTTAAAGGGGTACTGCACTTCATGCGTGAGAAGGGCCTCTCCATGGATGAAGCTCAGGACCGGCTGGACAACTGGAACTGGGCCCCGCAGACTACTGCAGCGGCGGCGCGGTAGAATCAAAAGGACGCAGCCGCGGTTCGGTTCCCGTGGTTGCGACTATCCCATATTTTGAGAGCACGGCGTGGCGCATCTGCCGTATCGGGGTGGGCCATGCGTTACCGAAGGTCGCTTCGAGCGGGCTGAGCAGGCTGCTTGCGACGAACGCAACTCTCGTTCAGCGGCGGTTAACAGGCCGGAAGGAGAACAGCAGTTCATGCAGGTGAAGGTATTTTCTTTCGCTCTTGGAATTGTGCTGGCGGCTGGGACTGTCGCTACCGCCCAGACGTCGAAGACGCCATCACTTACCAAGAACGGAACGGCCGTGGCAAAAGTCCAGCCCTCGACGGAAATGCGCGGCCGGCGTCCGCATTCCGCTGCCGATCGTGTGGCGAACCTGGACAGGAGAGTCGGGCTTACTGCGGCGCAAAAATCAAAGCTGCTGCCGATGTTTGAATCCACACAGCAGCAGATGCAGGCTTTGCGCAACGATAAGTCGTTGTCTCCCCACCAGAAGCGAGAAAAGTTCCGGGCCCTTCGCCAATCCTTCCGTGCGCAGGTTGACCAGGTGCTGACTCCAGAGCAGCGTGCCAAGTTAGGTTCCCGAGGACGGCGTGAGAGGCTGGGGTCGCGGCAAGCTTGGCACTCCGGCGGCGCCGCAGGGCCAGGCCGGTAATCCGGCGCAAAAGTAGTTGCATTTGGGCAAAGCCGACCGGGCAGGGAGCCTGAGGTTGTCATTGGCGAGGCTTCGAAGCCAAGGGAACCCCTGTCACAACCACGCTTTTGGTAGCAATAGCGATTCCTCGGGCGCCGCCAGCGCCTCGTTCCCACCCCAGTACGGCAAAGGCGGCACCACCTCTTCCTCAACGCGCCGACGCGAAGGCTGGCTGTCGTGCATCGAACAGCAGCAAGCATGCACGTACTGGTCGGCATCGCCGGTTTTGCGATCATCCTGATCATTCTCGGTGACGCTTTTGAGACGATCATCCTGCCGCGCCGGGTGACGCGCAAAATTCGCCTGACTCGCCTGTTCTATCGCAACACCTGGCTGCCCTGGCGAGCGTTGGCAACACGTGTTCGTGACCGCAAGCTGCGCGAATCGCTGTTGAGCTTGTTCGGTCCCATGTCGTTGCTGATGCTGCTGGTGCTCTGGGCGGTAGCGATGATTGTTGCTTTCGCCATGCTGCAGTGGGCATGTGGATCGAAGCTGTACGCCCATGACATGCCGCCCGGCTTCGGCATGGATCTGTATGTCAGCGGCACCAATTTCAGCACCCTGGGTATCGGCGATATTATCCCGCGATCGGGGATGGCGCGCTTCCTCACCGCGTTGGAAGCAGCCACAGGTTTCGGCTTCCTGGCGCTGGTAATCGGCTATTTGCCAGTCATCTATCAGGCATTCTCACGCCGTGAATCGCACATTTCGTTGTTGGACGCGCGTGCCGGCTCGCCGCCCGCGGCCACGGAGCTGATCCGGCGCTACGCCGAAAGCCGGGCGCTCAACGAAATCGAGCCATTGCTGCTGGAATGGGAACACTGGGCGGCGGAGCTGCTCGAGAGCCATATTTCCTATCCCGTCCTGGCGCTATTCCGATCACAACACAGTAACGAATCTTGGGTAGGGGCGCTGACCAGCATTCTGGACACCAGCGCGTTATTGATTGTTGGCGTGGAGACGGCGCCTGCGCGGCAGGCGCAACTTACGTTTGCCATGGCGCGGCATGCCGTGGTTGACCTCGCCCAGGTGCTGCAAACACCCCCGCTTCGGCCGGAACCCGATCGGCTTCCTGCCGAGGCTTTGGTGCGACTCCGCAATATGTTGCGGCAGTACAGGGTGCCGCTGCGCGACGGAATCGCCGCCGGCGAGAAACTGTCCGAGTTGCGGCGCATGTACGAACCCTACGTCAACGCGCTGGCCGATTATCTTATGGTCAGTCTGCCTTCCTGGTTTCCGAGCGAGCGGACCCCGGACAACTGGCAGACCAGCGCCTGGGAACGCGCCGCCAAACGTATCCCTCCGGCGGATGCGTTTGATCCCGGGTTGGATGATCACTACTAGAGCAGCAAGCAACATGTAATGCCTGTGCTTGCGGCTTCTTGCTAAAACTTACAGAAGAACCAACAAATGCTGTCCCGCAGCAATTTCTTCTGGTGTCATGTCGAGCGAAGCAAGACACCTGCTTTTGACAACTGAATGGCAGCCAGATGCCGCGTTGGGCAACAACCACCAACAAGCTTCGCCACTTCCTGCTTGTAGCTCGCCGCTTGTTGCTACTTTGGAAGAAGTGTGCGTGAAATGCCCTGGGATATGGAGACGGGCCAACTTCAGCCGGCATGAGGTTGGACCCGAATTCCTGATTCTGGTTTTCTCTGTGCGGCCCGCGGTGACCGTACCGCCGGCAAACCGGCAATCAGGAATCGGGAATCACAATCACGTTTAGGCGGCTTTGCCGCTGGCGGAGCTGAATACGCTGGATGTTTCCAGGAAGTAATGCTCGATTCGTTCATCCTGGATGTATGGCTTCAGGTCGAGCAGGGGAGCACGCTTGTGGTAGAACGCTTCGGAATCCCCCTTCGTTTTCCAGAGGGCGGTGACCAGCGCGCGGTCGGGGTGCTCGTCCGAGATGAAGGTCAACAAGTCGACAAAGCCGGCCTGGTCCTTGTACGCGCTCGGCAACTGGCGTGCAGCTTCCAGGAACTCTTCTTTCTTATCCGGCTTCAGTGTGCAGATCAGCATGCGTGCGAACATAGAGATTTCCTCCTTCGATGCGTGATTTTCGCCGTGGCCGCGCGCAGGGCCGCGCGGCAGGAAAGATGTTGTTGGTTGGGGAGTGAAATACTGGACGAACTAAGCCGGATGATTTGGATGGGCGAGATAAACATGCCCAAGCTCCCTGTCGCATCTTTCATCACTAAATATGTCGTGACGATGACTTTTGTCACGCTGTGTGCGCGGTCTTTGCTCGGCCGGCCCCTTCGCGCCCAGCCGATCAGACACAAGTTCCTCGAACTTTGATTCCAGTGCTGCCCGAATGGTTACAAAAGAAATTGAATTGTTTTCCCCCCAGCTCATTGGAAGCTGCCGCGCTCGGATATCGCAGGCAAGCGTTAGCCGCCGGCAATAGCTCCTACAATGAGGAACGGCTCCGCCCCGGTTCTTACCTCCTCAGGCAATGGTGCATCCGGAGGCTCATGGGACAGGTCCTGCTCACAGGCGAAGAAACGCAGGAATGGCCGGCGCTGTTGCGTGACCTGATCGCGGATCGTGCCTCGCAGCATCGGATAGCATGCTTCGAGCATGTCGAGCACCGATTTTGGCGTAACCTGCCCCTCGAGATCGAGTTTCACTTCGTTTCCGACCTTCGCCAGCGTGCGCAGATGTGGCGGAAGTATCACACGGATCATGGCAATGTCTGCACCTCCACCGAAAGCACAGCCGGAAGATCGCGTACAATGGGAGCCCAGGTATCGCCGGCGTCGGCCGACGCGTACACCTGTCCGCCGGTCGTGCCGAAATAGATGCCGCAGGAGTCGAGCGAGTCAACCGCCATGGCGTCACGCAGCACGTTTACGTAACAGTCCTGTTGCGGAAGACCTTTGGTGAGCGGCTCCCATTCGCATCCGCCGGTCCGGCTGCGATAAACGCGCAGCTTGCCGTCGGGCGGGAAGTGTTCCGTGTCGCTCTTGATGGGAACCACATAGACGGTGTCCGGCTCATGCGCATGGACGTCAATTACGAAACCGAAGTCCGTGGGCAGGTTGCCGCTGACCTCCTCCCAGGATTCTCCGGCGTCGTTGCTGCGCATGACGTCCCAGTGCTTTTGCATGAACACCACTTGCGGCCGCGATCGGTGCATGGCGATACGGTGAACACAGTGGCCGACTTCGGCATTGGGATCGGGGATGTACTGCGATGTCAACCCGCGATTAATTGGCCGCCAGGTCTTGCCGGCGTCGTCGGTGCGAAACGCGCCCGCAGCCGAGATGGCGATGAAGATGCGACCGGAGTTGCTGGGGTCCAGCAAGATTGTGTGCAGGCACATGCCGCCCGCCCCCGGCTGCCAGCGAGGTCCTGAACCGTGACCGCGCAATCCGGGGAGTTCCTGCCACGAGTTTCCGCCATCCGTAGAGCGAAACAGGGCCGCGTCTTCAACCCCGGCGTAGATGGTGTCGGGATCTGAGAGCGAAGGCTCGAGGTGCCAGACCCGCTTGAACTCCCAGGGGTGAGGCGTGCCGTCGTACCACTGATGGGTCCCGGCAACGCCGTCGTAGACGAACTGATTGCCCACCGGCTCCCAGGTCTTGCCGCCGTCGTTCGAGCGCTGGATCAGTTGCCCGAACCAGCCGCTGGTTTGCGATGCATAAATTCGGTTCGGATCAGCGGGCGATCCCTTTACGTGATAAATTTCCCAGCCGGCAAAATGGGGTCCGCTGACGTCCCACTCTTTACGCTTGCCGTCGGAGCTAAGAACAAATGCGCCTTTGCGCGTGCCAACCAGAACTCGTACGCCGCTCATACTCGCTCCTTTCACGGGTGATTTCGCCTTGCGCCGTAAGTCGAAAGAGCTGGAGTGCACTATTCGTGAATGGGTGGAGCAGGTCTTCAGACCTGCATGGAATCGGCAATAACAATGCGGGCTTCAGCCCCTGAGGTACATGGATTCTCAGGTAACAACTAATGTCCATCGCAGAAGTACCTCCGCGGCCAAACAGGATGGCGTGATTTTTTGCATTGCTTCGCTCCTTGACTCTCACTGTGCGTCCCACCCTGGCGCCCAAGAGCTGGGCGTGAGGGTGGCACCTTGGAGCAGGCTCAAGCTGCTGATGCAAGTTGAGCGCGCATCTGTTTCATGAACTGGCGCATGGCCGCGATATGGCCCGGCGAGCGGGACTCGATCCAAGTCTCATAGCGCTGAGCGGCCTTTTCCAGGTGCGCCAGAAACTGCTTGTTGGCAAATCGCTCGCGAGCTTGCGGAACGATGGGCTTCACCCGTTCCCACACTCCGAAGAACTCGCCGTTAGTTTCAAAGAAAAGGTCTTCGTGGAGCAGTCCGTAATTGAGCAAGGCACAGGCCTGGTCCCAGTAGCTGAGCACCATCATTGTGAATGTGCCGCCTTCCGTACCGGGCGCTGCGACGCGCATGGACTCTTCGAAATTGTCAACGAAGTAATTTTTGAAAAACCAATCCCGTGCCTGACGAAGCCGTGCCTCGCGGCGCAAGTCGTAGATTTGTAGGTGGAGTTGCGCTTGTTCGTGAGTGGGTTTTACTTCCATCGTGTCTACTCCTTGTGTCAGTTTGCTGTCGGCCGTTCTCTTGCAGATCCTCTGCTTGAGCACCTTCCGCCCGTGCTCGCGCTAATAACGGCGGAGGGCGGCATTGCTGAACCTGGGTATCAGCGGAGTCGGGTCCCGCTCCAGCCATCGTCGTCGTACTTCAGCCAGCACTTGTTCGCGATTTCTTGCCATTTCTTCAATCAGTGCGCACGGGACTGCCGTCTGCTCGTGCCGCGCCCCCCAGAGGAGCAAATCGAGAAGCACCGGCGCCAGATCAATTCCTTTCTGCGTCAGGTAATAATTCACCCTGCGCGCATCCGCCTGCTCCACTTCCGCGCTGATGATGCCCGCCGCTTCGAGTTTTTTTAGGCGGTCCGCCAGGATGTTGCTGGCAATGCCTTCGCCCGAGCGCTGAAATTCTTTGAAGGTGCGGAAGCCGCGGACCATCAGATCGCGGATGATCAGCAACGACCAGCGGTCTCCAAACACCTCGAGGGAGATGCTGACGGGGCAGCCGGACCGGCGTCTTGGTTTGGGCTTCGCTGGCACGATCAACATCTCACTTGCACTTTGCAAGTGACCGCCGGGTAGGATGCTTGACAGCAGGGGTGCGTTGGCTGGGGAAATTGAAATTTTCGGAGCTGACTCGGCGGTGTTCAGAAGAGATCATTCGTTCCGGCTTGGGGTAATTGAACCTCACGCGAGAGTGTCGGCGCAACAGGGATATTCCTCGCTTCGCGAGGAATGACAACTTTGGCGCTTGCTCAATACAACTTCGGAGCTTTGCGCGGAAGAACAAGTTTAGTGGTACAGCAAACGCGGAGTTGTAGAGGCGAGCTCCCGTTCAGGATGTCATTCGATGAACAATTAGAAGGGGAGCTCGGTGATGCATCTTTGTGACCTGTAACTGCCGGTTAGCAGGTTGCTGAAAAACTCATAACAGCAGATTCTTTGCGGGCTGAAGCCCGCTCGGGATGACAAAGATAAAGGGGGTAACGGCACGACTGAAGTCGTGCCCCTCCGAAACAATCGTTACAATCGAGTTTTTCAGCAGCCTGTCAGCGGATTTAGGCCAACTTCGCCTTCTTCTTTCTTTCCGCCCAGCGCCGCTTCATCATCTCGGAGATGCGCTTGCGGGCGGCTGCACTCATACGGCGGCGGCCGCGGCGACCTTGACCCGGCGTGGCGGGTGAGATCTTGCGAAAGCTCTGGGCGCGACCAGTGCGGCTGAGTGCCTCAAGGGCGATGATGGCCTGGTCAATACGGCTGCGCTCGGCGCGAAGCTCGGCAAGAATCCGTTCAGTATCCATTCTGGCTCCTCTGCTTTACTGCCAGCTAAGCGTACCAGAGCCTAGACGCGCATGGATAGGGCTTTTCGCGGTAGCGGGGAAATCCCGTATGCGGAAATGCCCGGTTCTGTTCTGAAAATAAAAACCGGCCTTTCCCGCAGTTAATTTTCCGTCCTGTGTCATGAAAGCGGAGCGAGGCATCTGCTTTTCTTGCTCATGAGAAAACAGCAGATGCCTCGTTGGGCTATGCCCTCCTCGTCATGACAGCAATTACGCACTGAGTTTTTGGCCGGCGAACGCGCCCAGCTCTTCCTCGCTACGGATGTTCTGGTTGAAATGGAAAATGTTTTCGGGATCGTAGCGCTTCTTCATTTCCGCCAGGCGCGCGTAATTGGGCCCGTAGGCCGCAGCCACCCGCTCACTTTCCTCTGCTGTCATGAAATTGACATAGGCGCCGGGGGAAGCATAAGGCGCAGCAGCTTTGAAGAATGCGCGCGACCAGCCGATGCAGGTTTCATCGTGGGCCGGGTTGTCCCAACGGCCGTGCACGTTGACCACGAACTTGGCGTCGCGGCTGCTATAGGCTGTGGTCCCAACGGGAACGTCGTTGGCTGCTCCCTGTATCAATCCCAGGAAGATCTCGCACTGCGGACTGGGCAGCTTGCTTGCGTACTCCAGCATCGTGTTCAGCATGCCGTCACTGAGCTCAGTGAAATTGTGCGACTTCCAATAGTTGCGTGCACCGCGCGTGAGCAAGGGATCAAAGGCCTGCTGCCACTGGACGTAAGGCATCGGCCCGACATGTTCGCCCACGATGTCGCCAAAGCGGCGCAGAGGCTGAATGAGCCGCTCGCCTTCAGCGATCTCACCGCAGTAAAAGACAGCCAGCACCAGCACTTCTCTCCCGTGCACATTCTGGGGAAGGAAGGGCAACGGCGGCGCCTGACGCAACACCACCCATACATTCAGCTCCAGCGGCGCTGACTGTACCAATTCACGGTATTGCGCCAGCACCTGCTGTGCCTGCTGGAAGGGGAAGACGATCAGGCCGGCGAGTATTTGCGGACCTACGGGATAGAGCTTGTATTCGAACTGCGTCACCACGCCAAAGTTACCGCCTCCGCCGCGAATGGCCCAGAAAAGATCGGAATCGTCTGTTTCGCTTGCACGCACCTTCTTATTGTCCGCCGTGACCACGTCGGCGGAGACGAGATTATCAACAGTCAGGCCGTACTTACGGGTGAGCCAGCCGAAGCCGCCGCCCAGCGTGAGACCGGCAATCCCGGTGGTGGAATTAATTCCCACCGGCGTGGCCAGTCCATGCGCCTGAACTGCTGCATCAAAATCGGCGAGTGTGGCGCCGGGTTGGACATAGGCACGCCTTGCGCCGGGGTCAACGCGGACATTCTTCATGGGGGAGAGATCAATCGTGAGGCCGTTGTCGCACACCGCGAATCCGGCAATGTTGTGCCCTCCGCCGCGAACGGAGATGTCGAGCCCGTTCTCGCGGGCGAACTCGATGGCGTAGGCAACGTCGTCGGCAGCGCCACACCGCACGATGACCGCGGGCCGCCGGTCAATCATGGCATTCCACACCTGGCGAACTTCGTCATAAGTGGCATCGCCGGGAAGCACGACCGTCCCTTGCAGCTTGCCCTGCAGCTTCTGCGCCTTTTCATTGAGCCGAGTTGTCATAGGATTCTCCTCCATTCGCACATGACTTGGAACGCCGCCCCATCCTGCTGCGGCTCTCCCCGAAATCAAAGACTCTAGATGCCGGGCTGCATTCCTCCGCCGCCCGGCGGGATCCAAATTGCTGGCATTACTTTGGTTCGGCTGGCACTTGGCGTGCTCCGTGTTTAGCAAGGGTACTCGCAATTAGCCCGAATCCCGAGCAGATCACCTCGGGCCAACCGGACTTTGGTCACAGCGCAGGGTGGCAGGGTGTGCTAGCGTCCTCGGCAGGGGGCAGGTATGAATTATGCGCATGCTCACCTTGTGCTGAATCACATCCCGGTGATCGGCATTGCCCTTTCGTTCCTCCTGCTGGTGTATGGAATCCTGCAGCGCAAAGATGATTTGACCAAGGCAGCGTTGGCTGGGTTTGTCTTTATGGCCCTGGTGGCCGTACCGGCATATCTCACCGGTGAACCCGCGGAGAAGGTAGTCAAAGGACATCCCGGCGTCGCTTCGGCTGCGATTGAGGTCCATGAGGACGCAGCTGGCATTGCCATGGCCGGGATGGAACTGCTCGGGATCGTGGCTCTTGCGGTCTTGCTGTTTTGTCGTCGGCGCCCGGTACCCGTGAGAGTTGGCTTTTCGACCTTGGTACTGGCGCTGATGCTGACCGGGGTCATGGCATGGACCGCGAACCTGGGCGGGAAAATTCACCACACGGAGCTGACTGGGACTGCGTCCGCAATTCCCAGCGGACAACCGGCACACGAGTCGGAACACGAGGATTAGGAGGGTGAAATGAAGTTGCTCGTTGTTGTGCTTTCTTTCCTTATTGCTCTCGGACTCATGTCCGCGACTGCCTACGCTCACTGCGACACGCTGCGCGGTCCGGTGATTGCCGATGGCCGCGCCGCCCTGGAAAAGAGCGACGTCACCCCTGTGCTCAAATGGATCAAGCCGGAGCACGAGACCGAACTACGCGCCGCTTTCCAGAAAGCTGTGGTCGTCCGCCCGATGGGCAAAGATGCCAAAGAGATTGCAGACCGTTATTTCCTTGAAACTTTGGTGCGGCTGCACCGGGCCGGCGAAGGCGCGCCCTTCACCGGCTTGAAAGACGAACCGCTGGAGCCCGCTGTTGCAATGGCCGATAAGGCGCTCAGTTCCGGTTCCGCCGATGAACTGGTCAGGGCCGTGACTGCGGAAGTTGCCGCTGGCGTGCGACAACGCTTTGCTGCCGCGCTCGAAGCCAGCAAGCACGCCGGGGAATCCGTTGTGTCCGGCCGCGAGTACGTGGCGCGCTACGTCGAGCTGATGCACTACCTGGAGCGTCTGCATGTGACTGAAGCCGAGGGCAGCCATGTCGCGCACACCGCCGCCCATCATGCAGAATGATAGGTGAGGTGTCCTCGTCATTCACGGCGCCCGCAACAAACAACTCTCGTGAAGACGGCTGTCCAGCCGTGAAACTACCCCACTCAAGCCAACCCGCGGGGGCTTGAGTGGGCTACCCGTGTCTAAAGCAGATTATTTCTTCGCCTGTGGTAGCGGGGCCGGCTCGCTGGAGGAATGATGTTCCTCAGGCGCATGTAGGAATCGCAGGGTATTCAAATCGCGGATCAAACCGCAGCCCAGTCAGATTGCTTTTTTGCCATGCCACGACTGCGTCAACAGTTACAACGCAGCCTAAGGGCAAAGCGAACGTCAGTTGAACAGGCTGTCCCACCGAAAGCCGGTCTCCGCCTTTCAAAGACATGCCGCCTCCACCAAGTTGCACGCTGCTCGCGACGAACCTGAAATCGTGTGCCTGCACCGCGACATTGGTGGATAGAGCCGCCCGGGAGTGTTTGCGGCGTGGAAAAAAACTGCTATTTCCGCGCGGAGCTGTCGATCTGCTCGGGCGCAAGGAAGAAAGCCTATGCAAAAGCTGCTTTACCGGCATTAGTTTTCCTCAAGCTCCGCAATAACTCTAGCCCGCAGGCTTAAACCGCGGAAGAGCACCATCGTACATGACCAGTGCGAGAGTGAAGCGCTTTCCACGGTTGAGTGGTTCTGCTCCCTCTCAGAGCGTCCTGTAAGTTTTGAGGCACGGCCCCTTTTTACAAGCGACGGTTCAAGAGCGAGGGATGGGTTTGACGTGAGCGGCGGCTGAAAATGAATGCTGAAACTTGTTGGTCGGGGCGACAGGATTTGAACCTGTGACCCCCTGCGCCCAAGGCAGGTGCGCTACCAGGCTGCGCTACGCCCCGACTCTAACTCCTTCACTGATTCTAAAACACTTCCAAGAGCGAGACCACCGAGCGGGCTAGAACTTGTTCTGTTCTGGCTACTGTACGACCCAGACTGAGACTCCGCTAGCGTGGCGCAAGATGTGCTCGGTCAGATCAGCGCCCGCGAGTTCGCGAAACCAGGAGTGCGCCTTAAGCGGCGAGATGATGTGAATCCGAAAAACCCCGGCGCACTCGCACCGAGTGAGGTCCCGGAGCTCGTTCAACATCCATATCGTAATACGATCATTATACCGCTTGCACAGCGCGAGCCCGATATACCGCTCGTCGGTCGGGAGCGTGCATCCAAACTAGCATAGGCATGACACTCTGGGCACTTGGCGTTTACTTTGGACTTGTCCTCTTTCTCGTGACCGCGATGCTGGTGGTGTCGTACCTGCTCGGCCAGAGACATCACGAGAACGCAACGGGAGTTCCGTACGAATCCGGCATTGTCTCGGCAGGATCGGCGCATGTGCGTCTGTCGGCCAAGTTCTACCTGGTGGCGATGTTCTCGTCATCTTCGATCTGGAAGCGGCATTCATCTTTGCCTGGGCAGTGGCAGGACGCGAGTTGGGCTGGTCCGGATATTGGGAAATCGTGATTTTCGCGGGCGTGTTGCTTGCCGCGCTTGTGTACCTGTGGCGCCTGGGCGCGCTGGATTGGAGCAGCATCCGGCGCCACACGCGATAAGGAAAGAGTTTTCGTGTGCAGTGGTCGTTAACCAAACCGAGCGAGACCCAAGGGCTGCTTGAGGCCGATACCGGGCCTTTCGAAACTGCCGTGCGGCGCAGTCTCGTGATGTCGCGCCTCCAGGACATGCTTGCCTGGGGCCGCAAGAATTCCATCTGGCCTTTCAATTTCGGCCTCTCCTGCTGCTACGTCGAGCTGGCCACGAGCATCACCAGCCAAGTACGACGTTGCCCGCTTCGGCGCCGAGGTCATCCGTGGCACCCCCCGCGAAGCCGACCTGATGGTGATTGCCGGCACCGTTTTCATCAAGATGGCGCCCATCATTCAGCGGCTCTATGAGCAGATGATGGAGCCGCGCTGGGTGATCTCAATGGGCTCGTGCGCCAATTCCGGCGGCATGTACGACATCTACAGCGTCGTCCAAGGCGTCGATAAATTCCTTCCCGTGGATGTCTATGTGCCCGGTTGCCCACCTCGGCCCGACGCGTTTATGGAGGGACTGCTTTTGTTGCAGCATGCGGTTGGCAAAGAGCGCCGGCCGCTGAGTTGGGTTGTCGGTTCGCAGGAGGTGGAGCGAGCGCCTATGCCGTCACTACGTGATTTAAAACGGCCGCAGCGGCAGCAGGCGACTACCTTGCGTCCGCCTGACGAGGTGTGAAGAAGAGAAATTGCCGGTTGCGCAAGCCAATGTCGTCGAGGAAGTGCAGGAAAGATTTCCTGACCTGCGCGTCGTGACGCAACCGACTCGCGATCAGATCCCCACGATCTGGGTTCCCGCTGACAGCACCCGCGAGGTGCTGCGATTCCTGAAAACAGAGGTCGCGCAGCCGTACGCGATGTTGTACGACCTCACTGCCATTGATGAGCGGGTGCGCACGAGACGCAACGGACAGCCTTCCAGTGACTTTACAGTCGTTTATCACTTGCTCTCGTTTGAGCGAAATGCGTATGCGCGGATAAAGGTCGCGCTGGACGAGGACAAGCTTTCGCTGCCCTCAATCACCCCGATCTGGCCGGCGGCGAACTGGTACGAGCGCGAGGTCTGGGACCTGTTCGGCATCGTCTTCGACGGACACCCGCACCTTGAGCGGCTGATCATGCCGAAGACCTGGGTGGGGCACCCACTGCGCAAGGATCATCCCGCCCGCGCCACTGAGATGGGGCCTTTCCAATTGCCGCAGGAGAAGGAAGAGCGCGAGCAGGAGGCCTTGCGTTTTCACCCTGAGGCTTGGGGCATGCGGCGCAGCCGCGATGGCACCGACTTTCTGTTTCTTAATGTGGGGCCGCAGCATCCCGGCACGCACGGCGTGCTGCGCATTGTGCTGCAGTTGGATGGCGAAGAGATCGTGGACGCCGTACCGGATATCGGGTACCACCACCGCGGCGCGGAGAAGATGGGCGAGCGACAGAGCTGGCACACTTACATCCCCTACACCGACCGAATCGATTATCTCGGTGGGGTGATGAACAATTTCGCCTACCTGACCGCAGTGGAGAAGCTGGCGGGCATCGAGGTTCCTCCTCGAGCGCAGGTGATTCGCGTCATGTTGGCGGAGCTGTTCCGCATCATCAGTCACCTGGTCTGGTACGGCACGTTCGCGCAGGACCTGGGGCAGATGTCGCCGGTGTTCTACACCTTCAATGACCGCGAACGCGCTTTCGCCATTATCGAGGCGATTTGCGGCGCCCGCATGCATCCCAACTGGTTCCGTATCGGCGGCGTGGCCCAGGATCTGCCGCGCGGCTGGGATGCGATGATCCGCGATTTTCTCGCCTACTTTCCTCCACGTCTTAAAGAGTACGACCGCGAGGTGCTGGCCAACCGTATCTTCAAAGCGCGTACCGTAGGCGTCGGCGGTTGCACGACGAAGGAAGCTATCGAGTGGGGCATGACCGGCCCCAACCTGCGTGCCACCGGTTTTGACTGGGACTTCCGCAAGAAACAGCCCTATTCGGGGTATGACAATTTCGAGTTCGACATCCCCACCGCTCGCACCAAAGCAGGCGGTCTGCATTGACGCCATGAAGATCGTGCAGCGGCGTCGCGGCTGGGTATCGGATGAGAGCATCCGCGATATTGCCGAGTTGCTCGATATGTCGCCCGACGATCTGGATGGCGTGGCCACTTTTTACAACCTGATTTACCGCAAGCCGGTGGGGCGGCACGTGATCCTGCTGTGCAACAGCGTGAGCTGCTGGATCATGGGTTACGAGCGACTTCGTGAACGGCTGTGCCAGCGAATCGGTATTCAGTTCGGTGAAACCTCAGCCGATGGGCGCTTCACTCTGCTGCCGATCGTGTGCCTGGGTACCTGCGACCACGCGCCGGCGCTGATGATCGACAACGACCTTCATCGTGATCTCACACCCGAGTCCGTGGAAGGCATCCTGGAGAACTACCGCTGAATGCCGGACGAAAGACCATTAACGAAGGACATGAAGCCGGACGGCATCGCGCTGACGCTTCAGGAATACGAGCGCATCGGCGGCTATCAGGGCATACGGAAGGCGTTGCGGATGGCGCCGAAAGAAATCACCGACCTGGTCACGAGGTCAGGACTGCGCGGCCGGGGCGGCGCCGGATTTCCCACCGGTTCGAAATGGACATTCGTTCCCCTCGGCAAAGATGCGCCTCATCCCAAGTACCTGGTTGCCAACGCCGATGAAATAGAACCCGGCACCTTCAAGGACCGCTACCTGCTGGAGGGGAATCCGCACCAGCTGCTGGAAGGGATGATGATCGCCGCCCGCGCCATCGAGGCGGATGTCGCTTACGTGTTTCTGCGTGGCGAATACGTGCTGGCCGCTGAACGCATATCCCGCGCCGCGCGGAATCGTACGCAGCTGGTTATTTGGGCAGGAAGGTCTTCGGATCAGAGGTGAATCTGGAGCTTCACCTCCACATCAGCGCAGGCCGTTATATGTGCGGTGAAGAAACCGGCCTGCTCAACGCGTTGGAGGGCAAGCGCGCCAACCCGCGTACGAAGCCGCCTTTTCCTCAGACTTCGGGTCTCTTCGCTAAGCCAACCATCGTGCAGAACGTGGAAACGCTCTCCAACCTGCCCCATATCCTCAACAACGGCGCAGAGTGGTTCAAGAAGCTCAGTCGTACAGGCGACGCTGGCACCAAGCTCTACGGCGCCAGCGGAAAGGTAAAGCGGCCCGGGTTGTGGGAGTTGCCCATGGGGACCACCATCCGTGAACTGCTAGAGGAGCACGCAGGCGGCATGCGGGATGGCGTGAAATTCCGCGGCGTGCTACCTGGCGGCGCATCCACCGATTTCCTGACCGAGCAGCACCTCGACGTGAAGATGGATTTCACCGAAGTGCAGAAAGCGGGCAGCCGTCTCGGCACCGGCACCATGATCATCCTCGACGACCAGACTTGCCCCGTCGGCATGGTCTGGAACCTGGAGGATTTCTTCGCCCAGGAGTCCTGCGGCTGGTGCACGCCCTGTTGGAGCGGTCTGCGCTGGGCCGAACGTATTTTGGGCGCATTTGAACGCGGCGAAGGCAAGGAGGCGGATTTGGAGAAGCTGACATGGATCACGAAATTTTGTGCTCCAGGAAACACTTTCTGTGCTCTGGCCCGTGGCGCGGTGGAGCCATTGCAGAGTGCCCTCAAGTATTTCCGCGACGATTTCCTGCGGCACGTTCACGAGAGGCGCTGTCCCTGGAGGTAGGCGTTGGCAACCATCTACATTGACGGCAAGCCGTATCGAGTAGATGCCAAGCAGAACCTGCTGCATGCCTGCCTCTCTCTCGGTTTCGATCTGCCGTATTTCTGCTGGCATCCGGCTCTCGGATCCGTAGATGCCTGCCGCCAATGTGCGGTCAAACAGTTCCGCACGCCCGATGACAAGCGCGGCCGGCTGGTCATGGCCTGCATGACACCCGCAGCCGAGGGCACGCGCATCTCGATCCGTGATTCGGAAGCAGTGGCATTTCGCGCCGGCATTATCGAAGGCATGATGCAGAACCATCCGCATGACTGCCCCGTATGCGACGAAGGCGGCGAATGCCACCTGCAGGACATGACGGTGATGACCGGCCACGACTACCGCCGCTATGACTTCCGTAAGCGCACCTTCCGCAATCAGTACTTGGGCCGTTCGTCAATCACGAGATGAACCGCTGCATTCAGTGCTATCGGTGTGTGCGCTTTTATCGCGAGTACGCGGGTGGCAAGGACTTCAATGTATTTGGCATTCGCAATATCGCCTACTTCGGACGCTATGAGGATGGAGTGCTGGAGAGCGAATTCGCGGGCAATCTGGATGAAGTATGCCCCACGGGAGTGTTTACCGACGCCACTCACAAGCGCCATTACACGCGCAAGTGGGACCTCCAGTGCGCACCCTCGGTCTGCGTGCACTGCGGGTTAGGCTGCAATATCAGTCCCGGAGAACGCTACGGGATGCTGCGGCGGATTGTGAATCGCTACCACGGCGACATCAACGGGTATTTCCTCTGCGATCGCGGCCGGCACGGCTATGAATTTGTCAACAGCGATCAGCGGGGGTTCAGGCACTCGCACATTGCACAATCGTTTACCCCGCTGGCACCAGGCCGGGTGACAGGGAGCATATCCCCGAAATCCGCCACCAGAGCCGCTCTCCGCCCGCTTGACAACCCGCCGGGTTGCTATCAGAATCTTAGATTGAAGGCGAATAAAAAGCGAACAACAAACCTCCTGCACTTGGCTGTTGCCAGCGTTCGCTGTAGATGCTGAGGTCCCCATGAAGTCCGCCGTCGTGCGTTCCCCTTCCGTGTCTGAGATCGCCGGCGTGGTGCGCGCCTCTGAGCTGCAACACCCGCCCGCGCCGATGGTGCCGTGCGGCATCGCGGCCGTGGACGAGCTCACGGGTGGAATCCCTCGCGGCGCACTGACGGAAATCTTCGGGCCGGCATCCTCGGGACGCACCAGCCTGATGTTGGCGCTGCTTGCGCAAATGACCAGCCACAACGAGGTCTGTGCCCTGGTGGACGCCAGCGATGCCTTTGATCCGCATTCGGCGGCCGCAGCCGGGGCCAATCTTGAACGGCTGCTGTGGGTCAGATGCGGGAAAAACACGGTTTCGAGTTTCCAGTTTCGAGTTTCCAAAACTTATGCGCGACAGAACCTGAAACTTGAAACTGGAAACCGGAAACTCGATTTGTTAGAGCAGGCGCTGAAAGCTACCGATCTGCTTTTGCAGGGCGGCGGGTTCGGGCTAGTGATCATGGACTTCGGCGATGTGCCACCGCAGTTGCTGCGGCGGGTGCCACTGACTTCCTGGTTCCGCTTCCGCCGTGCCGTCGAACACACGCCCACGGTGCTGCTGGTTATCGGGCAGGAGTCGTGTGCGAAAACCTGCGCATCGCTGGTATTGCAAACTGTGGCCAGAAATCAAATGCAGATCCCTCGACTCCCTCCGGCCAACGGCGGGCCTCCGGACACTCGGGATGACACCACCTTGGGACACAGCTTCTCCGAAGCTGCTTTAGACCAGCGTGAGCAGCACAACCCAGCGCATACGCGCATTCTGGCCGGCTTGCAGACGGAAATAACGGTAGTGCGCTCGCGCATCTCAGTAGTTACTGCGCGTCCGCCGAAAATCCCGCCGCGGTTTGAGAGCAGGACTTCGTGGGCGGGATAGATGAATTGATTTTTGACACCACAGCAACTCCTTCGGCTCCGCTGCGCTCCGCCTCAGGATGACGCTTTTAGAAGTTGGAGCCGAGGTGCTCAGAAGTGCCGCATGCCGTTTGCAGCCATTTACGTGCCTGATTTTCCGGTGCAGGCGCTGGTCCGTTTAGATCCGGAGTTGCGCCAGCAGCCGGTTGCGGTAGTGGAAGGCTCGGCGCCGCTGTTGAAGGTGGTCGCCATGGACGAGCGTGCACGCGCCGCCGGCGTGGAGATCGGCATGACTCCCATTGAAGCCATGGCAAAGCTGACTTCGTTGGCCAAAACTCGCAGCTCCGGCGGGTTCCATGGAGATCTGGAAATCAGGCAGCGTGCGCCGGCGCAGGAGGAGGCCGCGCACGCTGCACTGCTGGATTGCGCCTGCGCGTGTTCGCCGCGTGTGGAAGACACCGCGCCCGACACCGTGCTGCTCGACCTGTCCGGCTTGGAACGTCTTTTCGGCACGCCCGACAAAATAGCCCGTGACTTAAAGCGGTGCGCTTTGGAAATGGGGTTGGAGGCCAACATCGCTGTGGCGGCCAATCCGGAGTCCGCTCTTCACGCCGCGCGGGGATTCGCCGGTGTGACCGTGATTGCGCCGGGTAAAGAAGCCGAATGTCTGGGGCGGCTGCCGGTGGAAGTGTTAGCGCCATCCGCGGAGATCTTGGAAATTCTGGATCGCTGGGGCGTGCGCACCTTTAGCGCGCTGGCGGCGCTGCCCGAAGTAGCCGTAGCGGAACGGCTCGGCCCGGCCGGCGTCGGTTTGCAGAAACTGGCTCGCGGTGAAGGTGAACGCCCGCTAGTCCCCGCTGAGCCGCCGCTTGAACTCCAGGAGGCCGTGGAACTCGACTTCCCAGTTGAACTGCTGGAGCCGCTTGCCTTCCTGCTGAACCCCATGCTGGAGCAGTTGTGCGCCCGGCTCTCAGCCCGGGGCCTGAGCACAAGCGAACTGCGCTTGCGGATGCGGTACGAACACCCACCACAGAGACACAGAGACACAGAGAAAACCAAAGCCAACCGCGGATCTCCGCGGATGCGCGCGGATCAATCAGAGATCGAAAATCAAGAATCAAAACCGAAATTCGGAAATCAGAAATCAGAAATCGGAAATACCTGCGTGTCTTCGTACCTCCGTGGTGAATATGAATTAACGCTTCGCCTGCCCGTGCCCATGCTGGATGCGAAGGTCTTTCTCAAGCTGCTGCAGTTGGAGCTGAAGGCGAAGCCGCCAGAAGCGGCGGTGTTCAAAGTGTTTCTTGAGGCCGAGCCCGCGCAGCCGCGATTCACACAGGGCGGGTTGTTCTTGCCGAGCGCGCCAGAGCCGGAAAAACTGGAAGTAACGCTTGCGAGGATAAAAGCAGTAGTCAACAAAGCGGTGGGCAGTGGCGAGTGGTCAGTGGCCAGTGAAAACACTGGCGCGAAAGTGCGATCACACGATGACCCGATAACCCGATCACCCGATGATTTTGTTGGTTCACCCGAGCTTGTGGATACGCACCGTCCGGACGCTTTCCGCATGCGTCCATTTGTACCGCCAGCAGCGGATACGCAGAAGCGAGACGAGCGGCCTGCGCGCGCCGCCGCACAGAAGCCGGTGGCTGCGTTGCGCAGGCTGCGTCCGCCGGTGCGCACGAGCGTGCAATTAGAAAACGGCAAGCCCATACGAATTTCCATGCCTGAAATGCGCGCCAGCAGGGTTACCGGCGTAGGCTGTGCCACACGAATCGAAAATCGGAAATCAGGAATTGGAAATGTTATCTGGGCCGCGGGGCCGTGGCGCAACTCGGGTGGCTGGTGGCTTCACTCCACCGACGCCTGGAACCGGGAGGAGTGGGACATCGCCGTCGCCGACCAAGATACGGTGACGCTGTATCGCATTTACCGCGACGTTGCGACTGATGAATGGTTCGTGGAAGCAAGCTATGACTGAATTTTGAATTTCGAATTTTGATTTTTGAATTCGACTGGACCTTGCGCTCCTGCGCCGGGTACATCAATCGAATTCAAAATTCAAAATCAACAAATGTTTATTGAGCTTCATGCCCGTTCCGCTTTCAGTTTCCTGGAAGGCGCCTCTGTGCCCGAGGAACTGGCGGCAGTGTGCGCTGAGCTGGGAATGCCCGCCATGGCGCTGCTGGACGGCGATGGCGTGTACGGCGCGCCGCGCTTCCACAGGGCAGCGCAAAAGTCGGGAATCAAGGCTCATATTGGAGCTGAAGTTACAGTTCAAAACCAAAACCCACCACAGAGACACAGAGACACAGAGAACCCGTTTCAAGTTTCCAATTTCCAGTTTTCAAACCGCGGGCGCCGGTCACTGGAAACTGGAAATTTGAAACTGGAAACGGTTCGACTGCCTTTGCTCCCGCAGTCCCGCACTGGGTATCAGAACCTCTGCCGGCTGATTACGCGCATGAAGTTGCGCGCCCCGAAGCATGCCCAAAAAACCGAGGCTGTCCTCCGCGAAGAAGAACTGACCGAGTTTGCCGTCGGGCTCGTCTGTCTGACCGGCGGTGACGATGGTCCGCTCGCCTATGCGCTGGCGTGCGGCGGACTCGCAGAAGGACAGCGCGCAATCGAGCGGCTGGTTGAGATCTATGGTCGTGAGAATGTCTACGTTGAATTACAGCGGCACTACGAGCGCGAAGAAGAAGTGCGCAACCAAGCGGCTGTCGAGATCGCGCGCGCCCTGCGCCTGCCGCTAATCGCCACGAACGGCGTGCAATACGTGCGGCCACAGCAGCGCGAAATCCTGGATGTGCTCACCTGCGTGCGCGAGCACAAGAGGCTGGAAACTGCCGGCCGCCTGCTGGCGCGCAACTCCGAGCGTCACCTGAAGTCGCCGGCAGAAATGCAGGAGCTTTTTGCCGACCTGCCGGAGGCGATCGCCCATACGGAAGAGTTGTCCTCGCGATTGCAGTTCACGCTGGACGACCTGGGTTACGAGTTCCCGCGCTATCCGGTGCCGGACGGCGAAAGCATGATGTCGTTCCTGCGCAAGCGTACGCAGGAGGGCTTCCAGCACCGCTACGGCGAAGCTGACCGCGATTTGCGCCGACACGCCGGGCGGCAGATCGAGCGCGAACTGGCGCTGATTGAGAAGCTCGACCTCGCCGGTTATTTCCTGATCGTGTGGGACATCGTCCGTTTCTGCCGTGAGCACGGCATTCTGGTGCAGGGACGCGGCTCGGCCGCCAACAGTGCAGTGTGCTATTCGCTCGGGATCACTGCCGTGGACCCTGTCGGCATGGACCTGCTGTTCGAACGTTTCCTTTCCGAAGAGCGCGGCGAGTGGCCTGATATTGATCTCGACCTGCCCAGCGGCGATCAACGCGAGCGCGCGATTCAGTACGTCTACGAACGCTATGGCAAGCTCGGCGCCGCCATGACCGCCAACGTCATTACCTATCGCGGACGTCTCGCTGCGCGCGAGATGGGCAAGGTGATGGGATTCAATGGCGAAACCCTGGACCGGCTGTCTGCGCTGGTTGGTTCGTGGGAGTACAAGGACCCGGATGACACGCTCCAATCCCACCGCGCCAACACCGGGCGCGGCGGGAGCCCTTTGGAGCGCCAGTTCCGCGATGCGGGAATGGATTTACGGCACCCGCGCATGCGCAAGTTTTTGGAGCTCTGCCTGGCGGTGCAGGATTTGCCGCGGCACCTGGGCCAGCACTCCGGGGGCATGGTCATCTGCCAGGGACAACTGGATTCGGTTGTGCCGCTGGAGGCAGCCAGCATGCCCGGCAGGGTAGTTGTGCAATGGGACAAAGAAGATTGCGCAGACATGGGCATCATCAAAGTTGACCTGCTCGGGCTGGGCATGATGGCGGTCCTGGAGGACTGCCTCAAGCTTATCCCTGAGCACTATGGTGAAGACGTGGCCCTGGCGCATCTGCCTGCCGACGATCCCGCCGTGTATGCGGCCTTGCAGAAGGCGGACACGGTGGGGATGTTCCAGATCGAAAGCCGCGCGCAGATGTCGTGTCTGCCCCGCCTGCGGCCGGAGAAGTTTTACGACATCGTAGTGCAGGTGGCCATCATCCGTCCCGGGCCGATTGTCGGCAAGATGGTTAACCCGTACCTGCAGCGCAGGCAAGGACGCGCGCCGGTCACCTATGCGCATCCCTCGCTGGAGCCGGTGCTGGCGCGCACACTGGGCGTGCCGCTGTTCCAGGAACAGTTGCTGCGAATGGCGATGATCACTGCCGGGTTCACGGGCGGAGAAGCGGAAGAGTTGCGGCGCGCCATGGGCTTCAAGCGTTCGGGAAAGCGCATGCGCGATATCGAAGTCAAACTGCGCGCCGGCATGACGCGCAACAGCATTTCGCCGGAGGCGCAGGAGCAGATCATCGAGCAGATCACCTCCTTTGCGCTGTACGGATTTCCGGAATCGCATTCGGCCAGCTTCGCGTTGCTGGCGTACGCCAGCGCATATCTGAAGACGCATTATCTCGCTGCGTTTACAGCCGCGCTGCTGAATAACCAGCCTATGGGCTTTTATCACGCGTCCACGGTGGTCAAAGATGCGCAGCGGCACGGGCTGAAGGTGCTGCCGATTGACGTCACACGCTCGAAATGGCTTTGTACGTTGGAACCCTTGGATTCACCACGGAGGCACGGAGGCACGGAGGAGAAAACGAACCGCGGATTTACGCGGATGCACGCGGATCAATCGCAAATCGCAAATTGGAAATCGGGAATCGGAAATGGCTTTGTGTCTCCGTGCCTCCTTGGTGAATTCGCTGTTCGTCTTGGTTTGCGTTACGCCAAGGGCATGCGCGAAGAAGCGGCGCACGCGCTGGTGTGCGCGCGGGAGCGATTGCCGTTCACCTCCATTGACGACCTGGCGCTGCGCGTTCCCGAGTTGCGGAAGAACGAGCTGGTACTCCTGGCGGAAATTGGAGCTTTGAATTCAGTTTCAAGTTTCAAGTTTCTAGTTTCAGGTGGAAAGATTCCGCACGGTCATGGTGACTTGAAACTTGAAACTCGAAATTTGCAACTGCATCGTCGAGACGCTCTCTGGCAGGTAGAACGCGCGGTTCGCAAATCGGGACCGTTGCTGGAGGGTGTCGCAGCCACCGACACCCCTTCTCCCTTGCAGCCGATGAATGATGAAGAGCGGTTGGTGGCGGACTTTCGCGGCACCGGCCTGACGGTTGGGCCTCATCCCATGGCGTATCGGCGCGCACAGATGGCCCACATGGGCATTTGCCGCGCTGCCGATTTGCCACAAATCCCCAACGGCAAGCGCGCCCGCATTGCTGGATGTGTAATCGCGCGGCAGCGGCCGGGCACGGCCAGCGGATTTGTGTTTTTCAGTCTGGAAGACGAAACTGGCATTGCCAATGCGATCGTCAATCCCGCCCTGTTCGAGCAGAATCGACTCCTGCTGGTTGCGGAAAAATTTCTGATGGTGGAAGGCGTGCTGCAGAACCAGGACAACGTCGTTTCGGTGAAGGCCGACCGCGTGCTGCCGTTACGGGTAAGCGAAGCGGAGATGGCGTCCCACGACTTTCATTAGCATTGCGCTGCATTGTTTGTTGCTACTGTGGGTTCGCCGCCCGCTTTGGGAATCGTTTTCCCCCACTACCGTCAAACAAATTACCTACAACCAAAAAATGCGCAGAAATTTTGCTTCCAGCAACTCACATCCACTCCGGATTGGGTTTATATTTGGTCGGAGCAGTAGGTGGTTTTCCACCACAGCAACAATACTTAATTTATATTCGGAGCAGTCCTGGAAATGGCAAAAGCAAAAACTCCTACTCGCACCAAAAAAACGGCGACTCTCAATTCTCCGGGCAATGACCATGAACCCGAAGTCACCACAATGCCAGCTCGCCCGGTGAACGTAGAGGAACTGATCCGCAGCCGCGCATATCAACTTTTCGAGGAGCGCGGGCGCGAACCCGGCCACGATTTTGATGACTGGCTGCGCGCCGAAACCGAAGTGCTGCAGCAGTTCCGCTCAAAGACTGCCTGAGAATTGCTTGTCGCTAGGAACCAACCGCAGCGGGCACAGACCGCTGCTGAGGAGTGATTACCTCGGATCCTTTTCTGTCTCTGTGTCCACTGTGGTTTCAGCGAATTTGGGCTTACGGCAAAGGCCAGGTAGCGGCGTGGAGGGCTGGTCTGTCCAGATCAGTGATGGACCGAGAAGGTTTAATCTTCGCGGCGGTAATAACTTCCCTGATTTTCATCAGCAGATCCGAGCGCCCGAACGGCTTGAGCAGGTAGCCGGCGCCGCTGGTAATAACAGCGCGGCAAATTCTTTCGTCGGCTTCTTCACCACTCATGAGAATTACGGGAATGTGAGCAGTAGCGCCCTGTTTGAGTTGATGCAATACCTCGACACCGCTGGTTCCGGGAAGCAGACAATCCAGCAGGATTACGTCGGGGGATTGCGAGCGCGCCAATTCCATGCCGGAAGCGCCGTCAGCAGCTTCCAGCACGCGACAGTCCGGGTTGTCCAGGACGTCACGGACTACATCGCGGACACATTCCTCGTCGTCCACCACCAGGATTGTTGTCATCTTCACTCCTGCGCTTCCGAAGCGCGCGCCAGCGGACGCGCATCTCTGGTCTTCTAGCTTCGCGTCAACCTGGGCAGACCTCACACAGCCCCGATCTCGCCGTGAGTGCCCGCCCAGGTTCCCGGTACGACCCTGGGCACTGACGCGCTCAAGGATGCGCCTATCTACGTTTGAAGCAGAATCAGAGGAATGTGGCTGCAAAAAAGCCGCGCAAGTGCAAGCAACTATCCCTATCTGAAACCACTCCGATAATGGGACGAGTTGCGGGTTGCGACTTAACGGCGTTTCTGGAACAATTAACGCAAGAGTTACCCCTAGATGGCCCTTTTAGGAAGTTTTTCACTTCTCCTGGCTTTAGCCCTCAGCGCATACAGTTTCCTGGCAGGTGGTTGGGCGCTGTGGCGCAAACCGGTTCACGCAGAACATATAAGCGAAACCGCGCGACGGGCAGGCATCGCCGTCTGGGTAGCGGTCACGATGGCAGCGGCGGCCCTCGTGGTGGCGGCGTTCGCCAATGATTTTTCCGTCGCCTATATCATGCATCACAGCAACCGCGACCTGCCGGCGGCATACAAGTTTGCCGCTCTGTGGTCCGGCCAGGAAGGTTCTCTGCTGTTCTGGGCCTGGCTGCTTTCTACGTATGGCCTGGTCTTGCGGTTGCGGCATAAGGTGGATGTGCGCCTGGTGGCGCATGCCTCTGTAATTCTGGCGGCCGTACAACTGTTCTTCCTGCTGCTGGTAAACTTTGCCGCCCACCCGTTTGCCATCGTGCAAGGAACCATCCCCGCTGACGGCAATGGTTTAAACCCGCTGCTGCAATATCCGGAAATGGTGGCACACCCCCCGATGCTGTATCTCGGTTACGTGGGTTTTACCGTGCCCTTCGCCTTCGCGTTGTCGGCCCTGATCATGAAGTATCCGGGCGAGAAGTGGATCCACATCACCCGCCGTTGGACCATGGTGACCTGGGGCTTTTTGACCTGCGGCATATTCCTCGGCGCGCATTGGGCTTACGCGGTGCTGGGATGGGGTGGCTACTGGGGATGGGATCCGGTGGAAAATGCCTCCTTGCTGCCCTGGCTGACGGGTACGGCCTTCCTGCACTCCGTCATGATGCAGGAAAAGCGTGGCATGCTGAAGGTCTGGAACATGTGGCTGATCTTCGCCACATTCCTGCTCTCGATTTTCGGCACATTCCTGACCCGCAGCGGTATCGTCAGCTCGGTGCATGCGTTTGCGCAGTCGTCCATTGGCGACTGGTTTGTTGCCTTCATGGCGCTGACCTTCGCCACCTGCATGTATTTCTTTGTGGCCCACCGCAAGCACTTGGAAAGCGAACATAAACTGGAATCGCTGATCTCGCGTGAGTCCAGTTTCTTGTTTAACAACCTGATCCTGCTGGTCGCCTGTTTCACCGTGCTGTGGGGCACGCTATTCCCGATCCTCTCGGAGTGGGTGCAGGGGACGAAGGTTACTGTTGGCCCCCCGTTCTTCAACCGCGTCAACATTCCCATTGCCATGTTGTTGCTGCTGCTGACCGCGGTTGGTCCGTTGCTGGCGTGGCGCCGGACCTCGCTGGAAAGCCTGAAGCGGAACTTCCTGTGGCCTGCGATCGGCGCGGTAGTAACAGCGGTGCTGCTGGTCGCCGGCGGCATGCGTCCGTGGAAAGATCAGGCGTACTTATATTCGCTGATGACGATCTCGCTATCCGTGCTGGTGGCGCTGACCATTTTCTCGGAATTCTTCCGGGGCGCGCGGGTAATCAGCCGGCACAGCGGCCGCAACCTGCTCGCTTCCGCGGTGCAACTGACGCGGCGCAACACCCGGCGCTACGGCGGCTATATCGTGCACTTCGGCGTGATCGTCATCATGATCGGATTTGCCGGGTCGGCCTTCAATCGCGATACCGAACGGGAGCTGGGCCAAGGCGATAGCATGAGCATCGGCCCGTACACGCTGGTGTGCGACTCCTACACGAAAGACGATAAGCCGAATTACAGCAGCGAGTGGGCCATCCTGAACGTCTATAAGGGTGGGAAGCAAATAGCGACCATGTACCCGGAGAAGCGCTTTTACAAGGCCAGCCAGCAGGCCCAGAGCATTGTGGCTAATCGCTCTACGATGAAGGAAGATCTTTACCTGGTGTTCGCAGGAGTCAACCAGGATACGGGACGTCCGATTATCAAGGCACATTTAAATCCGCTCGTGATGTGGATCTGGGCGGGGGTGCATTTTGTCCTGATTGGGACCGTCATTGCGCTGGTGCCTAATGCTGCGGCCGTGAAATTCAGCGCGCCGGGGCATGTACGTGTGTCCGCGGCGGCCGCTCCGCAAGATGCCGGGGACCCGGTGAGCGCGAATGACTGACAAACTCAACTTGAAAGTGTCATCCCGAGCGACCGGAGGCCGGGTTTGGGCCGGAGGGAGTCGAGGGATCTGCTTTTTGTGCCTCGTGAGCAGGATTATTTTGATGTTTAAGCGTTTTGGCAAAATCGCTACACGTCGCATGCACACCCGGCTGTTGTTTGTCGCGATCATCGCCCTGCTTTCTCTCGGGGCCAGCGACACGAATACCCGCTTCGACGGCCTGGGACACAAGCTGATGTGCACCTGCGGCTGCAATCAAGTGCTGCTGGAATGTAACCACGTGGGCTGTCCCGCGTCCGACCGCATGCGCGGTGAACTGATAGCGGCCATCAACCGCGGCGACAACGACGACCTCATCCTGCAAGGATTCGTGCAGAAGTACGGCACCGTGGTGCTGGCGGCACCCACTACCCAAGGTTTCAACCGGGTGGCGTGGATCATGCCCTATGTGGCACTGCTGCTGGGCATCGGCGGCGTGTACCTGCTGGTGCGGACTTGGCATCTTCGTCGCGCTCCCACGCCAACGGCTGATACCTCCGGTGTTGAAGCTGCCCAGTTGGAGGCATATCGCCGCCGCGTGCATGAGGAGACCGAACTATGACGGCGATGTTGCTGCTACAGACCAGCAGCTCCGATGTCCCGGCAATCCTTGTCCTCGGCGGTGCCGTCTTGGCGGCCTTGCTGGCATACATTTTCTATCTGCCATCGTCGGTCGCTTCCGCTCCGGAGAAAACCCGTCTGGCATTCCTGCGGGAACGCAAGGAAACCGTTTACGACAATCTCCGCGACCTGAATTTCGAATACAAAGCCGGGAAATATCCTGAAGCCGACTACCGGGAGATGCGGACAGCGCTGGAAGAAGAAGCCGCCGCCATTTTGGCCGAGATGGAAACTCTTGAGCGCGATGCTACCCGGCCCATCTTCCAGACCCTTCTTCGCAGCAAAGGCGCTTCCGGCCAGAAAACGAAAGGAGCGAGGCTTTGAAATTTCGCTTCGCACGAAATTTCAGTAGAGACGTAGCTTCCTACGTCTCTGCACGTTTAGATGGTATTGCGCGACCGGCGCGAGCAGTCACTTTGCTTGTTGCACTGTTCGCGTTCGCCTCCCTCGCAACCGCCGAGACTCTGCAAGGAACCGTCAAGAACGGCACTACGGGCAAGCCGGCTGCGGGCGTTAACGTGGTATTGCTCTCGCTGGCACAGGGAATGAAGGAAACTGGCCGCACTACGAGCGATGGCAGCGGTCGTTTCACCTTCACCCTTCCTGATTCTGGAGGACCGCATTTGGTCCGGATCACGCACCAAGGGGTCAACTACTTTGGCATGGCGCCACCGGGCACAAGTTCTGTTGATGTGCAGGTATACGAAGCGGCCAAAAAAGTTGAAGGCATCAGCACGCCGGTAAAAATCATGCGTTTCGAAGCGCAGGGTGACACCTTGAATGTCCTCGAGCTTTATGCGGTGAACAATAAATCCACGCCACCGCGAACGCTGATGGCCGACCGTACCTTCGAAATCGTGTTGCCCGAGGGAGCGCAGATTGATGACTCGACCGCGCAAGGCCCCGGGGGTCAGCCCGTGAAGTCGGCGCCGGTACCGGTGGACGAAGGAAAGGGCCACTACTATTTCGTCTTCCCCCTCCGTCCCGGTGAAACGCGCTTCCAGGTTGCCTATCACTTGCCGTATTCCGGGCGAATGGCATTTAAGCCGAGCGTGCTGAGTCGGCTGGAACACTTCGTGGCCGTCCTGCCCAGATACATGCAGTTCACGCCGGACAACTCGCGGCTGTTCCAGTCCATGCCCGACGAGCAGGGCAGCAACATTCAGGTGGTTACTGGCGTCAAGCCCGGGGATGCCATCGGCTTTACACTTGCGGGCACCGGCACCCTTCCGGCGGAGGACGAACAGGCCCAAGCACAAGGTGCAGTGCCAAATCAGGGTGGGAATATGGGTCCCGGGGGCGGGCTTGGTCCGCCCATTGATGCGCCTGATCCGCTGAGCCGGTACAGGTGGTACATCCTGGGCGGATTCGCGGTGTTGCTAGCGATGGGTGTGTTCTACACCGTCAGCCGCAGGGAGAGCTCGGTGCAAGTCACCGGAGCCCCTGGACCAGAAGAGAACGAAACCGAAGTGCAACGCACCAACGTTGCCGCTGCCGCCGTGAATGGGGGCGTGAAGCGTTCCGCGCTCCTGTTGGAAGCGATGAAAGAAGAGCTGTTCCAGTTGGAAGTGGATCGCCAGCGGCAGAAAATCTCCGCCGCCGAATACGAAAAAGCCAAGGCCGCGCTGGGTGAGACCATTAAGCGCACCTTGGCGCGCAGTGGGAGCGAATAACACTCGGGCTGATAAACCGGAATAAGAAAGGGCGGGATTAAACCCGCCCTTTGTCGTCAATACGCCCGTGCTTACTTCGCCGACTGTGTTTTGGCTTCCGCCGTTTGTTTGGCGTACACCGTCTGTGCGGCCCTCAGTCCAGCACCGAATTCGATATGCTTGGGGCGGACCGCCTTCGCCAGCACGTGCTCCAGCGCTCCGATAATCCCGATGGTGTCGAGGTAGTCGTAGTAGCCCAGGTGGGCGATGCGGAACAACTTTCCTTTCATGTCTCCCTGACCGTTGGCCACCACGGCATCGAAGCGTTCGCGAAAATCCTTCACGAAAATGCCCGAATCCATCTCGCCCGGCGGGATGATCGCCGTGAGCGCGTCCGCGGGCACCGTGGCGAACAGTTTCAGTCCGAGCGCCTGCGCGGCAGCACGCGTCATCTCCGCCGAGACTTCGGCGTTGTGGATGAGCGCATCGCGTCCCGCAGCGAGATCACCGCCGCCGGAGGCGCGAATGAAGTCCATCGCTGCCGCCAGAGCTGCCACCAGCGCGATGGCGGGCGTGAATGCCGATTCGCCTTTCGCGGCAGACTTGCGCTCTTTGCGCAGGTCAAAGTAGTAGCTGGGAGAGTGCGGCTGGTCCATGCGCTTCCAGGCGCGCTCGCTGACCGCGCAGTACGCCAGACCAGGCGGCACCATGACCGCCTTTTGTGAGCCACCGATGATGACGTCAATGCCCCAGCCGTCCACATTGAAGCGCGTGGTGCCCAGGCCCGTGATCGCATCCACCACCAGCATGGTTTCGGGGCTGAACTGCTTGATCAGCTTGGCGACGCCTTCCACGTCATGCCGCACTCCGGTAGAGCTTTCCGTGGCCTGCAAATAGACGACGCGAACGCCGCCGGCAGAGAGCTTTTCCCGCACGCTTTCCAGAGTGAAAGTCTGCCCATACGGCGCCGAGATCAGTTCGACCGCGCAACCGTAAGCCTTCGCCAGGTCACGCCAGCGCTCGCCGAACTTGCCGGCCGTCAGCACCAGAACTTTTTCTCCCGGCCCGGTCAGATTGGAAACGGAAGCTTCCATGGCGCCGGTACCGGAAGAGGCCAGCAGGATAACGTCGTTAGTAGTTCCGATAAACGTCTTCAGGTCAGCCAGGGTCTTTTGAAACAGGTCCTTGAAATCGGCCGTGCGATGATGAATGTTGGCCGCCGCCATCGCGGTTTGGGCCGCCGGGAGCAGCGGAGTCGGACCGGGCGTGAACAGCCGGTTTTTCTTAATCATGTGTCTATTATTCCAGCCTTATGGATTGATAGTTAAGGGGTACCGCGGAACTAATTTTCCTGCCTTTGGTGATGAAGAAAACCAGCGCGGAAGCCGGATTGTCAGCGGCACGCAAGATCAGCAGGCCATCACCTTCGGGCTGCTGCGACAAATTACCTCCCCAGTTGATCGAGCTGAACAATTGTTTCGGCACACGCGCTGCGATCCCAATGTACGGGTATTGCACATCATAAACGTTGGTGCCGTCGCAGAGGAGAACCAGGCGCCTGGAAGTGTCCTTCACAAGCAGATAGGCGACGCTGCGTTCTGGGCCGGTGCCACAGTAATCACCGGGAATGCGGCCCGCGGGTTCCTGCCGGTTGTAACGCAACCAACCCACGCCGTCAGGATCAAGATCCTCGGCTGAAGCCAGTCGCCACTCCTCAACCCGGGGAATACGTGCGGCGTCCGATTGCGCAACTCCTGCAGGGACATTGCGCACGCGAGCCGCGTGCCTGAGGGGACCCGCTGGTCGAGCCGCCATGAAGATGGCCGCTCCAGCCGCCACAATGCCGACTGCTATGGCAGCCCGCAAGGCAATACTGCGTTCGCGCTTCAAACGCTCGATCTTCACCAAATCGGCCCCGGGCATAGCGCGCAGCTCGGTCGCAAGCTGGTCTAGGGCTTCCAGATATTCGGTAACGCGGCGTACTGAGTCTTCATCTGGCGGCGACAAGTCACTCACTTCCGCCATGCCGATCGTGAGCAGCAGGTAACTGTTGCCCGATGGACAAAGCTTCTGCAACGCGGGCATCACCTGCCGGCCAGTTAGGAACAGCCCGGCCTGCGTGGGCTGGTCCGAGCGGACCGTAAAGCGCGCATTGAACATTTCGTCAGGCGTGCGCACCGGAAACCGGCCCTGTACCTGGTTCGAGCGGCTGGAGGCGATAGCAAGGGTGAAGCTGGCCGGCACTCCCATGCGGAGGTTCGTTCCCGGCAGATTCTCGGCGTGGGAAAACCTCACCAGTACCGGCTGCCGATTCCACTGGCCCGAAACCACCAGATCAGCTCCGTCGCGGAATACTTCTCCACGCACAGAGCGGGCCAGCCGGATGACCTCAGTCATCAGGTCTTCATAGCCGGAGAAGCGCCTGCGGTCGCGAACAAAGGCGGCGACCGCTCCCGTCAGGGTCACCGCAAGCACAATGCCCAGAACTATCGTCAGTGGTGAGACTGATCCCATTTATTTACAGTGATCTCCGCGTAAAACACCCCAAGCATACCGCACGCGGAAGCTTCGAATCCCGCTGAGCGGCGGAATGATACCACGTCCGCGGCCGGAATTCCGGCGGGGAGAGTCCTTACTTCGCGCATCAAAGGTGCAAGAACATACGTGCCCGCCAGGCAGCGACCAACTATAATTTCCGCCCATGAGCATGATAGACATCATTCAAAAACACATGACCGAAGCCATGCGCGCCCGCGACGAGCGCCGCCTCGGTACCCTGCGCATGGTAAAGACCGCGCTGAAAAACAAGGAAATCGAAAAGCGCGGGCCCCTGGACGACAAGGAAGCTCTCCAGGTGCTCAGCACCATGATCAAGCAGCGCAAAGATTCCATGGAACAGTTCACCCGCGGCGGACGCCCCGAACTGGCAGAAAAGGAAGCCGCGGAGATTGCGCTCATCGAATCCTATATGCCCAAGGCTGCAGGCGAGGAAGAGATCCGCTCCACCGTGCGCGCCACCATCGCGGAGATGGGTTCGCCGACCATGAAGGACATGGGCACGGTCATGAAGACTGTCATGGCGAAATTTCAGGCCGGCGGTGTGCGCGTAGAGGGCAAACTCGTCAGCGACATGGTGAAGCAGGAACTAAGCAAGTAAGCGTGGCCGCAAGGGCATGGACAGCGCGCTGCTTGAGTGTAAAAGGGGGGGACTTTATGCCTGCGAGACGAATTGTGGCCGTGGTTGGAATTGTGAGTTTCATTTGTGGGTTTGCTTCCGCAAGCGCAATGCTTGGCCCTTGTCCATGGCTTGATTGGCCAAACGGTCGGCTTCACGGTTCTGTTCGCGGCGCACGTGCTCGATCTCGAACCACTCCAGGCGGCGGATGAGTACTTTGGCTTCTTGGTATAGCGGGCGCAAGCCCTCATTCCTGACCTTGTAGATTCCCTTGAGCTGCCGCACAAGGAGTTCGGAGTCGCTGAACACCTTCATAGCTTTATAGCCGTGCTGAAGCGCGTACTGCAATGCCGCCAGCAACCCAGAGTACTCCGCGTAATTGTTGGTTTGCCGCCCCAGATACTTGCTCAGGGCCGCAACCGGGCGTCCGCTTTCATCCTCCAGCACGACGCCATAGCCGGCCGGTCCGGGATTGCCCCGCGCTCCGCCATCTATGTGCGCCACCAGGCAGGCTCCCGGCAGTTTCTCGAAATGCGCGCCAAACAGCTCTTGTGATCCAGACGAACTTTTCTTGGAAGAAAATGAGCGAAAGGGCATACGGCATTTTACATTGGGCGCTCATCGTCCCACTGCCAGCCTTGCCGCCAGGCGTTCGGGGAGGCGGGCATCCAGGATGCGCTGTTGGGCGCTCTGGATGTCGTAAGGGATGCGGTAGAAGGTGATGGTATTTGTAGCGGTGTTGAACAGGGCGAAACCTGCGCGCCAGTCGCCATCGCGGGGCTGGCCGACAGAGCCGGGATTAATGGCATAGCGGGTGTTCGGCAAAAGCGTGATGTTGCGCCGCGCGACGGCATCGCTTAGCCCGATGCCGGGGCGCACTTCTTCTGCGGCGCCGCCTTGCAGCGAAAAGCCACCTTGCAAGTGAGTATGGCCAAAAAAAGTGATCGCCACCGGCGACATAACCAGGGACTCGAGGGCGTCATGAACGCCGATCATGTACTCATCTTCGTCCAGCGGTGAGCCGTGCACGAACTGTACTCCAGGGATGTCGCGCCGGCGCACAGGGCCCTCCGGCAACGCACGCAGCCATTCCAGGTTTTCCGGCGTAAGCACCTGGCGCGTCCAGTAGGCCGCCAGTGCGGCAATCGGGTTGAAGTCTTCAAGGTCAGAGAGCCCGGAGCAGGCCTTGTCATGATTGCCGCGGATGTTAATCGCGCCAAGATCGCGCACGCGCTGGATCACTTCATTAGGGCTGCCTCCGTAGCCGACCACGTCGCCGAGGTTGATCAGGCGGTCGTATGCAGGAGCAGCATCCAGAGCGGCTTCGAGTGCCTCTAGGTTTCCGTGAATGTCGCTGAGCAGCAGTATGCGCACGGGCGATCCAGACCCGCGATTTTAGCATTCGCTGAGTGTATGGCTGAAAGGAGGCGGCTTGCACGCTACATCAAAAATTCCGTTGTGCGCTGTACGATGGGATGCTGCATCTCCTGCAGGTCGTTCTTGACCATGTTCAAGCCATAGACGCAGCGCTCGAAGTGCTCGGAAAGTTGGGCGAACAACGGCGCAACCTTCTGATATTCGAAGTGCTCGAACTTGGAGACGATGTAGTAGCTCTCTTTGCCTGCCTTGATGAAGTCCAGAAAATTTTCCAGGCGCTGCCGGCGGAGCCGCAGGCGGTTGATACTCTCCGGGAACATGCCCGTAAAGAACAGGGTGAAGTCGCCGATATGCTTGCGGACTTGGCGTTCGCGGTCAAAGGAGGGTGCTTCGCCGTAGATCGGATTCGATTGCAGCAGCATTTCGCCGACATCATCCAAGGTACGCCCGCTGGCATCGCGGATCTTATAAAGCTGCTCGACCTCGCAAAAATCGGTCAGCATCCCGGCCACGTACTCATGGATTTTGGTGTTATAAAGGCCGACGTCAGACAGGTAGTGGCGTTGAACCAGTTCCAGGAAAAGCTGCTGTAACGGATGCGATTGCGGAATCATGTTGCTCAGGGCCCTCCCTTTGACTCGTCACGCAACGTGGCCCGCGGATGACCGGCGTGCGGGGCCGGTCACATCTCTACAATTGATTCATACCCCAGCTCCGCAGCGGAATCAAGCTCTTTTCGGGCAGCAGACGAGCCATCCATGGTTACATAAGTTAGAGCCCTGTTGTCCGCCTGTTGGTTTGGCTCGGAACCTGTGTTCCAGCCGCGTGCGGCTTTTCATGGCCAACCCGGGGCTTGGCTGCAACTCGGAAATCTACCCGAGAGGTTGGGTCCTTCCGTTAGTCAAGCCTCGCCTGGGTGGCGAATCTACTGGGTGGCGAATCTAACGGAGTAATGATTTGGGAGTTCTGGGCGGGCGGCTATAATCTCCACTTGCATCACGCGAGGAAGCTGGATGAGCCTTTTAGAAATTTGCGACGTCAAGCCGGCCACGGTGCCGATCGAAAGCACGGTGGAGCAAGCCATACGCGTCATGCTGAGGGAATCTGTGGGGGCCGTGGCAGTAGTAGATTCGGAAGGAATCGTGGCGGGAATCTTTACAGAGCGTGACGTGCTGGAAAAGTTGGCGCTCAGCGGACTTGATCCCGCCAAGCTGCCGGTGCGGGAACTTATGACCACGCCGGTGGAAATGGCCACCGAGGAAACCAGTGAGGCGGAGGCGTTCGCCGTCATGATGGTGCGGCATTACCGGCATCTGCCGGTAGTGGACGCCGCTGGCAAGTTGCTCGGCATGCTCTCCATCCGCCATGTGCTGCAAGCCCAGATGGAAGATCTGGTCCGACAGTTAAACGCGGCCAAAACGGGCTAGTAACGTGCCCGCCATCAGTGTTTCGGTTGCAAATCAGCGATGACCGAATCGAAAGAGCCAAATATGCGGGCTGTTATAATGGCTTGATAGCCAGATGATGAAGCATCCTTTAGTGCGTTCCACAACAGTTTTGTGTGTCCGTAAGGACAGCAAGGTCGTACTGGCCGGGGATGGCCAAGTCACGCTGGGCGAAGGTGTCGTCAAACACAATGCCCGCAAAATCCGCCGCTTGTACCAAGAAAAGATTCTGGCGGGGTTCGCGGGATCTACTGCTGATGCCTTTTCCCTGTTTGCCCGCTTTGAATCCAAGCTGGAGCAGTATCACGGCAATCTGGGGCGGGCCGCAGTGGAGCTGGCGAAGGACTGGCGCACGGATAAAATCCTGCGTCACCTGGAAGCGCTGCTGCTGGTGTGCGACCAGACGCAGACATACTTGATCAGCGGCGCAGGCGACGTGATCGAACCCGAGACTGGCATTGCCGCCATTGGAAGCGGCGGTCCTTACGCCATGGCGGCAGCCCAGGCGCTCGCCGAGCATACCCAGCTCTCCGCGCGCGAGATCGCCGAAACAGCGATGAAGATTGCGGGCCGGATGTGCATCTATACAAATGAGAACATCACCATAGAAGAATTGTAGGATTGAGTCATTGAGTCATTGAATAAAACCAGTTCAGAGGCTTAGTGGGAGAACGCTCTGGCTCAATTGAGGAACCGGAAACCGACAACTGAGAACTGGGTACTGCGAACTGAGAACTAAGTACTGCGAACCGAGAACTGCAGTATGGCCATTTATTTACCCCAAGCGGCGGAAGAAGAGCAGATCACATTGGACGAGCTGACCCCACGGGAAATTGTGGCGGAGCTCGATAAGTACGTTGTGGGACAGAATGCGGCCAAGCGCGCCACGGCGATCGCATTACGCAACCGCATGCGCCGCCAGAAGCTGACACCGGAACTGGCGGAGGAAGTCATTCCCAAGAACATCATCATGATCGGCCCCACGGGTGTCGGTAAAACCGAAATCGCGCGCCGGCTGGCGAAGCTGACAAACTCTCCCTTCCTCAAAGTGGAAGCATCGAAGTTCACCGAAGTGGGTTATGTCGGCCGTGACGTCGAATCCATGATTCGCGATCTCGTCGAGATCGCCATAGATATGGTGCGCGAGGAAAAGCTAGAAGACGTCTCTGACAAGGCGGAACTCAACGCTGAAGAGCGGTTGCTGGATATGTTGCTTCCTTCGGCTTCCACACCGTCGCGCCCCGCCGGACGGGACGGCGGCGAACTGGTGGGTTTTGGCTCGGCCCTGGAGACAGGCGATTCGCACTCGCGCACCCGCGAAAAACTGCGCCAGCAACTGCGCGAAGGCAAGCTGGACGACCGCCTGGTTGAAATTGAGGTCCGCGAAAAATCTTTTCCGGCGTTCGAAATCATCTCCAACCAGGGCGTCGAGGAAATGGACATCAACGTCAAGGACATGCTGCCCAACATCTTCGGCCAGCGTACCAAAAAGCGGAAGATGAAGGTCAGCGAAGCCTTCGATTATTTGATCCAGGAAGAAGAGCAGCGGCTCATTGACATGGACCAGGTAACGCGCATTGCCGTCGAGCGCGTGGAAAACTCCGGCATCATTTTCCTCGACGAGATTGACAAGATCGCCGGGCGCGAAAGCGGCCACGGCCCGGATGTGTCCCGCGAAGGCGTGCAGCGCGACATCTTGCCGATCGTCGAGGGCACCACGGTCAACACTCGCTATGGCATGGTGCGCACCGACCACATCCTGTTCATTGCCGCGGGCGCATTCCACGTCTCCAAGCCCAGCGACCTGATTCCAGAGCTGCAAGGGCGCTTCCCCATCCGGGTAGAGCTGCAGTCGCTCACCATGGAAGATTTCATCAAGATTTTGACCGAGCCGAAGTCTTCACTGGTGAAGCAATACACGGCCCTGCTGGAGACCGAAGGCATCAAGCTGGAATTCACGCGTGAAGCCCTCGACGAGGTGGCGCGCTTTGCGTTCCGCGTGAACGAAGGAACGGAGAACATCGGAGCGCGGCGCCTGCACACCATCATGGAACGCGTGCTGGACGAGATCAGCTTCGAAGCTCCTGACCGCAAAGAGAAGAACGTCACAATTGACGCCGATTATGTCCGCAAGATGCTGGCCGATATCGTCAAGGATCAGGATTTGTCGCGGTACATCCTGTAATTGAGTCATTGAGTGATCGGGTTATTGAGCCATTGAACCTGTTTCGGTTGCGCATCATGCAACTGGAGAAAGTGACTCCGTGCCACCCGAAAAAGTAGCCGAGCATCAGCTACTTTGATGAACCCGGTATCCGCCTATCTGCACCGCAAGTCGCGGGAGAAGAAATATCGCCTCTTCCTGCAACTGCTGCGACCGACCCCGCAGATGCGCATCCTGAACGTGGGTGTTTCCGGCAGCAATGTCGGCGTGCCGGAACAACTCGAGTCCTTCTACCCCGAGCGGCGGCAGATTACCGGGGGCGGGTTGTCGTTACGCGACGTCAGCGATTATCACCACTGCTTTCCGGAAGCTCGCGCGCTGGTATTCGACGGCTGCGCGTTGCCCTTTGCCGACCAATCTTTTGACATCGTTTATTCCAACGCCGTGATCGAGCATCTTCCGGGATGGGAGGCGCAACAGCGCTTTGCTGCCGAGGTGCAGCGAGTCGGGAGGGCTTGGTTCGTGGCTACGCCCAACCTGCTGTATCCTTTCGAGCCGCATTACCACTTGCCGCTGGTGCAGTTCCTCCCTCAGGCGCAGCAGCGCCGCCTGGCCACAGCACTGCGAAAGCCGGCTTACGATCATCTCTATTTGCTGGACAAGTACTCCCTCCAGCGGCTGTTCTCGCGCGGGCAGGTCGTCGGTTGCCGCGTGACGCTTTATCCGGAAACGCTGATCGCATACAAGCCGGCGTAAGAAACCAGGCTGGAGCGTGTTTCAAAAATAGTGCTTTGAAAGGGCCCGGCTTCAACTGGGCCGCTCCGGGCGCCAGAAAAACTGGGCTTTCAGCCCCTGAGGGAACAAGCGTTACCTTCAAAATGGATTTGCAACAGCTCCAGCAACAAGCGCAAGCACCAAGCAACAGCATTGTGGTGGCAATCCGTCGCGATGTTCGCTGCTGCAATCCGGCTGTCTTCTGATAACCTGATAACCTTTTCAGTTTCCAGTTTCTGGTGGCACCCTGTGAAATGGCAGTGCCGAGAACTGGCTAGTGACAACTGCTCATGGTGAGAACTATTCTCAAGCTGGTGCTGGTCGCAACCATTGTGGTCGCCCTGACAGGTTGCGGAACGCCTGGGCCGCCGCAACCCCCGTCGCTGAACTTGCCGCGTCCTGCCGAAGACCTGGCCGCCACGCGCAAAGGGAACAAAGTCACACTGGCTTGGACACCCCCACGCAAGAACACGGATGGCACGAACGTCCGCGTAGCCAAGCTCGGTCCGGCTCGCGTCTGCCGCGGTATAGAGGTGTTTCCCATGACGCAGTGCGTGCAGGCGGTCGCAGAGATCCCGGCGTCAAAGGTCGCAAGTATCCCGACGACCGAGCCGCCAGCAAAGCTGGAGTTTACGGATACGCTGACTGATCAAATACAAAGCCAGCACCCCACCGGATTTGCGACCTACGCGATCGAGGCTCTGAATGTGCGCGGACGCAGCGCGGGCGTCTCCAACCAAGTGCGCGTCGCCCTAGCGCCGACGCAGTCGCCACCCGCAACTGTGACAGCAAATTCCGGGCCCGACGCCATCCTGCTCAAATGGACGGCCGCGCCGTTTACACCAATTGCTGGACTAAGCTACGCCTACCGTGTGTACCGTCGCCAGGAAGGCAGCCCAGTTGAAACCTTGATCGGGCAAACCGCCGCGCAGGCTGTTCCGCCTCCTGCTGACCAGTTTGCCGATCGCAACTTCGAATGGCAGAAGAGCTATCTGTATCACGTGGCGCCGCTGACCATTGTTTCCAGCGCCGGCAAAATCGTTGCCGAGGTCCAGGGCGCCGATTCCCCCGACATCAAGGTTTTTGCCAGCGACATCTTTCCTCCAGCCCCGCCCAGCGGGCTGGAAGCGGTATATTCCGGAGTTGGCCAGAAACCCTTCATTGACTTGACCTGGGTTCCGAATACCGAGAGCGATCTCGCGGGATATAACGTATATCGCCAGGAAGCGGCGCAGCCTCCCGTGCAAATCAACCGCGAGTTGGTGAAGACGCCGGCATTCCGCGACCAGAACGTCACGGCAGGAAAGAAATACTTTTACTCGGTCACCGCAGTGGACCTGCGCGGGAACGAGAGCGGCAAATCAGAGGAGACGAGCGAATCCGTGCCGTAAAACTAAAGCTTGAACGCTAAGGACACAGAGGACGCGGAGGACGCAGAGGAAAAGATGCACCCGAACCAAATCAGGCACGAAGTAATTGGCGCTGCCATGAAGGTGCATACGGCGTCGGGTCCGGGACTGCTGGAAAAAGCTTACGAGCACTGCCTCGCCTATGAGTTGCACGCGGCGGGGCTCTCTGTGGAGCGCGTTCGATATCTTTCAAGGAAACTCTGAATGAAATACTGCCGATTTGAGTTGAACAGTGAACATCACTACGGACTAATCGAGCCGGTAGCCGGCCGTGAAGTCATCACCCGCCTGCTGCTGTTGCCGCCCGGTTCGGAAGAGCGACTCGACGAGCTGCCGACGCGGCGCATTGACCACATTCCGCTCAGCGAGGCGCACCTGCTGGCGGCCACGCTGCCCTCGAAGATCGTCTGCATCGGCCGTAACTATCTCGAACACGCCAAGGAGCTCGACAATACCATCCCCACCGAGATCTTGATATTCCTCAAGCCGCCCTCGGCAGTGATCGGGCCGGGCAAGCAAATCCGCCGCCCCAAAGATTCCGAGCGCGTGGACTACGAGGGCGAACTGGGAGTCGTTATCGGCAAGCGCTGCCGGCATGTACGTGACGATGCGGATGTCCGCGAGTACATCCGCGGGTACACCTGCGTGAACGATGTCACCGCGCGCGATCTTCAGAGGAGAGACGGCCAGTGGACGCGCGCCAAAGGTTTCGACACTTTCTGCCCCGTCGGCCCGGTGGTGAACGATGAACTGGATCCATGGGCGGGCGTAACGGTTGAGTCGCGCGTGAACGGGCAGCTCAAGCAGCATGGCGTCACGACGGAATTCATCTTTTCGCTCGATGCTATAATTCGATATATCTCCCGAGTGATGACGCTGTTTCCCGGTGATCTGATCGCCACCGGCACCCCTGCGGGCGTGGGGCCGCTTGAGGCCGGAGACGTAGTGGAAATCAGCGTTGAAGGTGTGGGGACGTTGAGCAATCCCGTAGTCAACGATTACTGAAGATTGAGCCAATGAGCGATTTTGTTATTGAGCCAGCAATGAAGGCGCAAGAACCTCGGTTCGATCATCGGTCCAATGACTCAATGGCAAAATCACCCAATTTCGAATAGTTGGCGCGCCATGAAATTCTTTATAGACACTGCGAACCTGAACGAAATTCGTGAAGCCGCCGCTCTGGGCATACTGGATGGTGTAACCACGAATCCTTCGCTGATCGCGAAGGAAGGTAAGCCGTTCCAGGAGACCATACTGCAGATCTGCGATGTCGTGGACGGGCCTGTAAGCGTGGAAGTCACCGCGGTAGACCAGGGTGGTATGTGCCAGCAGGCACGCGAATACGCGGCCTGGCACAGGAATGTGGTTGTCAAGCTCCCTACCACCCGCGACGGCATCAAGGCGTGCAAGTGTCTCACTGCAGACGGCATCAAGACCAACCTGACGCTGTGCTTCTCACCCACCCAGGCGCTGCTGGTCGCCAAGGCGGGCGCAACTTACGTCAGTCCGTTCGTGGGCCGACTGGACGACATCAGCCACGATGGCAGCGCCCTGGTCCGCCAGATCGTGAAGATTTTTGAAAATTACAATTACAAGACGCAGGTGTTGGCAGCGTCTATCCGGCATCCACTGCACGTGGTGGAGGCAGCCCTGGCAGGCGCGCACGTGGCCACCATTCCCTGGAAAGTGCTCGACCAGATGTTTAATCATCCTTTGACCGATAAAGGTCTGGCGGCATTCTTGAAGGATTGGGAAAAAGTGAAATCGTAGTTTCTCCCTCCGCCTACATCTCTGACCCTGCGGCCCAAGTGTGCCGTACCCTTTCGTGTACCGATTTGGTATCCCCATGCGATTTAGAACTTGGATTCGAGCATCTACTCTGGTTAAGGTAATTGCTGTATGCCACTGTCGTGATCTTGGTAGTAAGCTAACGGCCACTCAACAGACAACATGAACGCACTTCGCCTTTATCCAGTGCTGGTGGGCGTCGCGGTGGCCGCCGCGGGCGGTCTTGGTTATTGGTTGCGCAGCCAACGCAAGACTCCGGAGCAGATCGAGCAGGCCCGGCGTCAACGCATCAGCGCGACGGGACGTATCACCGATGGCACAGTCCTCGACGTGCGTGAAATCAATCCCAACGGACACGGCACCATCCAACTGCTTATCTATACCTATGACGTCGGCGGGGTATCTTATGAGGCCGCACAGGACATCACCAGCCTGCGGCAGTTCGTGGACATCGATAGCTGCCGCATTGGCCTGCCGGCTTCGGTGAAATACGATCCCCACAATCCCGGCAACTCCATCGTCGTCGCCGAGGGCTGGATCGGAGTAAGACAGTAATTAGTTATTTGGAAAATTTGGTTATTTGGTTAATGAATCGGATCGTCTTCAAGATCAGCAGAAGCACACAGCCAAAATCATCGCTGTCCATTAACCAATTAACCCAATGACCAAATAACCAAATCTTTGTAACTTCCTCCTCGCACTTGCGTCTTTATATCTAGCGATCCGGGCAAACGGGCCCGAGTTCTCGTAAAATGTAATGGTAATGTCCAGCGTTCCAGCCTATTCCGCCGCGTTCATCGCGGGCTTGTTGTCATTCCTGTCTCCTTGTGTGCTGCCTATGGTTCCGGGATACGTCTCGCTGATTTCAGGCAGCAGTGTGGGGGCGCTTCAAAGTGATGACAGACGCGTATCCGGCAGAGTTCTATTCAGCTCCCTGATGTTTATCGCCGGTTTCACGTTGGTGTTCGTCTCCTTGGGAGCGGTTGCGACTACCGTTGGACAGCTTACGTTGCAGTACCACACCGTTCTTCGCTGGGTCGCCGGCGGAATCATCATTATCTTCGGGCTTCATCTTCTTGGACTGCTGAAAATCAAGGCACTGTACGCCGACAAGCGTTTTCACGGCATCAAGGGTGACAGCACGCCGTGGGGGGCGTTCGCCGTGGGCTTCGCCTTCGCGTTCGGCTGGATGCCATGTACTGGCCCGATCCTCGGGGCTATCCTCACGCTTGCCGCGACCGAAGCGACGGTGTTTCATGGCATGCGGTTGCTGAGCGTCTATGCGCTGGGATTAGCCCTGCCATTCCTGTTCACTTCGTTCCTTATTGACCGGTTCTTGGTCTTTTATGGCCGGTTCCGGCGACATCTGCATGCTGTCGAAGTTGTGAGCGGAGTGCTGCTGATCGCCATTGGCTTGCTGTTCATTTTCAGCACCGGGTTTGGCCGACTGTCCGGATATCTGTCTTTTCTGAACCGGTTCGCTTTGTAAGGAGTAGTTGTTAAGTGAAACGCAATTTGTTGGTACTGGCGGTCGTGGTGATCGCCGTCGGCGTTATGCTGTGGACGGGTGTGCGCAAGTCGCGCGGCGGCGGCACAGGAGATCCCTCAGGCCCGCTCACGGGGACAGTCAAGGGAAAGTTGGCCCCGGAGTTTGAACTGAAGGATCTCGACGGCAATACCGTTCGTCTCTCCGACTATCGCGGCAAGGCGGTATTACTGAATTTCTGGGCCACCTGGTGTCCGCCCTGCAAGGAAGAAATGCCGTGGTTCGTTGATCTGCAGAAGGAATATGGGCCACAAGGCCTGGAGGTCCTGGGTGTGGCCATGGACGACGCCGGGCGCGACACCATCGCCAATTTCATCCAGTCAATGAGCGTGAATTATAAGATCCTGCTAGGGACGGAAAACGTCGCTGACGCGTACGGCGGAGTGCAGGCGCTGCCCACGACCTTTTGCATCGGGCGCGACGGCAAGATCGTCAGCCGCGTGTTCGGACTGGTCACTCACAGAGAAATCGAAGAAAACGTCAAAACCGCACTGAAGCAGCAGGCACCCTCGGCTGGCGCCCAGACCGTAAGCCAGCTTCCCTTGGGAGTGCAGCGGTGAGTTCCCCTTTTACGACATCAGGCACCACTCGTCACGTGTGCGCGATATTTGCGATCATTAGCTTGTTGCTTCTAATTTCCACCGGCGCGCTGGCGGGCGAGGAGGCTGCCAGCGACGAGCTTGCCGATTTCGGCTCGGTCAGACCGAAAGCCCCGCTCGTACAACTCGCTCCGGTGCCGCTCGTGGTAATCGGCCCCGGGAAATCGTCCACTGTGAAGTTGGACTTCCGCGTTCCTGCCGGTTTTCACATCAACTCCAACCAGCCCCGCGGTGATTTATTAGTAGCTACTACGGTGAAATTGGATGCGCCGACAAATCTTGCCATCGGAAAGATTTCCTATCCCGCAGGACAAGACATGCGCTTTGATTTCACACCCGAAGAACTCAACGTCTATACCGGAGACTTCCGCGTAACCGCGCTGGTGCGGGCGGCACAATCAATACCGCCGGGCACCTTCCGCGTGCACGGCACGCTTAAGTACCAGGCGTGCAACGTCCGAGCTTGCTTCCCGCCCACTAAGCTGCCCGTACAGTTCGATGTGAAAGTGAAAGAGAGTTCCCGGCGCAAAGTCCTGCGCAACACCCGCCAGAGCCCCCATATTCATTGAGCCATTTACCGACTGCGCCATTGGGTCGTTGAAACATTCCCCGAACCAAATTGCGATTTGCCCTAGAACGGCTAAGGCGATTGCTTGATTAGAGTGGTGTCTAGAAAGGTGTGCCGCGGATGACATCGTCATCGGGCAGATGCCGTCGCACCAAGCCGACCAGATATGGCCCGGAAAGAGACGCTTTTATGGCTGAGCCGGTGTTCGGACCTCGCGTTCCAGAACAGCAAGCAAATTGCCGTCGTGAGCGGGCATTACCCGAACCAGGTGCCAACCCACTTTCGCGGCATCGTTAAGGTGCCGTTCGAGGTTCTGACCGCCAACATGAAGGACTTTGTACTCGTACATGGCCGCCATTGTACAAGCGGGGGGGTTAAATCTCGCACGCATTTTCCCGTTGGCTAGTTACGTTGGTTTATCCAGAACCGGGCAGAGCGACGGCCTTGAGTCCCTGCCCGTTCACTCAGGGTCCGGTCGTTCAGCATCACTTTTTGCAACTAGTGACCGTTCTCGATCGACCGAGGGAAGCACAAAAGCGCCTGGCTTCCAGCCGGGCGGGCCTGTCTCGCGTACCCGGCAACAACCGGGTTGCAGTTCACTTGGCGTGAATCACTGTCTTAGCGGTTGCGGCATTATCGAAGCGATCCCAAACGCGAACTACGACCAGATGCTCGCCTGAGACGCGCGCCGCTGGCGGATCACCGTTTCCACGCCCGGTGCTCTTGCCGTTGGAAGCCGCCGCTGCCAGAGACACTGAATTCGGGACACGTGCGGAGAAATCGTAGTTTTCTACCCGCGCATCCGACAATCCCCCCACCGGTTCAACAAATTGCCAGTCGCCGGCATCAACCGAGTACTCAGCGCGCTTGATCATCGAGAAGGTGTCGGCAGCATGGAAGGTGATGCGCAACTGATCGCCTTCTACGGCAGCGTTCAAGTCGTCAATGCGTGGAGGCGTGGTGTCCACTTCAAAGCGCTGGCTTTCTCTTTCGTCGCTCAGCGCCTGGTCGGGCGAGTGCGAAGGTGCATCGGAGGCGACTACCTTGACGGTGTAGCCGCCGTCGGGCAGCAGGCCGGCGTCGAAATCGTAGAAATTATCAGTAATGTCGTCCTTGAGCAGCTTCCAGCGGGTCTCGCCATCGCCGCGATAGTAGAGCGAATAGACGAGCTGATCGTCATTGTCGTCCTGCGCTGTCCAGTGCACGGCAATGGAATCGCGGTCGCGCACCACCGGAACCGGGATTTCCGGTTGCGGTCCCGCTGCTGGCTTAGTCACAACGGAATTGGCACCGCCCTTTTGCGGAGACTTGGGCAATGGCTGGAAGCGAGCGCCCACCTGCACCGTAACTTCTTTCAGGACGGGCGCTACGTTCTTGGGCAGGTAGTTCAGCAGCACGCTGTCAATCACCGGCGCCGGATTGGGACGCAGCACTGCTTTCCATTGAATGAACCGCGCCGGAGGTACGTCTAAAGGCGCGTCTTTCGCCAGCTCGACTTTCCGCCACGGGCTCCAGTTCCGGTCGGGATTATCAACGTTACCGCTGCGTGCCCATAACTCGAAGTTGCCCTGGGCGCGCACCTCCGCCCTACCCCAACGGGAGAAGATGTGGGCGTCGAAGACGTCGCTCTGATAGGTGCCCTCCGTGCCCGGATGGGCGCCCAGCAGAAAGAGCTTGCCCAGATTGCTGGTGCAGACGTAAAGGCCTCGTCCCTCGGGCGCTTTCGCAAAGTGTGTCACCTGGGTGGCGCTGGCCTTCAACAGGTCGGTGAACTGGTCTTCCCCGCGAATCGAAAAGATGCGTCCTTTATTGCCGGTTCCGGCCAGCAGCGCGCCGTTCGGGGAGAAGGCAAGAGCGTACACAAGATCGTTTTGGGAGCTCCAAATCCGCCGCGGCGAGCCATCAGGCGCGATTTGATACACCTCCGAGCCGACCGCCCCCAGCCCCGGCAAGGGGAAATTCGCCGGCAACTGCTGGACGGGAATTGGCGAGCTTGCCATGGGCAGTGTTCCCGGTGCGGTCGGCACAACAGCGGGCGACGCCATCAACGCGGGATTGATTCCAACTACTGCTCCGGGCTGCGGCGTAGCCGGACGCTTCTCGCCCACCCCGGCAGCGTAGATGTTGCCTGCTTGATCAATGGCAAGCGCGGTAATTTCCTTCTTCGGCGCGCTGTACAGGACGAAAGCATTCCCTTCCGGCGATATGCGATACACGAGCCCGCTGCCATCGGAGCCGGCAATCAGGTTCCCCTGCGGATCAAACGCGAGCACGCGAATGTGGGCTTCATCGCTCTTGAAGAAAACCGAACCCTCGCCTTTATTGTTCACTCGGAAGATCTGCCCCTGGTCGCCGGTGGCGATGTACAGACGCCCCTGCCGGTCCAGCGCCAAGTCCCATATGTATTTTGTTTTCGTATCGAAGATGACAGATGATACCCAGTTAGGATCAACCGTAGCTTGTGCGCGGCCTTCTAGTTGTTCCTCCGCGGCGCTGGCGGCTGGCGCTGGCTTTCGCGGCGAAGGCTTATGGTGCTCGATCCTGTAAACCTTGCCATCAGGCGAAGTGGCGGCATATATGACGCCCTTGCTGTCCACCACCAGCGCTTGCACTTGGAGTTCCTTCGGTTGGAAAATTATGCTCGTAGTTCCATCAGGCGCGATCCGGTACACGCGTGCTGGAGAGCCGGCCGCGGCGTACACTGCGCCACCGTCATCGGCGGCGATGGACCAGATGTAGGTAGACGGCGTAGTCGTCACCGCACTGAATGCGGGAGCCAGCTCCAGCGCGCCATTGCTGCGAATGGCCACTCCTCTCGCCGTGCCCTTCTCAAACTCTTCGAACTTTGACTGCTCCCAGGTGCGCGTGCCTTCCGCGAACGCGCACACCGCCAGCACTAGAACGGAAATGAGTAGAAATGTTTTTTGCATGGAGGGGGTACCTGATTAACAACAGCCTACCATGACGAGGGCAGACCCCGCGAGGACAGCACCAAGCAACGAGCAGCAAATTGATGGTGTCATTCCGTGTATGACGACGTTGGCGTTGTCAAGGCACACAGATAGCGCTGGAGGTGGCGGGCGGGGTCAAGGGCGCCCGTTTTTGGCGTTCATCTCGACCCTTGACGCGGCCCGCCGCCGACCCATCCTTGAGCTCGCAACGAAGCGAAGCGCAGTTCAGCGGAGCTTCGTTGCTTAGTTGAAAAACGTTGTTGTTGTGCACAGCCAACCGGGCTTGGATGTATTGTGCTACAAACCGGAGTGCAACGCGAGACGTCGGGGTTTCCGGCACATGGAAATCATGGCGCTTCGTGGGTTATCCTCTCAACTTTGCGAAAGGAGATTTCCGTGGCTAATTGTTTGTTCTGCAAGATCATTAAAGGCGAAATTCCCTCGCGCAAAGTTTACGAAGATGACCGCGTGCTCGTAATCGAAGACATCAAACCAGTTGCTCCCACCCACGTGCTCATCCTGCCCAAGCGGCACATTATTGATATCAAGAACGCCAAGCCGGAAGACGCTGAGATCATCGGCTATTCGCACTTAATAGCCGCCAAAATCGCCCGCGAGCGCGGTATTGAAGAAGGATACCGCACCGTTTATAACGTAGGCCCGCGCTCCGGCCAGTCGGTGTTTCATCTGCACCTGCACCTCGTCGGCGGACGCGCGCTGCACTGGCCACCGGGTTAGAATGTTTGCGCTATGAAAGCCATTCAGGTTGCAAAGACTGGCGGACCCGAAGTTCTTACCCTCGTCGATCTCCCTATACCCAAGCCGAAAGCCGACGAGGCCGTGGTGAAGCTCTCGGCTGCCGGGGTCAACTTCATAGACATCTACTTCCGCGAAGGACGCTACCCTGCCAACCTGCCCTTCGTGGACGGACAAGAGGGCGCCGGTGTTGTGGCCGAGGTTGGCAGCGAGGTCAAATCACTGAAGCCCGGCGACCGGGTGGCCTATACGGGCATTCTCGGCAGCTATGCGGAATACGTGGCTGTGCCAGCCAGTCGGCTGGTGCGGATTCCGGACAAGCTCGATGACCGCCAGGCTGCTGCCGCCATGCTGCAAGGCATGACCGCACACTACCTGGTCCATACCACCTATCCGCTGAAGAAAGGCGAGACGGCGCTGGTTCATGCAGCAGCCGGAGGAGTGGGCTTGCTCCTAGTGCAAATGGCAAACCAGCTCGGAGCACGCGTAATCGGCACCGCGGGTTCTGAAGAGAAAGCCAAGCTGGCCCGGGAAGCGGGCGCCGACGAAGTCATTATTTATACCCACCAGGATTTTGAAGCAGAGACCAAGCGCATCACCGGTGGAAACGGTGTGCATGTCATCTACGACGGTGTTGGCAAGGACACGTTTGAAAAAGACCTCAACCTGCTGCGTCCGCGCGGCTACCTGGTCCTATTCGGGGCTTCCAGCGGCGCGGTACCGCCGTTCGATCCCATCCGGCTTACACAAAAAGGTTCGCTGTTCCTCACCCGTCCGTCGCTGACCCACTACATTGCCAGTCGCGAAGAACTGGGGTATCGTGCGGGCGACGTTCTGGGCATGATCAGTGCGGGCAAGCTGAAACTTCACATTCAGCACGTCTACAAGCTAGAGGAGGCGCAGCAGGCGCATCGCGATCTGGAAGGCCGCAAGACCACAGGCAAGCTGCTGCTGATTCCGTAGTGGCGGGCGCGGTGAACTGGCGCGGGTACTAAGGTCCCCCCAGCCTCGCCAAATTTTTGGGCGCGGCGCAAATTTTGTGAAACTTTTCGCGAAAAGTGCAACAACACTCCGTGCAGGGACAACTCGCCACAGTTTTCTAGAGTCCTTGTTATAAGCAGGTAAGTTAAAAGAGCGTATGCAAATTCTTCTTGTGGCTATGTTCGTGTTGGCACAAATGGTTCTGCCGCTGGGACAGGCTTTTGCCGGAGCCGATCCCGCAATGGTGGTCGTGCCCAACCTCTCCGGCATCTGGAAACTGGACCGTGACCTGACGAATGCCGATCTGAGAAGATTCAAGACCAGCACCCTCGTCGTGACCCAGACCTACGACGAAGTCCGGTTTGACCGCTACGATGGCAAGAATTTGTATGCTAGCGATACCTTCCTGACTGACGGGAAGGAACGCCCGCGCTACACCACGCGCATCGAACGGGCTTATTCACGCGCGCGCTGGGATAAGAAAAACCCCCAGCTAGTCATCACCACCCGCTCCTTCCTCGATTTGGATGGCTATCAGGCTTACGACGACATTGATATCTGGCAGGTTTCTGCCGATGGTGAGACCCTGACCAACAAACAGCGCGACGGAAAGGTCATCGTTTTTTACCGTGACCACTCTGAATCACACCCCTACCATTAGACAGCTGCGAGCCCGCAGCTTTGAACTCCGCAGGGTTGACTTGAAGGGCAGTTTAAGGGGTCTGGCGCGCCCGGAGAGATTCGAACTCCCGACCTATTGCTCCGGAGGCAATCGCTCTATCCAGCTGAGCTACGGGCGCGCTCCAACTCATTATAACGTGCGGACCTGAAACCCGGGTTGCGGACGTGGGCCGAGACATTAAACTATAGCGTCGGCTTTGTCCCATGTTCGCGCCGTGCATCTAATCTGAAAGTCCGGACGTGCTTCGCGGGGCAGAATCCGTGGCAGGCAGCGGAAGTGCCGAAATAGCTCGTAATTCGGTTCCTGGATCTTGACAGGGAATTCGCTTGGAGTCGATGGTCCTGACCAAGGCCTCAGCGGCAGACATATTAAAGGAGGACTTCGGAATGACTACATGGAAGCGGGTACTGGTGTTCAGTTCGCTGGGCACGGGTGCAATCCTGCTGGCCACGGGCAAGCGCCCGGCGGGCATCGCCGCCGCTACCGTAGGCCTTGCTGTCTTGGCCTCCGAGTATCCGGAAAAGTTTGAGACGATCTGGGAGCACGCGCCGCAATACGTCACCCGCGGCATACAAATCTTCCAAACACTCTCCCAGATTGCCGAGCGCTTCGCCGAACAGGCCCAGCAGCGGGGAATTCAGGGCGCCTGGCAGGAAGTCCGCGACGAGTACACGCACTGAATTAGTAAAGTGTAATTTGTAATTCGTAAAGGTGACCCGCGCCCAGCACTCACCGTTTGCGGCAAAGGACGAGGATGCAGCGCATCGTCCCTAACTTTGCAAATTGCCAATTACAAATTACCAATTACCAGCCTTTGCCGCTCGGCCTCATCTATCTGGCGGGCGAAGCGGCTGAAGCCGGAAAACCGTTCCGGCGGTACCATCTGAACGGGAATCTCGAACGTGCGCCGTATTTCGATCTCGTTCGGCGCCGCCTGCCGGAACTCCACCGAGTAGGAACCAAACTCGCTCCGCAAGCGAACATCCGCAGCCTTATATTTCACGCCAATCCCTTCCGGCAGACGCACGCGGAACGATGCCTTTTCGACGAGGGGCGTATCCACGTACAGCGGGAAGCGTCGCGGGTCTGCGCCCAGGTACATCTTGCGCAATCCCAGCGCCGGCACGAGCTGGTCCATGTCCGCGATGCCAGCGGCGAAATTCGCAAAGTGCGGCGCCCGACAATTCAGAAGGATTTCCAGCGACTGGTCGGGATTCAGTTCATTGCGCACTGCGCCGGTGGCTTCGGACGCGCCCGGGAAGATACGCATCGCCAGTTGCTCGAAGAAGTGCTTGCGTTCGCCGGGATCAATGCCGCTCAGGATCCAGCGCATCTGCGCGCCGCGTGACGACCCCATGCGAATGGTCAGGACCGCAGAAAGATTGCCCTGCGCGTCCAGCCATACGTCGCCATCAGCCGTGCTCTGCTCATCGCTGGCCACCGCTGGCAGCTTTATAAACGCCGTCGCAGTCTTCACCTCTTCCGGCCGCCAGGGCACGAGCAGGGCGTCAGTACGTGCGATGCTGGGTGGCAGCGCACCCAGACCTACTCCGTCCCTTTCGGCATCGGCGAGGAGCTGCTTGGTGCCGCCGTTGGGTTCACTGACACGGAACACAACCAGCGGGCGCGTGTAGGAATCCGGTGTGCGTTCCTTAGTGACATCGCGAGCGAGCAGCAGGTCCGCCTGGATCCCCACCGCCCTTGCCAAGCCGATCAACGCCGCTGTGCGGCTGCCTGAAAAGTCGCTCAACGTACTCTCTACGGAAGCAACCTCGCCGCCTGCAAACGAACTATCGTCGCGGCGGACCTTTGTCGTGACCCAGTGATATATGGCGCGCGCTATTTCTTCCTGGTTCGCCTTTCCGCCGGGCGCAGTCGCTGCGGTATTGTCCTGAACTGTGGCAAGAATACGTGCCGCCGTTTCCTGCGCCCGCATCCCCGGGCGCAGGGCGAAAATCAGTTTGTCGCGATAGAAGTCACGCAACTCATCCCATCCGCGGTCGCGCGCTGCGATGCGCACGGTGGGCAACAGGTCCACGGGCGGGGCCGAAGCCTCTTCCACCGACTGCCAAATATTTTCTTTCTCCCACATGCGTACCATCGTTCCGCCCTTCGCATGCGTCACGGATTTGGGCAGGCCACCCGCGGATTCCACCAGCGCCACCTTCGCGTTTGCAGGCCACAGCACGGCATACCGCGTGTACAAGATGGGTGCGGCAAACGAGCCGAAGGTGAAGTGCATGGCGCCAGCGCGCTGTGCGGAGGCGAAATCGGGATAGTGAACCACGTACTCTTGCTCGATGGCGTCGCCTGGAGCCAGCGCCGGCATCGAGATGCTTGCCTTGTGCTGGCTGAATTCCGGCTCGGCCATCGTGCCGTCGGCCTTGATGGTTCGCAGTTCCAGCAGGTCCGCATTGCGCGGCAGGGTTACCTCGCCATATTTTTCGATTCCGCCACGGTCCAGCACACGAGTAATCCGGTGCGCGTACACGGACACGCTGCCATCTTCCGCCACCCGCGTTACCGCGTCGTTCAGCAGAATAACGGCTGGACCCCCGGCGAACCGGCGTTTTGCTGTCAACTGAAAAATGTGCAGACCATCCCGCCGATAGTGCGAGTAAAACGGATGATCGCTCAGCAGCTCTCTGCCTCGCTCGCCGGGATCATCCGGGACCCGCAGGGCGGCGTTTTGTGCCACCTGCCGAAACCGCACGGCGTTGGGTGCGAGCTTCACCAGCTGCTCGGCCGCCTGCTTCGCCGCATCTGTCTTGCCCGCGAACGCTAGTTCGGTGACCTGTAGCGCGCGTGCTTCCCGATCCAGTGGACGTTCGGCCACGATCCTGCCAGCCGCAGCAGCAGACTCCAGGTGACGTCCCGCCTCTTTCAGCGCCTGGGCGTAGGCGAGGGATCCCGGAGCGCAGCCATCCAGTTGCGTTTCGATCTGCGTCGCATGCTTGAATGCTTCCATGCCGGAAAAGAATTTCATCCCGCTGCGCAGCGTCTCACACGAGGGATGCAGGCGGATGTCGGCTGCCACGGCCCGCGCTGCCTCCGCCGTCAGGTTCAGATGCACAGCCGCCTGCGCCAGCAAGTGCTGTCCCGGCGCAAATTCAGGATGTGCTGCTACCACCCGCTGCACGCACCGGAGAGCTTCCTCAATGTCGTTGTTCGCGTAAGCGCGTGCGGCAAGCTGATACTCCGCCGCAAAAGCCTGCGGAGCGGTTGCGAGAGTCTGCTTCAGCAGTCCCAATTCCTGCGTCGCATCCGCCGTTGAATGCGCCAAGGTCTGAGCTAGAAGGAAATCAGTCGCCGCCGACTTCGGCGCTTGTTTGAGTACTCCCAAGGCGCTCGCGTAGTCGCCCGCCCAGTAACTCTCTGCTGCGCGGACGTATTGGGCCTCTGCTTCGTTGGTGATCTCCGTTCGAGTTGCCCTCTGCTCGGCGGCGGGGTTTCCAGCACGCGCGGTTTTCGCGTGATGAGGTGTGACGGCAGGAGGCAAAAAAGCGACACGGAGCGGAGCCGCCGATGGCAGCATCTTCAGCAGGATGTTGTGTGCACCTTGGCTCAGATTCAGTGCGCGCCATACAACTTCCGGCTGCTCGGCGAAGCGGTCATCCCGGGTCAGTGCATCGGTACCGTCAACAAATATTTGCAGCGTGCCCGTGCTTTCCACCCGAATGCGCCACTCGCCCGGTTCGGTGATGTTCACTTGGGCAGCGGCATAGAAAATTCCAGAGGGTGAAAAATAGTCGGGAAGCGCGAGATTGCCGTCCTCGAAGCGGAAGTTCTCGACGGCATGGCTTTCGTAGGCGGATTGCGACAGCCCATCCTGCTCGGGCGCCCACGCCCGCTCGAACGCGACATTCGGATATCGTCCGAATGGCCCCACGATGCGCCAATCAGTAATCAGCCCGGACTGCCGCGCCAAATCCGTAACCGAAAGGCCGGGCACACCATCAGCGGCAGCCGCCAGCAGGGCCGCTCGCAGGTAGGTGGTTTGCGGGCCGCCGGCAGCGACCAGCTTCTCAAGTCGCGGCACGATCGCGCGGAATCCCGTGGTGTTCGCCGCCCGGTCCAACACGCGTGCCGCCGCCACGGTCACGCGCGCGTCAGTATTCGCCCGCAGCTCGCATAAGCGCAGCGCTGAATCCAGTTCCGCCGCGGTGTCCACTTGGAGCGCCCCCGCTTCCATTTTCACAAACAGCGCTTCGAGGATCGCCTCCTCGCCGGGCTTGCGCGCGTGCAGGGCCGCGTCTGCGAGCGCCCGGGCGCCGTCCAAATCGGATTTTTCAAACAGCGCCCGCGCCGCCTGATTTGCCAGTGCGGCCGCCGACTGAGCTTTCGCCGCTCCCGCGTGAGATGCAGAGCGCGTTTGCTTCGCCGCTGAAGCAACGCCAGGGACCACCGCACATGCCAGCGAAAGAACGAGAGCGGCGCAGCATCGAGTTAGACCCAGAACCTTCATCCACCTTCCGCCGTTTTGGTGTTTCCACGGAGCGTCACTTTGACCTCGCTCCGGAACGCCTGCTCCAGTTGCCGGCAGAATTCCCGGAATGCAGGATACTCGGCGGGCGTGATCCGCAACTTGCGGAACTGGACGGATGTCCGGATCACGACTTCGCGTCCCCGGCGCTCGTATTTCAGAGAAGCCGATCCGAACGCCGTCTCCAGCCTGGTGTCCCGCGGTATGGTCGTGAGCGCAGCGCCCGCAGGTAGCTGGAAGTGAAGCTCTTCGTCTGCGGTCCAAGGAGCCGGCAACAACAACTGCTGCGACCGCGTCGCCAATGGCGCCAGCGTTTGTACATAGGTGCGCGGCATCCAGCTTGATGCGAGGGAAAGCATCTGCCGTCCGGCAAAATTGTCGACCGTTCCGCGGAACTCAACAGTGACGTCGCGCTCCAAATCGTGCGCGCCCTCTACCCGGACATCCTCCACCTGAACCGTAGGGAAAACTTCCGCCAGCCGGTCGCGGAAGGAAGTGCGCTGCCGCTCGGGAACTTCGTATTCGCGACGCAGCCCGGGGGCGTCCTCGCCTCGGGTGTAGGCGGTTCCCGCAAAGCGAATCTGTCCGTTCGGCAACACCTGCGCACGTACCGTGCGGCGGGTGTAGTTGTCCTCGGGCGTTGTGACCGGAATGCGCCGCAATGCCGCATTTCCATTGGCAGCCACCACCAAGGCGGTCGCACCCTGATCTTCCAGCGGCAGCTCGCGCGCCCCGGCGTACTCGGCGGTGCCGTCTAGCCACAGGTCATACTTTGGCACATACACAACCGCGTGGTTGAACACCGCGATGGAAGCCGCATGCTCGTCAATCTCCCCCAGGCGGCGCGTGCGCACCAGGGCAAAGTTGGCGTCAATCCCGGCATAGCGCAACAGGGCAATCATGAGGCTCGCCTTGTCCTTGCAATCCCCAAAGCGCCGCGCGTAGGTCTGGCTGACGGCATAAGGCTTGTAGCTGTAGATCCCGAACTCCAGCGCGACATAATGCGTGTTGCGCAGCACGAATTCGTGGATGGCGCTGATCTTTTCCCGCTCGCTTTGTCTGCCGCTGAGGATGCGCGCTGCCGCCTCGCGCAAGGTCGCATCCAGCACCATCTGCGGCTGGATCATGCGCGCGTACCAGCGGCCCAACTCCTGCCAGGAATGGAAAGTCGAAACATGCACGTAGGGCGCGATCTCGGTCACGGAAGGGCCGCGAGGTTCGTTCGGCAACGGCGGCTGATTGTGCGCCTCCCACTGATAAATGCGATCGTTGCCTTTCACCGTGACCGTTGCGGGCGTCATGCGCTCCTGCACAATGTTGAAGCGGCGGCGTGCCGGCGTGATCAGCACGTATCGTTGCAACTTTTCCTCAACCGCGGAGCGGAACACCACCAGTCCCCCGAAGTAATCGCCGTAGGGGTTCACATTGCTGGCCGGGGACAGCCGGTACTCCAGTTCGATCACGTCCTGTTTTTCCAGGGCAGGGAACCGGACCACGTGCGAGCGCACGTCGTAGTACATGGAAACATTGGCTTCGGCCACCTGGCTCTCGCCGCCGTCTTCCCCTTCGACGACGCCACCGCCCGCCTTGTGCACGCGCATGCGCAGCAGCTTCAGTTGCTGCGATTCCGGCGAATACTGCACGGTCCGCGTGCTGTACTCGCGCGCTGCCTGCTCCGTGGCGATGTAGAAAATCTGCTGCACGTGCACCGACGACAACCCGTTGTCGTACACGCGTTCGATCCTCACATCAGCAAGTTGGACGGCGTTATTGCGCACCGCTGCAGCCGACCGCCGGAGTGCCGCAGCCACTTCCGCTGCGTTGACCAGATATGCAGCGTCGGGATCCTGCCCTTCGCCGGAAGCAAACCGCAGTTGCCGGTGCGCGCTCTCCAAGTTGGGATTCAGTTCCACGGCGCGTGCCAGTTGACGCTGCGCCTCCGCCTGATCGCCGGCGCGGGCGAGTAGTTCGGCATACTGCTGCCGTAGCGCATCTTTTTCCGGAGCTATTTCCAGCGCGGCACGCATGGTCTGCTGCGCGTTTGCGAAGTGCCCCGTGGCTTCCAAGTTCGCGATTCCGGCGAGAGCGGCGGTGTCGGCGGGATTGATCCGGACAGCGCCTGCATACAAGCGGCGCAGTCCTTGAGCATCTTTGCGCCGCTGATAGATGCGCGTCAGCAGGCTACGTTCCTCGCTGCCGTCGTATTTTTGTTGCTGCACCTGCTCTAACAGCCGCAGGGCCCGGTCGAGCAGCCCCAAATCTTCGTAGCGCGCAGCCAGACTGCGTTTCAGCCAAAGCGGTCCGGGAAATGTCTTTTGAATTTTCTCTGTCTGCGTCAGGGCGACAGAATTGAGCCCGACCGACGCATACAAATCCGCCATGCCTATGGCCGCGACAAAATCATTCGGCACAAGCTCCAGCGCTTGCTGGAAAAAATTGCGTGCCTTCTCCAGTTGATTGCGCCCGAAATAGTAGTTTGCAAGTGCCAGTCGCGCCGGTTCGCTGCTGTGTTCCGCCTGCAATGCCGCGGTCAGCGCAGCCATGCGGCAGGGACCTTCGCCGCAATTGCGCGCGACTTCCAGCCAGCGGTCGGCAGTCGGCTTCCGGCGCGCCGCCGCTTCCAGGTATGTAAATGCGGTCTCGCGTGCGTGCTCCTGTTCAATCCGTCCCAGAATTTCAAGAGCCTGCGCTGAGTTGTTTTCTGCGAGCGCTTGCGCCTTCGCCATGTGCACCAGATCTGCGGGCTTGGAAAGCTTGGACGACGGTACTGCCGCCGCTCCGGGGTGCGCTTCCTGCTGCCAGGATGCCCGCAACGGAATGCCACCGCCCTCCAGGCCGCTGACACGAACTCCAAAACGCCAGGAATCAGTTCCGGGTTGGCCAAGCTTCAGCACCACCGAGTTCCACCCAGCGTGCAACTGCACCGCAACCGCGTGCTGATCAAAGCCAATCCCGGTGTGCTGGCCCTGGTCATCTGCGAGCACCTGTTGCCCGTTGACGAACAACCACAGCGGCGATTCGGCCGAGACTCGCAAGGCTACGTCCTGCGGCTCTTCCGAATAAATCGAGGTCGCCGCAAACGCGACTGCGCCTGCCGCCTGCGGGAGGCGATCGGCCAGATTCATCCACGTCTGCGGCCCCATCGGGCCGGCCGACCGCCAACCGCGGCGCCTTCCCAAAGAATCCGTAAAACTCGCATCAGTGCGAAAACCCTGCTCCGGACCACTGACATCTCCAGCAAACGGTCCGATGATCGCCCACTCACGAACGAAGCCGAGCGCCTTCAGCTTGGCCTCGGCCGCTTCCAAATGGTTGCCGTGGATGTCGGTCAGCGCCAGATAACGCAGAGCTTCGTCTCGCACCAGTGGATGCTGCTGCCGGTCGGAAGAAGCGCGGTCCATGAAGGCGGCGATTGCCGAGGGATCGTTCACAAAATCGCGCAGCCGATAGATGCGTCCCAGCAGGACGGCGGCCTCTGCCGGCGAGGCCTGCGCGTACTGTGTCTCGAAAACCGCGAGCCTCTGGTCGTAAGGATTAACGGCGACGGGCTTAACGGCAGAGTTTGCGGGTGCCGGATCCGCAGGATGATTCACTGCGGCTGAGTTCTGCACAGGCGCGCTGGCATTCCCCTGCGACACGTCTTCTGCGGCGATTTGGAACGGAAAAAGGCCGCAAATTGCCAGCAAAGCTCCGGCAAGCAGAGGACGAAGTATGCGCCTGATCCGTGGCATCAATCCGGGTACTCACCCGCACAGAACGAAAATCCCCGACGGCGATCACCATCGGGGAGCTTCTCCAACTGATTTCGCCGCCTCTCCTGCACCTGTTTCCCCCAGGATTTTTTTGTGGTGCAGTCGAGCCGCGATTTCGATTGGTTTAGGGTTAAGGTAGGGTAAGTATCAGCGGAATCAGCACGCCGGCCAATGGATGTGAAGACCTAATATCCAAAGGAATACACCTTAGTTCGAGACGCCAAAGGGCTAGTCCCAGCTATTACTTCAGGGGTGCGGATTTGGCGGTCGCCGTCTTGCTCTCTTCCACGCGGAAACGGCCGGTTTCATCCACGTAGAAGGCCCGATGCGAGGTATCAAACTGGATGGGCGTAAGGGTGAGGAAATACTTTTCGCGCCCGCCTTGGAAGCCCACCTTGTAGTCGCCGCGGTTAGGGTTTGTCATGCGTCGGGTGAACGACAGACTGCCGACCAGGGCCTGCAAAGACTCCGCATAATGACCGTGCTTGCGCTTATACGCCCGTTGCGCCGCCACCACCGTGCGCATATACGCGAGCGCGCCTGCTTCGGATTGCGAAAGGGCCTTATCGCCGGGGGATGTTACCTGATACGTGCCGGCCTGACCGGCAGTCTGCTGGCCTGAAGCTGCGGGTACCGCGATGGTCACCGCCATCAAAATGCAAACTTTGCCCATTCCGGTCATGGCGGGGCTCCTTTGCAGGTACAGTTTAGATTCGCCCTCTTTACCAGCACAGGCAAAAAAGTTATGCTACGCCCACCCTCAGAGCTGGACTGATATGAGCAAAACGGCTGTCGCCAAAAAGCCCCGCATCCGGATCGCCGTGGTGGAAAGCGATCCGTTACGATTCATCGGCTTTCGTGCGCTGTTCGAAGCGGAGAACGACCTCGAACTGGTTGCCGCTTCGCTGGAAGAAGTGTCGCAGCGCGACAACATTGATCTTGTCCTGCTGGGCAGCCGCAACGGCCGCAATCTTTTCGACATCATGGCGGGACTCAAGGCCTCGCGTCCCGACCTGCGCATCGTGGTGACCGGCTCGGGCGCCGACGACGAAACCATCCTGAAGGCGCTGGCTGCGGGCGCCAAAGGATACGTTGACGAAGCCGCGTCTCCCGCAGAGTTTGTGCAGGCCATTCACATCGTCAATTCCGGCTCAGTTTGGGCTCCCCGCCGCGTGCTCTCCATGTTCATCGAGCGCGTCACCACGCATCCGGGACGCATCTTTCCTGCCGGACCGGTCACTTTCACCGATCGCGAAAAAGAAGTTCTGGAGCTGCTGGTTGCAGGACGCTCCAATAAAGAGATTGGCGCTGCCCTCAGCATCGAAGAGCGCACGGTAAAAGCGCATGTGGCCAAGCTGATGCGCAAAGTCGGGGTGCAGAACCGTATCGCACTCTCAGTGCATGCCATTACGCACTCGCTGGTCAGCAATAAATAGGAGCAGCAAGCAAACGGCAATGTCGAAAGTGTTTCTCTCCTGAGCTGTTATTCCGAGTCTTCGCGCAGCGAAAGCGAGGAATCCCTATTCCATTCAGAGTTCTTGCCAGAATAGGGATTCGTCGGCCGTTTGGCTCGCCGCCTTCGGAATGACAATTCAGCGCTCGACTGGCCGTATGGCGACACGTTACTTTAGTACACGTCCTGATTCCCGTGCGGGTGCAATCCTTCGGTGACTTGTGCGGTTACCCGCCGAGGCGCAGACTGCTCTCACCTACCACAGAACCTGGGACACCCTGGGGGCTGGAACTGGTTACGAGGGTCTCCAGTTGCAGCCCCCGCTTCAATTTGAGCCGCGCCCTCCTCCAACAGTGAGTGATTCTGTCCGGCTGGCCGGACGTTCCCGCCTGCCGGTTTTGAATTCTCTGCGGAAGCAAGCGCTTCTCCCGCGCGCGCCAGTACGACTACCAGTTCCGTCAACTGCTCCCGCGCACGCCTCTGGTCACCAGCATCAATGGCTTCGGTTACCCCCGGAAGCAGGACGGCGGCATAGCCGGTGTACTCGCCCGGAGCATAAATTGCGTGACGAAACCAGGGACGTCCCGGCAGGCCTCCAGCCAGTAGGAGTGCGCGTTGGGCCTGTCGCAGCGCGCGGTTGATACTCGCCGCATCCGCCTTGGGGTCATTCTGCATCCGGGTCATACTAATCGCTGCCGCTTGCAAACGCGCCAGCGCGACCTCTGCAGGACCGAAACTCAGCGCTTCCTCTTCCCAGCGGATACGTGCTTTGGCTTTCGCGGCTGTCACATAGGCGCCGATTTCGTTTGCGTACTCCTGAAAGTCATACGGCAGGACATCGGCATCGCCCATCCGCAGCATCTGCAGTCCCAGCACTCGCGCCTGCTGCTGCACATAAACGAACTGTGGGTCGGCAAATTTCTCGAACCACGCGAAATTATCGAAGGCCGAGTGGTACACACCGTAAGGACCGCTGGAGCCCACGTCGCATGACGGCACTCCCAGATGGTCAAGAAAAACGCTGTAATCCGACCCGCTGCCGAGATCGCCGACAGGCACATCCGCTTTCGCAGCCACTGCTGCCGGCATGCCCGCCGGGAACCCCTGTTCCGCCGCTGGCCGAGTTGCGGCACCCTGCTTGCGCATCGTCTCCAGCCATACGCCGTACACGGTCCTGCCTGCCGGACTGGGCACGGCTTTGGTGATGTCGCGTATGAACTGCTTAAGGCTGCCGTCGCAGGCCGCGCCGAAATTGGGACCTGAGACCGCAATGTCGGTGTTGAAATACGCGACCGCGTTGGCCAACTCGCGCGCATGCTGCTCCGCCCATTCCGTCGAACCGATCAGCCCGTACTCCTCCGCATCCCAGCTCGCAAAGACCAGCGTGCGTTTCGGCCTCCATCCCGACTTCAGCAGCGCGCCGATGCCATGTACTGTTTCCAGCAAGGCGGCCTGTCCGCTGCCCGGGTCAACCGCGCCATAGACCCAGGCGTCGCGATGGTTTCCCAGGATCGCCCATTCGTCCGGCGCCTCCGTTCCCGCTACGGTTCCAATGACGTTCCAAATCGTGCGGTAGCCATAGTCCTGCTTCAGATGCATCCTTACCCGTACCGGTCCCGGCCCGATATGGTAGGTGACCGGCAACGCGCCTTGCCAATCACGGGGCGAGACCGGCCCGCCTAGGACGCGCAAGATAGGAGCGGCGTCTGCGCTCGAGAGCGGAGTGACCGGAATATTCGGCAGCACCCGCGACTGCTGCGGGGGCGTGCGCTGCCATTCAGGCAAGTCCGGCAGCGATGCAATTCCCGGCGTAGTCGGGTCTCCAGCAAATTCAAAGCTGTATCCAACTGAGCCGCGTTGCACAGCCGTGTCTGGCCGCCACGGACCCGTGGGGTACGGATCGCCTTTGAACCAGCCGTCGTCCATGGGGTCGGAATACAGGATTACCCCGGCAGCTCCATGTTCCTGCGCCATGAAGGTTTTTGCTCCGCGGTAGTTCTGCCCATATCGCAGCAACAGAATTTTGCCGCGAACCTCGATGCCCAAGTCTTTTAGCTTCGCCAGATCTTCTGGACGCCCGTAGTTGGCATACACAACCTCCGCTTCCACGTCGCCGGAAGGCGAGTTGGCATTGAAAGGAACCACAATCCGCGGATCGCTCTGGGATGTATCACCGTTCACGCGCTTGCGCGACGGCCCGTGCATAGTGACGCCGGTGGGGGCCACCACATCCACGCTGATCTCAACTGGATAATTCAGCCAGACTTTGTACTCAACGACTTCGGTCTTCAGTCCGGCCTCGCGGAACTTCTGCGCGACATAATCGGCGGTTTCACGGTCTTCCGGCGAACCCGCGATGTGGGGCGCGGCCGTGAGCTTCCGCAGATGCTCCCGCGCCAGCGCCGGACTCGGAACCGCCATGAATTTCTTTTCGCGCTGGTGTTGGGCCGCCGGATTCCGGAACCCGAAGATTGCGGTGGGTGCTACATCTTGAGCGTACTGAGCAGTGGATGCCCCATCCTGAGCGGAGCGAAGGGTGAGGGTTTTTGCCGGAGCCTTTTGTGCCAGCGCGGGCCTGGTGAGACTGACAGCAATAAGCAGTGCAGCGATTCGTTTCATCCGCCCTCATTGTAGCGGCAGCCCGCAATTGTGTAGCGCGTGTGTGGCATAGGCACGCCCTCCATGCCCAGCTGGGGGCGGCTGGTCACACTGCAACTATTGAACGCGACTGCCCGATTGTGAGACAAAGAATGAAAACCCATCGTGTCCGAAAACCGCACCCAAACCGCGGAAGTCGCCTCGCCCGCCAACGCCATCAACGGTGTTGAAGCACGCTTACTGCAGGGTGTGGCGCAGGAACAGACCGTTGCCCCGCAACTGCCCGCAACCTCCGTCGTGTGGCCGCGCGTGGCGCGCGCGCTGTCGCATCGCAACTTCCGCCTCTTCTGGACTGGAAACCTGATCTCCAATGTCGGCACCTGGATGCAGAACGTGGCCCAAGGCTGGCTGGTGCTGCAACTGGCGGGGAGCAATTCGGCATTCTGGCTGGGCCTCGTTGGATTCGCCTCCAGCCTGCCCATGCTCGGATTTTCCTTAGTCGGTGGCGTAATCGCAGACCGGGTCAACCGACGCTACCTGCTCATGGTCACGCAGTCGGCGATGATGATCTTTGCCTTCGTGCTCGCCGCACTGACCCATACACAGATTGTGACTATAGGGGCGGTGGTGCTGCTGGCGTTTGCCACCGGGCTGGCGATGTCGCTCACCATGCCCGCTTACCAGGCCATGCAAACCGAATTGGTGCCACGCGAAGACCTCACTAATGCCATCGCCCTGAACTCGACACAGTTCAACCTGGCGCGCATCATCGGTCCCACGCTGGGCGGCTTCGGAATTCTCTGGGTCGGGATGGTGGGCAACTTTGTGCTGAATGGACTCAGTTTCCTCGCCGTGCTGATCGCGCTGGCCGCGATCCACTATCCTCCGCGCCGTCCCGGCGCTGACGGAGGCGGCATGTGGGCCGACTTGGCCGCCGGGTTTCGCTACGTCCACCGTGAGCGCGTCATGTTTCTGCTGGTATTGCTGGTGGCTCTCGCCAGCATCTTCGGCATTCCTTACTTCATCTTTATTCCGCTGTTCGCGAAGGAAATCCTGCATTTGACCGAGCGTGGTTTCGGTCTGCTGATGGCCTGTTCTGGCGTGGGCGCGCTGCTGGGCGCTACCACCATGGCCTACATCGGCCGCACGCGCCGGCGCGGCAGGCTGGTGGTCAGCTTCACGGTGGCGTTTCTCGGAGCTATTGTCCTGTTCAGCCTCTCGCGCTGGGCGCCGCTTTCCGGCCTGATGCTTGCCATCATCGGATTTTCCATGGTGATGGCCATCGCCAACGTCAACGCGCTGCTGCAACACCTGTCGTCTCTGGAAATGCGCGGCCGTGTGATGAGCATCTACACCTGCGCATTCCTCGGCCTGACGCCTCTGGGCAGCCTCTTCGCCGGCTCTGTCGCCAAATGGATTGGCGCACCCCACGCGATCGCGGGCATGGCCTCAGTTGCGCTGATCGGAACCATCCTGATGTGGATTATGCGTCCGGAGCTGCGCCGGCTGGATTAGAGAGCACCCGTCACAGAGGCGCAGAGACACCACGGAGAGAACATCAAAGGTATGTATCGGCGGCTTCGCCCATGCCCTAGCCCACAGACTCGTGCCGCCTTTTCATTCTTGACAGAGCCGCCGCTCTTACAGATGAAACGGCACCTTCAAGGCTGCTGTCGAACGCGGTGCGCGCAAATACTGCAACAGCTTACGTCTTTGTTCGAGAAAAGGTGTACGGGCTGCGAAACCGGATCACGCACGGCAGGCTGTGATTAAGGGCAATGGTGGGATGTTGGAGCCTGAGCAGCCTCGGTAGCCACAAGGAGTTCCTCGTCGACAGCAGCCGATAAATTTAAGTTGACAATCGATTGTCGACAGTATATTGTCGTTTCCGCTTGGGCTGCTCAACGTCGGGTTGTCAGCCCTTTGAAGTTCGATTCCGCGGAATTCTTGTTCAGAGGAAAAAACGTATGTCAAGCGCTGAGCCCAAAGTAGCGATCGACTACTCACCGATGCTTCAACAGCCCGTGGTGAGCCCGAGAAAACTGACACACCGCGACCTCATCCAGGGATGGAATCCGTTCACTCCCGAAGAATGCGCGCTATACACGGCCAAGGGTTTTTGGAAGAACCTAGTTACTTCCGATCTGTTGGACCGAAATGCTGAGAATTTCCCCAACAAACTGGCTTTTGCCGATGGAGTAATTGAAGTCACGTGGAAAGAATCCAGGCAAAGAGCCCGGCGGCTCGCGCTCCATCTACACAGGATGGGTATTGCGTACGGTGATTTCGTCGTTTTGGACATGATGAACACGGTTTATGCCATGGATGTCCTCTTCGGCCTCAATCTGCTTGGTGCAATTCCTGTAATGTGTCTGCCACGACACCGGAAGCTGGAAGTCAGCTACCACGTTCAACTGCACCAAGCCAAAGGAATCGTATTACCGGTCGGAGAAAAGTTTGACTATGTCGGCATGGTGAACGAGTTTATCGGGGAGTGTGGGTACTGCACAGTGCGCCTCACAGTGGGCGGAAAGGCGCCGGAAGGATGGACTTCAATCGAAGAGCTTTTGAACATTCCGATCGAACAGGAATACCCGGACGATTACCTCGACCAGTTCAAGCCTCATCCGGATGACTTCATTTGTGAACACCTCTCCGGGGGGACGACCGGCGTTCCCAAAGGCATTCCCAGAACGTACAACGATCAGATCTGTCAGTGGGACGTGAATGGGCAGGCACTAGGCCACACTGATGAGTCCGTTCCCATGGTCACCCTTCCAGTGCTTCACAACGCGGGTATGGTTGCTTTCTATGGTCCGATGACGTATCGCGGCGGTACCACCATCATCTGCAGGTCGCCGTTGATAGAGGACATGTGGAAGCTGATCGAGAAGTACAAAGTGACTCACCTGATGTTCATCCCGATCCAGATGTCGTATTGGATCGAATCCGCCGAGAAAATGAAGAACTATGACCTGAGCTCGTTGAGAGTCATCGGCGGCGCGGCGGAAAAGGTCCGTCCCGAACTGATTGAGTGGTTTCTCAAAAATCTGCGCATCAGTTTCATCAACATCTTTGGCATGGCCGAAGGGCCGTGCATCTTCACGCGCTGGGACGGCCTGCACGAACCTGCAACGAATACGATCGGCAAGCCGGTGATTATCGATAGCTGTGTTCAATTCAAGCTCGTGGATGACGACAACGAAGAAGTGAAGCAGGGCGAAATCGGCGAGATGGTCAGTAAAGGCCCGCTCACCTTCAAGGGCTATTTCAGGTCGGAAGAGGAAAACAAGAAGTGCTGGGACGCGGATGGTTTCTTCCATTCGGGCGATCTTATGTCTCAGCGCCCGGACGGCAGGTATGTGGTCGAAGGACGCAAGAAGGACATGATTAAGAGAGCGGGGGAGAATGTCTATCCCCCTGTGGTGGAAGACCGTATCGCCAAGTTCGACAAGGTGGCGTTCTGTGCCGTGGTCGGCATGCCGGACATGAAGTTGGGGGAAAAGCTCTGCGCCTTCGTCCAGCCGGTAGCAGGTCAGACGCTATCGCTAAAGGATGTCACCGGGTTCTTGAAGGGACTCGGTGTGGCGGTATACGAGCTGCCGGAGCGGGTGGAAGTGGTCGAGGGGTGGCCTTTGTCGCCAATCAACAAGATTGATAAGCGGCAACTGCGCGCCTACATTACCGCCAAGGCTTTTCAGGAAGGGGAGATCACAAGGGAGCGGGCCGAGGAATATCTCAAGCGGGACAAGTACAGCCTGGACGACCTGCTCGCCGGCAGAGTCAAGATTCCCTTTATCGGCACGCCCAAATAGCTGGAGGAATGTTGTTGGGAACGTAAGGGGGGACTCAGTTCGCGGCGCGCGGAATAAGTTTTGCATTCGATCCGCGCGCAGTCCGCAGTCATGAATTGATCTTAAGCAGCACAAAGAGGAGCAGCAAATGAAGGGCGTCAAAATTCTGGGCATCAATGCAAACAGCAGGGAAGGCAACACCGCAACCATGGTGAAGGAGGCACTGAAGGCCGCCGGGGAAATGCCGAACGTCACCACCGAATACGTGTCAATGCATAATCATCCCATCCACCATTGCGATGGATGCCGGCTCTGCTATGCCGACACGATGGGACTCAAGCCGGATGCGGAAACGTTCTGCCCGAAGTGGGGGAAGTCGAAGGGAGATCACGGCGATTTCTTTATCAAGAAGGTAATGGAATCGGATGGCTTGATCATCGGTTCGCCGACGCACGAATTCGATATCTCTGCCGAGTGCAAGGCGTTGTTTGGACGCATTTGCAAACCGTTCGACGAGCACGTTCTAACCCCTTGGCTCGCACAGAACCGGTTCAAGGTCATGGGCGCCTGCACGACGGCGTTTACAAGTCATGGCGGACCGGAGCACACAGTCATGTCTATTCTCAGGTTCGGCCTGGGATTGGGCTATCTCACCGTGGGATCGGCCATGACCACTGAGCCCGATCACAACCCCATCTCTGGACATTTTGGCGGCATCGGCGCCACCAACACATCCGTGGAGTGGTGGAATCCGCTGGGAGTCACGCCGGAGTTCAGCCGGACCAAGCCACCCGCTATCGCAGTACAGGCCATGCGCTCGGCGCGTTGTCTGGGCAGAAATGTTGCGACCGTTGCCCTCATCGCGCAGAACGGAATATCGACGTTGCAGGAAGCGGGCTACCAGATTCCTCAGGTGACCATGCCCAAACGGTGGCCGAAATCGCTGATCAAGAAGGGCAGCTACATGGAGTACCTGGTCCAGCAAGGCAAGGTTGAGGCAGTCGAGGAGAAGGAAGCGAAGTTTGCCGCAGCGCCGAAAGCTCCGGCACATTAGGAATTTCTTATGGACTGCAGTTTAGAACCCTGTAGACACGACGGCCGCCGGCATACGCTGGTTTGTGACTGCGGTCATCATCACAGCGTGCATATTTGCGCCGGTGGATGCAAGTTTCCCAATTGTGCTTGTGAAGGCTATTCACAACTCACAACGGAACGGGGAACAGTCGAGCATGTTGCGGGTGCCGATGTTTTACAAACCAGCAAGCCAAAGCCGCTTGCTGGGCGCCCCGGTTTGTAGCGGCGGATGAGGTCTGGTTTGCAGCCTTCGTGGAGGCTCGGAATCCCTGGTCGCTGGGGAAGTGACACGCCATGAATTGGGGAGCCATAGTGGCGCCGAGTGTTGCAACCGGCCGTGCTCCGCCTGCGGCGAGCTCAACCGTGGCAGCGATCAGTTTCGTGTAGAGCAAAGCTTGCCGGCGTTCAACCCACGCGCCTATTTGAGGGGGCTGAATGACACGTAAAGCCGGGTCTGAAATTTCAGCCTCCGCCTACCCGGACGATTGTTCGCGAAAACAGTACATAGATGCGCTGGATCGACCTGAAGCACATCTCGAATTGGAGCAAGTAACAGCAAGAATCTTATGAAGGGAGATATGTATGAGTGAGCCCCTTACAGGATCTGGTTCATCCGGGGAGGAGTTCATATGGCCGGCGAAAGGCCGTTGTGAGATTCCCTGGAGCAGCAAGGCCATTCCGAAAGTAGAAAGTTTGGCTACGTGCAAGAAGAAGTATGGTCCAAACGATTGGCGAACCTGGCGCGCCGAGTACTTCGAAAAGCGGCTGGCCTTGAAAGACGATCCCTATCGACAGGAGCACAGCACCTTCGCAGACGTGAAGAGACGAGGATGTGTCTTCAATGTATGGACGGGTGCTGAAGGCCGGCTATACGGAATGCCGCCCGACAGCTTCCGTTGTCTGGCCTGGCCCGGGGTTGGCGTCGAACGAATTGGCGAACAGTGCGGCTACGGGAACCGGGACGCCACCGCCGCTGTTCACGTCCACAGTCCTATGACCAATGAGATCATCACCATGTTCCGCGGCGAAGGTGAAGGCTTCATTTGCGATCATTGGTTCCCCATGGCTGAGGGCGGCGACTTCCTCTACGTCCCGCCGAACGTGCCGCACGGCATGAGATCAGGGGGAGGGATCACCGAGTACAGGAAAGGCTGGGTGGGTACCGGCTTCGCTGCTCCGGCGCAGTGGGAGCTCTACACCATGTTCAAGCAACTGACCGTGGACGATAGTCCCGAAGCTAAAGCTAAGGGTTGGAAGCAGGTGTACAAGTTCGTGGGTCACGAAGGTGGGAACTATGGATTGCTTGGCGAGCCCTCCTATCTGACGGCCTACCAGACCGGGGAGAAGGGAGAATAGCAATGAGCATGACTTTGACAGCCGAAAATGATGCCACAGCCACTGCGGAAGCCCAGTACATTTGGCCCAATCCCCGGTTTGTGAGCATGCCGACATCAACCTTTTACAGCCCCGCGTTTCCGAAGGTGGAAAGTGTCGCCGCTTGCCTGAAGAAATATGGACCTAATGATTGGCGTACCTGGCGGGCGCAGTACTTCGAAAACAGAATGGGTCTTGCGGACGAACCGTACAGGTACGAACACACTTCCTTCAAGGCTGCGCTGGACCGCGGCATGTTATGCAATCTATGGACGGGGACTCCGTTTCCCATCTATGGAATGGACGCCGAGAGTTCAAGGCTGATTCTGTACCCGCTGACTGGCAGTGATTCCCAGCAGTGGCAGAGTGCCGCATTGCATGTGGGGCAGAGCTGCGAGATTCACAGTCAGTATGCCTCAGAAACCATCATGCTTGTGTGGCATGGGAGCGGCGAACTCTACATTCACGACCACTGGATTCCGGTCACGGCCTGCGATATCGGGTACGCTCCTGTCGGATGCCCCATAGCATGGCGGGTCCCGGAAGGTAATAAAGAAGACATGGTGCTTGCGATTATTACCGCTCCATGTCCGTTCCAGGAGTACCTGAAGACGGGGCTCATAGTGAAAGACACCTCGGAAGAAGGCAAACAGCGAGGATGGGAAAACGTCTGGAAATGGGCCGACCCGGCGGTGACCGGCTTGCTGGGCCATCCGGCTTACTGTCCATATCCTCCCAGATAGGCTGGTGGAACTTGGCGGCGATCGGCAACCTGGGGCAGGATAACAGCCTGGGGTTTGCCGGTCGCAGCACTGTCAGTTATTCCGGAGGCCTTTACGGAAGGCCGAACAAAGTCAATTGTGTCAATAGCTTTTAGACATAAGCATCTTGACAGGTCGCAGGAAGAGGTTATACTGTAGACTGTCGACCGACATACATTGGACAAGCACTTTTGAGCCTAATCTTTATGGGAAACTCTGATAACAACAATAATGTGCCTGACACTGCGGGATCCAGCAACGCGAGCGAAGCGCGCACGGCAGCCGTAGCGGTGGCTCAGGAACCTGTCGCATTCCCCTTGAAAAGGACGTCCCTGGCCGATGAGATTTGCGATTACCTGCGCAGTGCAATCTATCAGTTTCGTATCAGACCAGGGGACCAGGTCAACGAACTTGAGCTCATGAAGCAGATGGGCGTGAGCCGGTCTCCCATACGGGAAGCGATGCGTATTCTGGAGGGGGAAGGAATTATCGAGAGAGTTTCCGGAAAAGGCGCAGTTGTCGCAAAGGTGACTCGCAAGGAAATCGAGGAGAACTACGGAATCCGTGCAGTACTGGAAGCTTATGCTGCCGAACAGGCGGTGAAAAACCTCACTGAGAATGACTTGTCGCATTTGGAAGAAATCTACAATGAGATGGTCAAAGCCGGTGAGGCCAACGACGTCAAGACCTACGCGCAGCTTAACTTCGATTTTCACCGGGCCTTTGTAAAGCTCTCCAAAAACACCTCTTTGCAAAAACTGCTTCGTACTCTTCACGGCCGCGCCAGATGGTTCCTTTTCGGAGGACTGTCCGTCGACCGGGCAACCGAGGTGTCCCTGAAAGAGCACAGGGAAATTCTGGATGCTTTTGTGGCGCGGGATTCGGAAAGGGTTTTTCAGGCAGTTCGACGGCATATCCTCGCGGCCGGCAACAAGGTTCAGGAATCATTTCAGGAAAAATGAGCTAGACGCATTTCAGCGTTGCCCGACATCAGTTCGCTGCCATGACGAGGACAATCTCCGTTCCGGAGATGGCAGCCAATTCCGCGGAGCTGTCAGGAGGGGAGATGGCAATCAAGAAAGTTGGTGTGCTCGGCTGTGGATTGATGGGGTCAGGCATTGCGCA
>JBHGAZ010000050.1:0-21477 GCA_041946765.1 Terriglobales bacterium
TCGGAAAGGGTACGCGTTTGCGCCCACGCGCCCAAGCTCGCCAGCAATAGCAATATCAATACGCCTTTGATCTTTCTCATTCTCCCTCCTGGACGAGTGATGCACCTTGGGGAGATGCGCGAGCGAAGCCGCGGGTGGGCTGAGGGAATTCTGATTGCGTGGAGTTCAGTCCCGAGGCGGGATTTCTGGGGCAAATAATTTGGGCACGTCCCCTGTGAGCAGGACGTGCCCTGAGAGAGGAGGCGGTTCCGAGCTTAAACCAGGCCTTGAGCAATCATCGCCTTGGCAACTTTGATGAAGCCGGCAATGTTGGCGCCCTTGACCAGGTTCCCCGGAGCGCCGAACTCTTCTGCCGCGTTGGAGCAGATCTCGAAGACGTTCTTCATGATCTGGTGCAGCTTGGCGTCGGTCTCGGCGAATCCCCAGGCTTCGCGGCTGGCGTTCTGCTGCATTTCCAGACCGGAGGTGGCCACGCCGCCGGCATTGGCCGCCTTGCCCGGTGCGAACAGGACACCGGCATCGAGAAAGACCTTGATCGCCTCGGGCGTGCTGGGCATGTTGGCGCCCTCGCCGACGGCGATGCAGCCGTTCTTCACCAGCTTTTTTGCGTCCCGCTCGGTAATCTCGTTCTGGGTGGCGGAAGGCATGGCCACGTCGCACTTGATGTCCCAGATGTTACCATTCGGGATGTAGTGCGCTGACTTGTTGTATTGGCAGTAGTCTTTGATCCTGCGCCGCTCCACTTCTTTCAGCATCTTGATGAGCTTCAGGTCCACGCCTTTCTCATCGTGCAAGACGCCGTTGGAGTCGCTCATGGCAACGACCTTGCCGCCGAGTTGTTGCACTTTCTCCAAGGTGTAAATGGCCACGTTCCCCGATCCGGAGACTACAACTTTCTTTCCCTTGAAGCCGTGGTTCTGTCTTTTCAGCATCTCCTCGACGAAATACGTGCAGCCATAGCCCGTGGCCTCGGTGCGCACCTGGCTGCCGCCGTAGATCATGCCTTTTCCGGTGATCACGCCCGCCTCGAACTTGTTGGTGAGGCGCTTGTACTGGCCGAACAGGTATCCGATCTCGCGCTGCCCGACGCCGATGTCTCCGGCGGGCACGTCGGTATGTTCGCCGATGATCCGCCAAAGCTCGGTCATGAAGCTCTGGCAGAAGCGCATGATCTCCTGATCCGACTTGCCTTTGGGATCAAAGTCGGAACCGCCTTTCGCGCCGCCCATTGGCAGGCCGGTGAGCGAGTTCTTGAAGATCTGCTCGAACCCCAGGAACTTGATGATGCCCAGGTACACCGAGGGGTGAAACCTGATGCCGCCTTTGTACGGGCCTAATGCGCTGTTGAACTGAACGCGAATGCCGCGATTGATCTGGACTTCGCCCCGGTCGTCCTGCCACGGTACGCGAAAGATGAGCTGTCGTTCGGGTTCGCAGATTCTTTCAATGATTTTAGCTTCGGCAAATTCCGGATACTTAACCAGAACCGGCCCCAAAGATTCGAACACTTCCCTGACTGCCTGATGAAATTCGGCTTCTCCAGGATTGCGCCCGATCACTACTTGATAGATCGCCTCCAGGTTCTCCGATAACGCCATCCGATTCCTCCCCCTGTTTTCTGGGTGTGAAATTCCCACCTGTTTTTCTGGGTGTAAATTGTTGGGTGTGAATGCTCCTGATGTTTACAACACGGGACGGGAAAATGGAAGAACAGAATCAAATGCTTGCAGAAATACCGTCCGTCAGAGTTATGCCCATTTTGGAACTACGGACGGGGCATCAACACTAGGGAGAAGGGACGCGCATGTCGCGCATTCGCTTGCGTTTGCGCATGCGATCGGCGGCGATTAAGGTGCTGACCAACATGGCGGCGGCAAGATATCCCGCAATAACGTCGCTTGGGTAGTGCACACCGAGGTAAATCCGCGATGTCCCGATCGCAGTGATCAGGCCGGCAGCCAGCAGCCAAATTACTGCCCGCAGGGCGCCCGATCGAATTCTGGCTGTCAGCAGCCCTGCCAGCACTCCGTAAATGCAGAAGGAAAAAAGCGAATGGCCGCTGGGGAAACTGTAGGAATGCGGCAAACAGCACTGATCAGCAAGGGCGGGATTATGCATTAGCCGGAGCCTGGCGACAAGCTACTATCCATATGCAAGTTTTTCCCGCTTCTCGCGCCAGACACGCACTTTTGGCCTGGCTGACGCAGTGCGGACGGCCAGTTCTGCCTCAAACGGCAAGCCGCTGAACACGGCCACGAGCCGTGATGGCATTACATATCTTTGGTTTGCATGCCCGAACCAAGCTGATTAATGAAGACCGTATGCGGCGGCAGCCGCATTGCAGACTTTGCCCGAGGACAGGAGTGATTTCAGGAATCGCTCTGGTGGGTAATCCGTGAGACCCGGGAGGCAGCCTTGCATTCTCAGCCGGCGTTACTACGTCTTCGCACCAATGTTTTGGAGAATCCTGCAGTCAGCGCTCTGCGCGACCTAGCGCGCGCACTTCATCAGCGATGGCTCGCAATCAGCTTTGCCCGCCGTTTTTATTGCCAGGCTCGTACCGGCGATACGGCTGTGCTTGTGTCTCCGGCCGGAGATTCGCAGGCCGCCGCTGCAGCCCAGGACTTCGCGGAATGTGTCATCCATCGCTCGCTGCCGCCACGCTTCCACGCGCTGGTGCAACTGCGCATCGCTTCCCAACTCGCTTCTATTGCGGAAACCAGGCTGCGGGCGCAAATCTGCCGGCAGCACGGATGGTCCGACGAACAGATCGGCGCGGCCTTGCTGGGCAACACCAACGCCCACTTTTCCGAACCGGAAAAATTGATCCTGCGATATGTCGAGGACATGACCCGCACGCCCATTGACGTTGATCCTCAAGTTGTCCGTCAGCTCCGCACGCATTTCAGCCACTCTGACGTGATTGAGCTGACCGCGTCCATAGCCCACGAAAACTTCCGCATACGCTTTGCAGAGGCCCGAGGGAAGTTGCGCTGATGTCCTTAAAGCAAATACACAGAAGTTATCTTGCTGCAACCATGCTGAGGTTTACGCCTTCGCCAGCAAAATATCGCCGGCTGAAGCCGGCTTGGATGGACTGGAGCAAAACTAGTGTTGCTGTGTACCGGTGGAAGCACCGCGCTTTACGGCGGTGGCTTTGAGCGTTGTGCGATTGGGGCTTCGGCCCCGGCACCGGCGCCACCAAGGCTAAAGCCAGTGAGAGTCGGCCGCCTGGTTCACCGCGCTAAAGCGCGGTGCTTCCACCCGCATGATCCGCAGCTTTGGAATTGCGCTATCATATTTGTTATGCGGCGGGCCATACTCACTGCGGTAGTCGCGGCGGCGCTGCTAGGTGGGCCCGGAGTGTTGAGTCATGCGCAGATTCACGGCGTCCCTCCGTCCGTGACTTCGCCAGGGCCGGCCGGACTGATTCCCGCGGGTCCGGCCGCAAGCGTTACTTCTTTGGGGCCGAAAGGATTCTTCGGCGGCTTCAGCACCATTGACAAGACGTTCATCGGCGGAGGCCGCGTACGTTTCGGTCATCGCCATTTCCGTAACAAGTTCGGTCCCTTTTTCGGTCCGGTCTACCCAGCGTACTATCCCTACATTGGCTATTACGAGTACGACCCCTACGCGTATCCGGCAGAGATGAATCCGTATGCAGCGGCCGAGCCGGTGGAACCGGAGCCGCCTGCGGCAACTATCTTCGAGCACCGCGCGACCCCCGCCCAGCCCGCAAAAGCCCCGCCTCCGGAACCCACGCCTGTGCCGGCGAAGGCTGAACCGGTCGAGCCGCAGCCCACAACCATCCTGGTTTTCCGCGATGGGCATCGGCTGGAAGTGCGTAACTACGCCATCATGGGCGACACGCTCATTAACCTCAGCGACAACGGACCGCGCAGAATCTCCCTGAAGGACTTGGACGTGGAGACTACCGCGAAGATCAATGACGAGCGTGGCGTGGAATTTCGGCTGCCGCAGAAGGCAAGCTGAAGGTTCGAGTCTGAAGACTAGGAGAGTTCCACTACAACTGTACCCCAAAGGGCGTCATGCCGAGCGACCGGACCCTGAGCGACGCGAAGGGGCAGGGAGTCGCGCTCGGGATGACGCCATTGTCGGGGTAGAGCTCTTCGGAAACCGCTCTAAACGGTCACCTTCTCGGCGGCAGCTACCTGTTGCGGAAGATGGGTGATTGCTTTCTGCAATGAGGCCTCGTCTTCCACATTGAAGCAGGGTTTCGTGCGGTCAATCTGGCGCATGAGTCCGCACAGGACCTTTCCCGGACCCACTTCCACGAACGTCTGTACGCCTCTGGCAGACAGCGTGCGCACGCACCGTTCCCATTGCACCGTCCCGGTCACCTGCCGGATGAGGGTCTGGCGCGCCACCTCGGCAGTGAGCACGGGTTCGGCGTCAACATTGTTGATGACCGGAAATAGCGGAGCCTGAAAAGTGAGCGCGTTCAGATCGGCGGCGAGCCGATCCTGGGCAGGCTGCATGAGTGCGCAATGGAATGGCGCGCTGACCGGCAGCATGATCGCCCGTTTAGCGCCTTTCGCTTTCGCCATTTCGGCCGCGCGTTCCACAGCCACTTTGGCGCCGGAGATGACGATCTGGTCGGGAGAGTTCAGGTTGGCGGCTTGGCAAACAAGTCCTTGCGCCGCCTGCTCGCAGATGGAATTCACTACACTGGCGTTAAGGCCGAGGACGGCGGCCATCGCGCCCTGCCCTACAGGCACTGCCTCCTGCATATACCGCCCGCGGTTGCGCACGGCAAGCACCGCATCGGTAAACGCCAGCGTGCCGGCCGCCACATGAGCCGAATACTCACCCAGGCTGTGGCCCGCAGCCACGTCGGGCACAATTCCTTTTTCCCGCAGGATGCGGACAATCGCGACTGACACGGTCAGAATTGCCGGCTGCGTATTTTCGGTCAGCTTGAGCTTATCTTCGGGACCTTCGAAGCAGAGCTGCGATAGCTTGAAACTCAGCGCGGCATCGGCTTCCTCGAACGTCTCCCGAGCCACCGGGTACTTCTCCGCCAACTCCTTGCCCATCCCCACGGATTGGGAGCCTTGTCCGGGGAACAGGAATGCGATGAGGTCGCGAGAGACATTCATATTCTTGGAATCTCCCCTACGCTTTAATCCGCGTAGTATTGATTTCCTGCTCGATGACGCCGTTGATGTTGCCCTCTGCCAGCTCCGCCGCCACACGAATAGCGTTCTTAACGGCATTGGAGTTCGACGAGCCGTGCCCCACGATGCAAATGCCTTTGATCCCCAACAAGGGTGCGCCCCCGTATTCGGAGTAGTCGAGGCGCCTCTTAAAGTCCTCAAAAGCCCTGCGCGAAAGCAGGTAGCCGACCTGGCGGGTGATGGTGGTCTGCAATGATTCCTTCAGCAGGAAGCGGACGGTCTGCACCAGGCCTTCGGAAACTTTCAAGGCAACATTGCCGATAAAGCCGTCGCAGACGATGACGTCCACATTGCCGTTGTAAAGGTCCCGGCCCTCCACATTGCCCACGAAGTTCAACGGAAGCTGTTTCAGAAGGTGGTACGCCTGGCGGGTGAGTTCGTTGCCCTTGCTTTCTTCTTCCCCGATGGACAGGATGCCGACGCGCGGACGTTCGGCGCCGAAGATGCTGCGGAAATAGATTTCGCCCATGACCGCGAACTGTTCCAGGTTCTGCGGTTTACAATCGACATTCGCGCCCACGTCGAGCATGATGGAGGCGCTGCCGTTAGCAGTGGGAAAAACGGCGGCCAGCGCCGGACGATCCACGCCCGGAAGGGCGCCGAGCACCATCTTGGCGGTCGCCATGGCGGCCCCAGTGTTGCCGTTGCTCACAAAACCGACAGCACGTCCTTCCCGCACCAAGCGCAGGCCCACCCGCATGGAGGAGTCGCGTTTGGCGCGCACCGCCTGGCCGGCCTTCTCGTCCATGCCGATGACTTCGCGGGCATCCACGACCTGGATGGGCAGGTCAGCGGCCGAGGGATGGTGGACTAACTCGGCGCGCACCTGCTCCTCGCGTCCTACCAGGATGACTTCGACCTGGTAATGACGGGCCGCCAGAATGGCACCTTCCACTTCGGGCTTCGGCGCGCGGTCGGAACCCATCGCGTCGACGGCTATGACTGTGCGCATCGTTTTTCGGTACCAGCGGGAGGACGGCTTAGCTGGCGCTTTCGACTTCCAAAACTTCCCGGCCTTTGTAGTAGCCGCACTTCGGGCAGGCGCGATGCGGCATCTTGCGCTCGTGGCAATTCGGACACTCACTCAGCGAGTGCGCCGTAAGGTGATCGTGGGCACGCCGAGTTGCAGTGCGCCGTTTGGAATGTCGCCGTTTTGGATTTGCCATAACAACCCCTGATGCGGCTTTCTTTCGGGCCGGCCCTGACTCTCAGCAACGAACCGGCAGCTCGGAATACCGCCAAAGTAGGACTCAGCCTTGCAGCTTGTCCTTAATCCCCTTTAAAGCTTCCCAGCGGGGGTCTGCAGCGGGCCCGCAGGTGCAGCTCTCGTAATTGCGGTTGTTGCCGCACTGCGGGCACAGGCCCTTGCAGTCTTCGCGGCAAACCGTTTTCAACGGCAACGCGAGCAGCACCTGCTCGCGCAGCACATCTTCCAGCAGCAGACCATCGCCGGTGTAGTAACCGATCTCCGCCTCGGCGCCGCTGATGGTAAGTTCTTCCTGTCCCGCGTCCACACCCTGCGGCCGATAGAGCAGGTCGAAGTCCCTCATCACCGTGTGGGCAACGGGCTCCAGACAACGGGCACAACTCAGCTCAAATTCAGCGGCGAGATCACCCCGCACCCGGATATCCTGAACGCTTTCCCCTCGACCGCGAAGCTCTTCCACCAACTCCGCCCGGCCATTCGTTTTCAGGTTGCCGGTTTGCTGTACGTCTGGGCCGAAGTCAATAGCTTCGGGCCGAAACTCCTGCCGGAAATCTATCGCATGGAGCTCCAGTTCGTGAATATCTATGTACATCTTGGAACGGGTGCTGCCCCTATCGTCACAGATCCAGGGCGGCTAGCTCGGGAACGTTACGCTGGCGGCTGAAGCTGTGTGTCCGCCCAGACAGGAAATGTGGCTACAGAGCAAAAATTAAGAATACGAGGTGAGCGCGGCAGTGTCAAGGAATCCGCACTCACGTGGGGACCTCAACCGCCAAGACGAGAGCCTAAGTGAAGTTCCGAAAACGTACAGCGGGTTCGCGCACCTTCGTAAGCACCGGCGCTCGCAATCTGCGCCGTTGGGTCTGCTTAGGGTGCATTACAATGGAGACAAGAGCCGCGCTCCGACCACGGTGCGCACTGAGGATCCGTCCGCATGACGCAATTATTGGGGCGGTGGCCAGAAGTGTCAGTCAGTTCTCTGATTGACATTATCCTGGTCGCCGTACTCATTTACCAGCTGCTGGTCCTGATCAAAGGTACCCGCGCCGCTCCTATGCTGGCGGGCGTGGGCGCGCTGGCGATCGCCTTTTACCTCGCCCGCTTCGGCGAACTCAGGACAGTTAACTGGCTTGTGGGCACCCTGCTCCCTTATGCAATCTTTGCCCTGATCGTCGTGTTTGCCGGGGAAATCCGTCAGGCCCTGGCAAGGATTGGACGCAGGCTCAGCATTGCGCGCCTCTCGCAAAATGCCGGTTCCGAGGAATACGACGACATTGTTCTGGCCGCCAACCTGTTTTCGCAGAACCAGACCGGCGCCTTGATTGTGATCGAGCGCGAGATCGGCCTGCGAACTTACGTGGAAAGCGGCGTGCCTATGGACGCGCGCCTGTCCTACGATCTGCTGGCTACTATCTTTCGGCCCAGCGCCCCGCTGCACGATGGCGCCGTGATCGTGCAAAAGGACCGCATAGCCGCTGCAGCCTGCTTTCTGCCGCTTTCCATGAACCCCGTGCTCTCTACACAACTGGGCACGCGCCACCGCGCTGGCATCGGCATCACTGAGGAGACCGATGCCATCGCCGTGATCGTTTCCGAGGAGACGGGCGCCATTAGTTTGGCGGTGGGAGGAAACATCGAACGCGACCTGACGGTGGAGTACCTGCGCGAACGGTTGAGTCAACTGCTGCGTCGCTATGTTGCGCCGACGACGTTGCCGACTCCCATTAACAACGGCGAGCAACTCGAACGCGAAACAGCAGTCGAAAAGGCTCCACAACTGCCTCATTCCCCCACTGCCCTGGGCACCGCCGGCAACAGTCCAGGAGTTGAGCGCAGGCCATGATCACTTTCCTTCGGCGCTACGTTTTTCATAACTTCTGGCTCAAGCTGATTTCGCTGGCAGCCGCTGTGCTGCTTTGGATGGCGGTGGCGCGCGAACCCATCGCTGAGGTCGCGGTCACCGTGCCGATCGAGTTCACGCATGTGCCCGAAAATCTCGAAATCAGTTCGGAGAAGATCCCCGAAGCTCAGATTCGGGTGCGCGGCCCCAGCCGGCAGGTCCGCAACCTGGCGCAATCGGAAGTCCATGCCATCATTGATCTTGCCAATGCCCGGCCGGGGGAGCGCACTTACGATCTGGCAGGGCCACAGATCCGCGTGCCGCGTGAAGTTGAAGTTGTGCAGGTGGTACCCACGCAGCTCCGTCTCAACTTCGACAATCGTGAGACCCGTGAAGTTGCGGTGCGTCCGCGGGTGATTGGCACCTTTGCGGCGGGATACCATATCGTCCAGGTCGTCGCTGATCCGGCACAGGTCACAATCGTGGGGCCGCAGAAGCGAGTTGATAATATTGACGCCGCCATCACCGACCCGGTGGACGCTACGGGAGTGGTTGGCTTCGCCACTTTTACCACCCACGTGTACGTACCCGATCCGCTCGTCCGCGTGGTGCGGCCATCCGCAGTGCGCGTCACCGTCATTACCGAAAAATCCGGCGGAAACTCGAGGCGATCGCAAAACACCCCATGAGAAAACTGTTCGGAACTGACGGCATTCGCGGTGTCGCAGGCGAGTATCCGCTCGACCAGCGCACGACCTATGTGATCGGGAGGGCGTTGGGCCATCACCTCCTGAAGACCGGTAATCACGCCCGCGTGATCATTGGCCAGGACACGCGCGAGTCCAGCGAGCCCATCGCCAATTCGCTGGCTCGTGGCTTGCTCTCGCACCACATGGAAGTGCACAGTGCCGGGGTAATGACGACGCCGGGTATCGCGTACCTGGCGCGGACCGGTGGCTTCGCCGCCGGCGTCGTCGTTTCCGCCTCCCATAATCCCTGGCGGGATAACGGCATTAAAGTTTTTGGCGCCGATGGCTACAAGCTTCCCGACGAGGTCGAACTCGCCATCGAGCAGGAGATCTTTTCCCATTTGACAAAGCCGCAGTCGGCGCTGGAGTTGGCGCCCGCGCTTTCCTTTGGCTCCACCCTGCCCGGCGAGACAAAATTTCAGCGCGATTACATAGACTGGCTGGCGAGCAACGTGGCTTCCACCGATTTCAGCCAGATGAAAGTGCTGGTAGACTGCGCCAATGGCGCCGCCACTCCCATTGCGCACGAGGTCTTCCGCGCGGTCGGCGCCGAGGCAAGTTTCATTTTCGATAAACCGGACGGCCGCAATGTCAATCACGAATGCGGCGCCATGCACCCGGAAGTGATCGCCGCTGCCGTGCGTCGCGGTAATAGCGAGAGCCGCGTGCGCCGCTATGCCCTGGGCATCACCTTTGACGGTGACGCCGACCGGGCGCTGTTCTCCGACGAGCGCGGCAACATCATCAATGGCGACGCCATTCTGCTGCTGTGCGCCCGACTCATGCAGCAACGCGGGATGTTGGCGGGCAATCTGGTTGTTGCCACGACGATGTCGAATATGGGGCTGGAAATCGCACTCCGCGAGTCGGGAATTCGCATGCTGCGGGCGCCGGTCGGCGACAAGTACGTGCTCGACGAAATGCGCAAAAGCGGCGCCACCCTGGGAGGAGAACAGTCTGGCCACATCATCTTTCGCGACGGTGACGCCACCACCGGCGACGGCCCGCTCACTGCTCTGCGCGTCATGGCAAAGATGGCGCGAACTGGAAAGAGTATCGCCGAGTTGGTTGGCGATCTAACGGTCTTTCCCCAGATGATCAGGAACATCCGCGTGCGCGAGAAGAAGCCTCTGCAAGAAATCCCGGACATCGCCGCAGCCATCCGAAAAGCGGAAAGCGAGCTTCAAGGTTCGGGCCGCGTGGTTGTGCGCTACTCCGGCACGGAGGCGCTGGCTCGCGTCATGGTCGAGGCAGATTCCGAGGAGAGAATGCAGCGCATAGCAAACGCCATCGCCCATGAAATCCAGAAGGCCCTGGGCGCATGAGCTCGCTGGGGAGGGCGCCATGCCAAAGTACGTGATTGAACGTGCGATCCCGGGAGCGGGCAATCTGAGTGCGGAAGAACTGCGGCAGGTTTCGCAGAAATCGTGCACGGTCCTTCGTAACCTGGGCCCGCAAATTCAATGGGTCGAGAGCTTCGTCACCGGAGATAAGATCTACTGCATTTCCATCGCGTCCAATGAGCAACTGGTGCGCGAACACGCTGCTCAGGGCGGCTTTCCGGCGGACCGCATCGCGGAAGTGAAGCGCGTGATAGATCCTACTACGGCCGAGTTGTGATTCGCTGCTGATCCTGCGGGCGTGGTAAGGAGAAGGTTCTTCCACAGCCACCGACCAGATGACCCGATTAGGCAATCGTTCAGCCCGCGCTACGCTTGTGCCACTGGCCTTTGTCCTGGCGGCTTTTCTCGTCTTCCAGTTTTGGCCGGAAGGCAAGGAGCGAAAGCTTGAGGCTGCCGCCCCGCCGCTGCACGGAGCTTTAGTGCTGGGGATCACTGAGGGAGGCGCCAGCCCCAACATGTATCGCCAGTATCAGGTTCAGCTCGGGGAGGGACGCATCTTGCTTGTGCAGAAGCACAGGATCAAGGGTCCTTACGATCGCAAGATTGAACTGCCGCACCGCCTGGGCGCAGAGATGAGCGGCTGCGCCAACTCACCGCTACTGCCCTCGCCCGATTCCCGCTATACGGCCTTTTGCTTTCAACGAAGCGGCGAGAGCGGCACGCGTGTATCCAAACGGACTTTCGATAATGATTTCGAAGTGGTGGAAGCCACCGCTCAGCGCAAGGTGCTCACGGAAAGATTGCCGGACGACCGCCGCATCGAAGGCATGTTCTGGTCGCCCGATTCGCGCGCCCTGGCTGTGCTGAGTACCAGCCGTCGTATGGGACTCGGCCCACTGGATTTGCTTTCCGCTATCACCGGCCGCCCAACCCCGGTAGTCACGATTTATCTGCATGCGTATGATATTCAGTCGCACCGCAGTGCGGAGTTTCTGGTCCGCGAAGATGCTGACTACGGCAGTGCCCGGATCATTGACTGGCAGTACTAGGAAGCCTGGCCAGCGACACAATGAGAATGATCGAAATCTCGTCCACCGATCGCGTCTTTGTCCTTACGGGCGCGGGTATCAGCGCCGAGAGCGGCATTCCCACTTTCCGCGATGCTCACGGCCTGTGGGGCCGCTTCCGTCCGGAGGAAGTTGCCACCCCGGAAGCATGGCGCGCCGACCCGCAACTGGTGTGGGATTTCTATTCCGAGCGCCGGCGGAACGCGCACGGACGCAAACCGAACCCCGGCCATGAAACGCTGGCCAAGCTTGAGAAGACGCTAGGAGATCGTATCCTCATCTGCACCCAGAATGTGGACTCGCTCCACGAACAAGCGGGATCAACCCGCGTCATCCACATGCATGGTGAACTGTTCAAGAGCCGCTGCGAGGTCTGCTCGCGTCCGCCGTTCTCCGACGATCGAACTTACACCGGAGAACTGCCACGCTGCGATTGCGGAGGCAAAATCCGTCCCCACGTCTGCTGGTTTGGAGAGATGCCTTTTCAGATGGACGAAATCTTCCAGGCGCTGGAATCTTGCACTGTGTTTCTGACCATCGGCAGTTCCGGGCTGGTCGAGCCTGCGGCCAGCTTTCCCTTGTGGGCGGGAAGAGAAAATTCCTGCGGAAAGGCACGAACCTACTATATCGGCGTGGAAGAGCCCGCGAATTCCACCTATTTCGACCAGGTTTTCATCGGGAAAGCAGGCGAATTGCTGCCGAAGTTGTTTCTTGTAGCTGCGGCGTAATCGCAGCGCAGGCGTCTCGCCGCTGGGCCCCACAGTAGAACATAAGCAGAGAAGGTGTATACCAGGGGCCGTGCAATGCACCGGGACTGACGTCCCGGGGCTGTGGATGCCGCCCCCCTAAGGGGCTCGTCTGATAGCTGTAACCTGCTCACCAAGTCTTGTGGATACGTGTGTCGAAGCCGAACCCGCCATTCTGGTCCCGGGTCACGCTGATGGAAGTGCGCGGCGAGAACTTGTACTGGCCCTGAATCACCTGACGCTGCGTGGAAGTGACGTCGGTCGCAAAAGTTACGAAGAGATTGCCCGTTACCCGCTGCTGAATCGTAATGCGCGCTCCCGGATTTTTCCCCGTGTAGGTGCCCAGCACGGGGTCAATAGAAAGCTGCGAGATACCGGCGATTTTCTCCACCCTGCTGGTCACCTGGCCGCTGACTTGCGACGCAATCGTGGACTCGGCGCTCAGCGAACCCGGGGTGGGATTGGCGGCGGAGGCCTCAGTTGTTTTGCCGAATGCGAGCAGGTTGAGGATGTCAGAAGGCGGCAGAGACGGATCCGAAGTGTACGTCGTCCGCAGCCGGTCGGCAGGCCCCACAAAGCGCAATTGGATGTTGTATTGCTGGATTGTAGTAGTCGCCGCCACATTAACGACGGCTTGTGTCTGTGCCGGATTTACCAGGTCAATCGTGCTGGTCTGCAGCTCGTAGCGGTTCGACATGAAAATCAAATCACCGCCCGAAATATTTACTCGTCCCAGCACAACCGGCTGTGCCGCCGTGCCTTGCACGTGCAGGTTGGCTGTGCCTTGCAAACTGAGTTCGCGGCTGACAGCGTTGATGCCCGTCGTCGAGGCCAGATCAATATCGAGTTGCAGGTTCTGGGCGAAGCCCCGCGTTGGCGGCGCTACGGACGGGCCGCCGAACTGGCCCATGAAATCCATCAGGTCGAAATCCGGCGTGAAAGACAATTGCTCGATGCGAACATCGCCTTGCAGTCGCGCTGATTGGGGCGCGCCTGTGAGAGTCAAGTCCGTATTCAAGGTTTGACGTATACCCTCCGGGTACAACATCCGTATCCCCCGGCCGCTTGCCACAAGGTCAAAGCTGATGGCGGGGCGGTAGACCAGGCCGCCCCGCAGGGTCAGCCGGCCACCTCCCACAATCCCTTCAAATTGCGTAATGTCAAGACGGTCTTGCATTAGGGTTAGGACGCCATTGCCGTTCTGCAGCCCGACCGGAACACTGGTGCTGGCGAAATTCGCATTGATGATGTGGACCTGTCCTTGGAGGTTCGGCACTCTCGTTTGCCCATACGAATTGATGTCGAAGCGTAGCTGTCCTGAACTGGTGACATCGGGGTAGAGAACTTGCACCAGGCGCAGGTTTACGGTGCCGAGCACCGCCAGCGAGCTTGGAGCTGTGCCGTACGTGGGGACTGTCGCCTGGACTTGCAGGTCGGTCCCGGCGCCACGGATGATGGTACGCTGGAGCGCCAGCACGCCGTCGGAGTAATCAATGCGGACCGGACTTGCTGCTCCCAGCTGCACGGCGTTCTTGTAGCTCAGAGTGAAGGTCGGAACAACAACCTGCGCCCTCACCTGCCGCATGTTTTTTAGCGGTCCATTCAGCGTGGCATGTACTTCCGTTTGTCCGGTGATGTCGGCTGCCTGAGCCGGGGCGTACAGAGCAATCAGCGGCTGCAAGGGAATGGCCTGCGTGTCCAAAGTTGCATTAGCGTTGAAGTCGCCGGTGAGGTTCACGCTGGCGTGGGCGCGCGCGAATGTCTCGGCGACTTGGGAATCCAGCGAGACCTTGGCCACGTGATCGGCAACAGTTCCTTGCAAGCTCAGATTGCTGATGATCTGACCCGCCACTTGCAACTTCGGAATCTCTAAGCTCAACTGCAGTGCCGGGTTGCTGAACGTGCCTCTGCCGCCGGCGGTAAAGTTCAGCACACCGTTAGCGTCAATGCCCCGAGCTTTCAACGCCTGCAATTGGCCGAGTTGGATACCAACTGCCCGGAGTTGGGCATCGTAAGTCTCCTGCCTGGGATTGAGGCTGAACACGGCCTGAGCCGCGCCCGCTGCCGTATCGAGAACCAGTCTTCCGTCTACGATCTGACCGTTCGCCTGGAAATCCAGGCTTGCCTGCCGTACCGGCTGGTTTGCGATCTTTGCCTGCTTCAGGGAGATGGTACCTTGTCCGACCGGGCTCTCTTGCGAGCCGTGGAACGATAGATTCGCCGCAAGAATGCCGGAAGCGGGCAGTTGTTTTCCGACCAGGCCTTCCAGGCTCGTGGTCCTGACATTAGTCGCCTTCAGCGTTAGTTCCATCGGGCTGGTTTTCGTCGGCGACCAATCCTTCAGACCTGTGCTGATGCGGAAGGCGATCTGACCACCCGTTAACGATTGCAGGACAGCATTCTGAACAGAGAGGTTCGACGGACTGGCACTGATGTTGGCCCGCAACGAGCGCCACTGACTGCCGCGAACGCGCAGGTTGGTCGCGCTTAGTTGTCCGCTTAACGCCGGCCCCTGCGCAGACTGGCGAACAGTACCATTAAACGCGCCACTCCCGAACAATCCGAGCTGTTGCACCGAGGGCGACGGTACCAGACTGGCCAGTTCGCTGAGGTCTGCCGCGCGCATTTGCACTGCTATGGCTGATCCTCTGGCTAGCACGCCGCTCAAATTTAGGCTCATGTGTGGAGTGCGCAGATAACTGGGACCAAGTGTGAGCTGCTTGTTGGCCGCGTTATAGCGCGCCTGGATGTTCGCAGTGACTGGAACCGTGGCCGCTCCCACGGTCGGAGTGAGTTTGCCGCTGGCAGTGCCGGTCACGTTAGCCACTAAGGAATTCAGGTCCTTGCCCCAGTTGGCATTGACATTCAGGTCTGCAGCTCCGCTGAGGCCCAGGTCCTCCGCTCCCGAAGCTTTTGCAGCAGCCTTTAACTCCGCCAGCGATGCGCCTTGCAGCTTCAGCTGCAGTTGCGAACGCGCAGTGCCGGTCAGAGCGAGCGTGCCTGTGCCGGTTACAGCCCCTCCTAGAACCTGACCGCGCAAGTCAGAGACGTACAGCTTGCCATCTCTCAGCAGGTAGTTCGCGCGCAGGTCGCGGATGTCGCCCTGAAAACTGGGGCTGCGTACCAGCAACGAGGAACTGCTCAGATTCCCTCGCAGCGTCGCGGTCTTAAGCAGCGGCTGGTTCGGTTCACTGGCATAGTTCATGGATCCGCTGAGGCGAAGCGTGCCCACAGGTAAAGATGGATTTTTCAATACAGCCGCGAGTTCCCGCGTATTGAGATCGGCATCGTATTGCGCCTGCACATGCGGATGGGAGTAGTCGGTGAGCGTTGCCGTAAGCACAAATTGCGAGCGCCCGCTGGTTAAGACAGCTCGTCGTAAGACGAATTGCGAGGGCGACGCCGTGAACCGGGCCCTCAGGTCGTGCGGCAAAGGATTGTATTTGTCGAACTGAATCCTGCCATCGCTGTAGCTCAGGTCTCCCGAATAGCTGCGCGTGCTGGTGTCGAATGCCGCTTGGAAATTGACATCGCGCAGGTCTGCGTTGAGCACGCTTTTACGATTGTTGTAGAGGGCTTCTCCCCGATTGAGCCGCAGGTGGCGGATTCCCATGTCAAATATGTTGCCGCCGCCTTTCTTGCCACCGCCGGTCTGGGGCAGGTTGTTGTGGCCTTGTTTGTCTACGAAGATGCGTGCGACTGGCTGGTCTATCGTGATCTCATTCAAGTACCACTTGCCCTGGGTGAGAGAAACAATATGTAGCCCCAGCCGAAGATGCTGGATTGTCAGCAGCGGCGGATTCGGGTACGGCTCCGCTCCTTGCACAACCACGCTGTAGAGGTCAACAATGGGACTCGTCCCCGACAGATGCACGCCAAAGCTCTCCGCCCGTACCGTCGACCCCAGGGCTATGCTCGCCTTTTGCTCGGCGATACTCAGGACGCGATGCTTCCCGGGCCCGGTGTACAACAGCAGGACCGCCGCAATCACCACGACGGCGATCACGATCAGCACTGCGGCTGCCATCCAGCCGAGCACCCGCTTCCAAGTAGCCCGCCGGCGTGGCGGCTCCTTCGGAGGCTCCTGCGGCGCGCCATAACCCAATGATGACGGCAAAGCGCTCAAAAAGCCTGTCCCAGCGTAACGAAGATCTGTGTAGCTTTGATTCCCGGTGGCGCATTCAAGTTGTGGCCAACATCAAAGCGCACCGGGCCGACGGGGGTGTTGTAGCGAAATCCGCCGCCCACCGAATTGGTGTACTGTCCATGAAAGCCGATTTTGGGAAACACATTTCCGCCGTCATAGAACGCTGCCATCCCAAAATTCTTGTTGATAAAACGGAGTGGGATTCGGAACTCCGAATTCAGGATCAGCAACTGGTTGCCGCCTACCGGGACGGTGATCAGCGAACACGTGGAGGGATCGGCCGGATTGCCGCACGCCGGAATCGTGCGCTGCGGCCCTGCTCCATTCAGCGGAAAACCGCGAAGCGTGCTGCCGCCTCCGGAGAAAAAAGCTTCGCTCAAGGGGATGTGGTCGCCGGAAAGGGGCTTCTCAAAACCCAAACGAATGCTGTTGGCCCAGATAATTCCGGACCCGACATTCTTGTAGTACGCCGTCTGTCCCAGGAAGCGAGCGAAGTCAAAGTTGGAGCCCAAAACGCTGGGACTCATACTCAGCTCAAAGCTTTCGTAAATCCCTTTGTGCGCGTCCAGGGCGTGGTCACGGGTATCGCGTACGTAGCTGATGGAGACGGTGGACAGGCGTACATGCGTGTCCTGCGGTGAAATCAAGGCCGGAATCAGCAGCCGCGTCAGCCCGGTTTGCCGAAACTCGTAGCGCAAAAACAGGTTGGTGCTTTCATCGGGATTCAGCGCCCGCTGGCCTTGGTACTCGAACAGTCCTTGTCGCGAGGTGAAGATGGGGTTCTCGCTGTTGTGCTCGCCTGAGATACTGGCGCTGGTCTTCCACTTCGTCCAGCGGAACGTTGGGTCCGTGTAGGTCACGCTTCCACGCTGATCCAGGCGGCCGGCGAATCCGGCAAAGCTGATGCTTTCCGCCTTGCCGCGCACGTTCTTGCGAGTGTATTCAAACGTGCCCCTCGGCCCCCAAAACGTTTTTTCACTGGTCTTAAAGGTCGAGGGTAGACCAACCGGGGGTAAGCCCGGGACTGCCACGGTGCCGCTCGGCACGCTGCCGCCGCGGTTGATCACCTCGAAGCCGAAGCCGTAGGTGATCGCATTCGGCCTGGACTCATGGACCTTCACCAGCACATCTTCCTGGGTTTGAGTTGTAACCTGCCGTCGCGGATCCACTGCTGCCCAGTCGAACACACCGGACTTGTAAAGTTGCGTTTCCGAAGTGAACATGCCGTCTTCGGTCAGCGGGTGTCCTGTGCGAATATCCACCAGGTCGTGGTTGATCAGTTTCTGCTGTGTCTCCTCTCTGCCCAAGGTGACGACGGTGGCTGTGCGCACCTGCGGCCCCTCGTCAAGGTGATACACAACCTCAAGCCGGTGCGGCTGCTGGGGAATCGGATGTACCGTTTCGCGGAAGGTCACCGTCAGAAAGCCGCGCTTCAGGTAGTTCGCCATGATCTGGTTACGATCGGCGTTCGCGGCTTTCTGTGAATACGGGTTGCCGGGCGCCAGCTGCAGCCCCTTGGGAGCAAAATCGGCCTGGGTCAACTGCTTATTTCCCTCGATCCGCAGCCTTTCCACAATGTCTTGGGGGCCTTCGTCAACACCGAAGGTAACATCAATGTTGCCGTCTTTTGGCCTTACCACGGGCGTGATCTGCGCATCGCGAAAGCCGTTGGATTCGTAAATATTCTTAAGGTTTCTGATGGTGCGTTGCACCAGTTGCGCACTGTACTTCCCGTGCGAAAGGAAGTGTGCCTGCTCCACCTCCAGGTGAGGTAGCAATTCCTCATCGGGGATGTGCTGGTTCCCGACGATATGTACCTCCGATACCTTGTGGCGCGGTCCTTTGTTGATCCGGTACAGAATGAACTGGTGGTTGTCCGAGTAGGCTACATCGGTATCAACTTTCGCATCGAAGTATCCTTTTTTCTGGAAGTGCGAGATCAAATTTCGCTGTCCTTCCTGAATCAATTCCGGATTGACGCCCACCTGCTGGAAGACAGGCAGCAGCCTGCGCCGAGTCCACGGCCACAGATGTGCCCCTTCAACCTTTACGTGCACCTCGGGTCCGGGCTGGATGCGATACAGCACATTGGCGCGGTTCGTTTCCGGGTTGTAATCGGCCCCCGCCAGATGCACGCGTGCGGCAAGAAAACCCTGCTTATTGAGCTGTTTCTCCAGGTATTGGGCCGCATTGTCCACAGTTTTCCGCTTGAAAGTCTTGCCCGGCCGGATCGCCGCTCCGCGCAAGCGCGCCCATATCGAATGCACTGCGTTTCCCAAATGCTCGCGCTCGCGCGGCGGCACTCCTTCGAGCACAACGTCCCCGAACTTCGCACGCCTGCTGAGGTCCACGTGGAACAAGACGTTTGCCAGCCCATGTTCGGCATCCGTCCTCACTTCAGACCGGACCTCGGCCAGAAAGAATCCCCCGTGCTGAAAAAACCTCCCCAGTTCTTTGCGCGCGTCCTCGACGTCCACCGGCGTGTACACGCCGCGAGGCGGATAGTTCGTCACTTGGAGGAGGCGAGTGTAGGAAAATCGCTCCGCGCCCGGAAACTGGTAGATCCCGAAATAGACGGCCGGTTGCAGGACGAAAAGCACGCGGATTCCCTTGGGTTCCGGCCGCACTTCCAACTGCACATTACTGAATTGTCCGGTGCGCTTCAGTGCGGCGATGCTCTCATCCACCTTCGCCGTTGAGAACGGCGTGCCCGCCTTCTGCGCCAGCAGAGGCTGAAGCGCTGTGATATTCACTTGAGGTTGTCCCGCCAACTCCACGGACGTGACGTTCTGACCCTCGTAAGACGACAGCGCCTGTTTCACCTGGGACGCAGTCTTGGGCGTTTCGCTTGGCTGCTGTGTGGGAGTCGGCCCCGGCGGCTGCGCTGTGGTGTTCTGGGAAAACGAGGATGCCGCCAACACCAGCGCCAAACCGAGCAGTCGGAAAACACGCGAGAAAAGCACGTACTTGAGATGAAGGGCAGGGCGACGCGTTTGTCTCGCCTGAGTTGCTGTCGAGCTCAGGACAGAGCTAGCGTCCTGCGGCCAGAGAACGATCCAGTTCGAGCTTCTCACGCATCAGGCGAGCCAGTGCGGCCGCGTCCTGACGCTTCTCTGCTTCCGCGATCTGCGCTGTAATCTCCGATTGCCGCGAGTGCACATGCTTTTTCTGCCGCAGGGCATGAATGGCGCTCTCCAGCAATTCAGGAGTAAGTTCCTGCTCTTCGTGCATCAGGATTTCCGCCGCCAGGCCCCGCTCCGTCTCATTCAGAGGGAGGTCGGAAATATCCACTGAGTTGGCGCGCAACATGGCTTCGACCAGCGACTCGGTCGCAAGCCCTTCGTGGAGACGCTCGGAACCGAGTACGAACCGAGCCTGACGACCAGGATCGAAGCTGTCGCCATGGCCATTGCGACTGGAACCGGAGACTTCGGCCAGCAACTGGGTCTCCGACGCGAGCGCGCGCACCAGCACCCGTTCGGCGGGCGTGATCTGCGTCTGCGGGGAAAATTTCACGGATGCGGACGAGCGCGTCGTTGCGGCGTACTTCAGCTCCCGGCGTAAGACCGCCGAGTCAATGCCTAGCTTTTGCGCAATTTCGTTGGCCAACTCATCTCTCACAATGCGGCTGGGCACGCGCTGGATGTGCGGCAAAAGATAATTGACGGCTTTGGCTTTTCCCTCCGCCGAACGCGGAAAGGCGGCACGCGCGCGCTCGATCAGGTAGTCGAAATATTTCGGCGCAGCGCGAATCACATCGGCGTAGGCTTTCGCGCCGCGCTTACGAATAAACAGGTCGGGATCGAAGCCGGTTTCCAGGGTCACGACCCTGATCTGGAAGTCTTCCGCCACCAGCAGCCCCAGCGAGCGCTCGGCGGCAGCGGCGCCGGCGGCATCAGGATCGAAGTTGACGACAATGGTCTTTGTAAAGCGCCCTAGGAGGCGCGCCTGCGCTTCCGTGAACGCTGTTCCCGAACTGGCGATAACGTGGTGGATTCCGGCAGCAAAAACAGAAATGCAGTCCATCTGACCTTCTACCAGAATGGCGTATCCGGCCTTGCGGATGTCCTCTTTTGCCTTGTCGAGATTGAACAGCACGTGCGATTTGGAATAGATGGGCGTCTCCGGCGAATTCAGGTACTTGGGCCCGCTCTTTTCATCGCTGGCCAGCGTGCGCCCGGTAAACGCTATGATCTTCCCCGACTCATTGCAGATGGGGAACGTGACGCGGTTGCGGAACTTCGAGTAAAGCGCTGTCGGTTGCCGGCTCTCGGCTCTCGGTGCGGTGGAGGAAGCGACTGGTTCCGGTTCCTTCCAAGAAAAAAGCCCGCTGGCTTTCAGGATTTCTTCATCGTAATCGGCGCGCAGGCGGTCGCGCAGGAGGAAGCCGGAATCGGGCGCGTAACCGATGCGGAAACGCGCAATCGTTTCCTCGTTCAGGCCGCGATTGGCAAGATATTCGCGCGCATGCGCCCCCTCCGGACGCCGCAACTGCTCCTGAAAAAATGCGCAGGCGCGCTCCTGAATATCGAGCAGCAGGCCCCGCTGGCGCGCGTGTTGCGCCTCGACAGGGCTGCTGTACGTCGCCTTCGGCACTGGGATGCCGAGCTTTTGCGCCACCAGGCGCACAGCTTCGGGGAAAGTGATGTTCTCGATCTTCTGAATAAACTTGAAGACGTCACCGGATTCACCGCAGCCGAAACAATGGTAAAACTGCCGCGTCGCGTGTACGGAAAACGATCCCGTCTTCTCGCTGTGAAATGGACACAGCCCGGTGAAGTTCTGCGCTCCCGTCTTCTTCAGCTTGATGTACTCGCCGACGATGGCGACGATGTCCGCCTGCTGCTTGACCGTGTACGAAAAATCACCGGGGTTCGCCATCACAGAGTAGTCTGCGGGTGCAATTCTTCTCTGCAAAGGGAAATCCGCCATGCTCGCTGTGGACAACCTGTGGATAACTGATTTTCATGTGAATAAAGCGAACTGCCGGAGCCACTGAATTGCCTCAATCCGGGTGACCAAAGTTATGTTTACAGCGCGTATCTGCGTTTATACGATGGCCCTGCACTCAGCGGATTCGATAAATCATAGAGATGTTTGCGAAGCACTAGAGACAGGTCTGTGGTAGGACCTCCTGAATTCGGTGCGGCCGCAAACGTAAAGGGCGTCCGCGGACGCCC
>JBHGAZ010000051.1:0-19171 GCA_041946765.1 Terriglobales bacterium
GCCCGGCAAGGGGAAGTGTTAGCCGAACGGCAAGGGTGTCCGTCGCGAGGCGGAATCCGAAGTCTGCTTTCTGGCACAACCAAGCTGGTGTGGCCTATGACGCTTTAGGCGACTTTGAAAACGCTGTGAAAGAGCTCAAGTTGGCATCTACGCTCGATACATCGAATCCAACTCACGATTACGCGCTCTACGCCCTTTACAAGAGAAAAGGGATGCACGCCGAACAACGGGAAGTCTTGCTCGATGCTCTTGAGAGAGACCCTGGAAATCCGGTAGGTCGCTTCGAGTTTGCTTCTCTGCTCGAAAAGGAGGGGCATTGGGCAGATGCTCTCAGAGAATATCGAACTGCCAAGACGCTGGTGGATGCGGTAAAGGGTCCTGAGTACACAGACCCGAGAGGTAACCCATACGAAGTCGAGTTCGTGCGAGCGAGCGTCGGCCAGTGCATAGACAGAGTTGCGAAACTACAGGCATCCAAAGATGCTAAGAACTGACACATGAAACGCTGAGCCCATCCTGAGAGTTTTTCTTTTAGCTATATCTTGAAGCGAGCCGCACCGAAGGGTGCGGCTCGTTGCTGTTAGGGGCTAGGAAGCCGAGATGAGGGCGAACTGGGTAAGCAGGCGCTCCATCTTGGCGACGAGGGTGTCCCGGCGGGGACCGGGGTTGAGCCGGTCGGCACGGTAGCCCAGCAGGTCGAGTTGGCGGCGGATGCCGTCGAGCCGTTCTTGCTTGGTCACGAAATGTTCTCCTGAGGAAGTGTCCTCACTATAGGGGTCGGCAGCGGTTGAAACGCGTTCGCCGGCGATCCGTGCCGTCCTGCCCAGGGGTGCTCCGGGGTCGGTTGCAACGAGTTACTGTGCGTTATCCGGGAACCTGAAAATCTTGCCATGCTTCGCATGGGGTGTGGGTATGAAAGCCAGGGTCAAGCGCCTCGGTGGTGCGCTTTAAGAAAGACGCTGCCTTTTGGAACCTTCTACGAGCCACAGATTCTCCGATCTGTGTCGGAAGAGAGCGCCGTAACGCCGGTTCAAGGAACTAGCTCCATTTCGCACGCTTGCGGACATTGCCATCGCCAGACGCCACCGGAAGCCGATGCGCTCGCCAGTCCTGGACACTGTCTGGCAATCGGAAGGCGCGTCGGCCCCTGGCCCGCAACATTCTCACCGCTTCGGTTGCGAAGACGCAGAACGGCCCTCGGCAGTAGGCCACTATGTCTTTGCCGCGGGGGAGGTCGGAGAGTCGCCGCTTCAACTCCAGTAACGGCATGGGGCGGGCGCCCACGATATGGGCCGTCCGGAATTCCTCGACGGGACGGACGTCGATGAGCACAACCTTGCCTTGGCGCACGCGCTGCAGCAGCGTTCGGCGGTTCACCGCAACCAGGTCCGGCTCGCCTCCCAGAAATTGCTGCCGCATCTGTTCGACTCCGATGAACCGGCGTTCCGCAAGGAGGCGAACTGCGCGTATAAGCTCGCCGACCGCCGCATCGGACGTTTGGTAGATCACAAAACGGCCTTGCTTGACAGCTTCAACCAATCGCGCCGCCTGCAAAACCTGCAAGTGCCGGGAGGTGTTGGCGACACTCATCTGGGTCTCTTCGGCCAGCGCTTCGACACTGCGCTCCGCCTGGCAGAGAAGATCCAGCAGTTCCAGCCGCTTGGCGCTGCCCAGTGCCTTGACGATGTGCCCCAATAGCCCGTAACCGGCGTCTTTAAACTTCCGTTTTTCGTTCGACATTTTTTTTCGCTTGCTCTCAATCATTCAATTGAATATTATAAAGAACACACAAACGTTTGCGACCTGGCCATTGCCTGTTGCATCTGAGTAGCAAGGAGAGTCACCATGAACACCAAACCTTCCAACTTCCGACCCGTGGATCGCTTGGAAGTAAGCGCCACACACGAGGTCATCCGCCGGCCGGAACTTTTCCGTAGAATCGATGTTGCCGAGGAGAGCATTTCGCCTTCGACGGAGCAGCACGGCGGCCTGCGCCGGGTCCTGCAGACCTGCCTCCGCTACTTCAACACCTACTTCCGTGAGTAGGCCGGCTGTACGGCGGGCCGCCAGCATGGGCCGCGCGGCCTTGGCCACGCACGCCCTGGCCGGTCAATAGGTTCACGAGCTGCCATGCCCGGGCAGTAGGAGGAGTATCCTCGGGTAATACGATCTGGAACTCCTTCTCTAGGGACACCCCCTCAACCGGAATGGCGACCAGGTTCCCATGTTGGACCTCGTCAGCCACAGTACCCTCCAACACCAGGGAGACCCCCAAGCCCGACCTCACCGCGCGCTTCACCGCCTCCGTGCTGCCCAGGTTTTGCGACACCTTCATCTCCCTGGCGCGGTCCCCGAGAACGTTACGCAGCAACGTGCCCGTACCCGTCCCCGGCTCACCTCCGAGCATGGGCGTGGCGAGCAGCACATCGGTAGTGATCGAGTTGCGCATCGCCAATGGATGATCGGGTGCGACGATCACCACCAGGCGTTCACGTCGCCACGGGAGGGCAAGCATCCCGCTTTTCGGCGCCCACCATTCCAGAACTGCGACATCAATCTGGCCGGCCACAATCTGCTCCACAATCTCGGGATTGGAGCCGATGCGAACTTCGGTCGGAAGTAATTCCGGATTGGTTGATGCGAAGCTCCGCAATGCCCTTTGCAGGAAATAGACGCCTATGTTGCTGCTGGCCCCCACTACCAGGCTGTCGCCCTGAGTGGCGCGAGGCACCCGCTGCGCTGTTTCAAGCAGTCGCCGGGCATAGGGGAGGAAACGTTCGCCATGCGCCGTTACGGTTGGGCGGGCGCGGTGGCGTACGATCAATTGCACCCCAAGCTCTTTTTCCAGGCGTCGCAGTTGTTGCGAAACCGTCGGCTGGGAGTATCCAAGGCGCACGGCAGCTTGCTTGAATCCCCCCGCATCGAGAATGGCGAGAAACACTTCGACTTGGGACAGGTTTAGCAACGGCCCATCTCCCAGCCATCCGGACGCGTGATGACACCCCGCATTTTTCCGTCCGCGTAGAAGTTCACGATGTTTTCAGCGGCCTCCATCGCCACGGCGCAGCGCACACGATCCACTGCCGACCCAATATGAGGAGTGAGCACCGTGTGCTCCGCCTCCAGCAACTCACGCGGGATCGTCCGCGGCCGGTCTTTTCGCGCCCAATCCTCGAACTCAAACACGTCAGCCGCATAGCCGCCCAAACGACCGGTGCGTAAGGCCCGGGCAACCGCCACTTCGTCCACCAGCGATCCCCGCGCCGGATTGATGAGATAGGCGCCGCACTTCATTTGCGCGAGAAACTCCGGTCCGACAAGGTGAAGCGTCGACGCTGCCAAAGGCAACGCGAGAATCAGGAAGTCGCTTTGCCCAATCAGGTCGTTTAGTTCTACACGCCGGACATCCAGATTCTCCTCCAGATCGGTCGAAAGATGCTGCTCGTCGTAATAAATAAGTGAGCACCCGAAACCGCGCAATCGAGCAGCAGTGGCGCGTCCGATCTCGCCCATGCCCAGGAATCCCGCCGTGCTCCCGCTGAGGCTGCCCCCGTACAGCCAAGGCCGCCATCCGCGAAAGCGGCCGGCCCGGACGATGCGATCGCCCGCCACGATGCTGCGTGCCAGAGAGATCATGAGCCCCACCGTCAGCTCCGCCACCGCCTCGGTCAGCGACTGTTCTGAGTGGGTCACAGTGATCCCGCGGCGGGCACAAGCTTCGATGTCAATGTTGTCGTATCCCTTCAGTACGGCCGCGATGATCCTCAGACGCGGGCAACGGCGCAAAACGTCTTCGCTTATCCGGTCGGGCATGAAAAGCATCAAGGCATCGGCCTTGGACACGTTAGCGAGCCATAAGCTCCTGGGCCATGGTTTTCTTGCCCGGTTGGCAACAACGTTGAAATGCCCGCTCAACCTGCGGATGACCTCGTCGTGTACCCAGTTGGTGATTACGACGTCGTGCGTCCTTTGCACCATACAGCGTGCAATATAAACCGAATTGATCGCAGATTCGATTGGAATTCTTTATCTAGATCGCCGATCCAGCGCTGGACTGCCCAAAACGGAATTCCCACAATCGGAATTATCAGCAACATTTATTGCTATTACTTATCCATATCACTGACGATTCGAAATATCTATCTTAGGATGCGCTCGTAAAGGAGGAAATCGTCATGAGTGCACGCAAGGTTCTGTTAATGGGCGGGACCGGTTTCATCCTCAGCTACGTTGCCGAACGTTACGCCGCCATGGGCGATGACGTCACCATTTTCGACAACAACGAACAGCATCAGATGCCGAAATACACCGTCGAATTACTGGATAAACACAAGAACGTGCGTTTCGTTCAGGGCGACATCCGGAACCGCGACCTGGTCTTCGACGTTATGAAGGGTGTCGACCTGGTCTACCAGTACGCCGCATTGATGGGCACAAGCGCCCGTTACAAGCAGGAAGCGCGAACGGTCGAAGTGAATATTCTTGGCATGATTCACGCCCTCGATGCAGCGCTGGAGAACAAAGTCAAGTATTTCATCTATCCACCACGGCCAATGCTGGCGCAGTGGCTGACTCCCTACATCATTTCCAAGACGTGCGCCACGCAATTCGTCCAGCTCTATCACCAGTACTACGGCCTGCCTACCGTGGGCCTGCTCATCGCCAACTGCTATGGACCGAGGGAGCGTGCGGTGCTGGAGGCGCATAGCTTCAAGCCGGGCGAAGGCCGCAAGATGATGGCTACATTCATTGAGGCCGCCCTCAAGAATGAACCCCTTCCGGTCATGGGAGACGGCGAGCAGTCGTCCGACTTTGTGTTCGTGGATGACGTGGTCGAAGCCTGCATGCTGGCTCCTCGTCAGGAGGGCGTGGGCAAGATCTTCGAGATCGGCACCGGCATTAATACCAGCGTGAAAGCAGTGGCGGAGACGATCATCGAGCTCACCGGCAGCAAGTCGAAGATCGAGTTCCGTCCGTTGCGTACCGGCGAGGTGAAAATTCATACCAAGTCCGATTGGGCCGAAGCAAAGAAATGCTTGGGATGGGAGCCGAAGACCAAGCTGCGCGAAGGCCTCATAAAGACCATCCCGTGGTACGCAGAGCAATTAGGGCTGCCGTGCTCAATCAGGGCGGTAACCGCCGCCTGAGCCAGCGCTCGGGAAGGAGGTGTTATGGCTATGGCATCCAAACCAGCAATGGCGAAGGCCGCGGCCGGTGCTCCGGAGGCGGCCGTCGCGACGCGATTCCCGGAACTGCAAGGCCTCGGTCTCAGTATTGAACAGCAACTCGCCTATGACCGCTTTCGACTCTGGCGCGTGGCTGTGATGGCGGCAGTTTGGTACAGCTTCTACTACCTTGGCCGTCTCAACTGGGGCTTCTGCTTGCCGTGGATTATTAAGGATCTTCACATTACCAAACTGCAGGCGGGCACCGGAGCAACCATTATCCTGTGGTGCTATGCGATTGGAGTGTTCCTGAGCGGGAGATTTGCTGACAGATACGGCGGCCGCATTATGGACACCATCGGCGGTGTCGGCACCACCATAATGAATGTCATCATCTCCGCACTCTCCACTCTATCCGGGATCTTCGTCGGCTTGGGATTCAACGGCCTCGTACAAGGTCAGGCGTATGCCTCGACTAATGGAATGCTCACCCAGTGGTATCCCAAGGCGAAGCGCGGATTCGCTACCGGCCTGTACGCCACATCTATGGGTGTTTCCACACTCGTAGTGTGGCTGATCACCGGCTATTTTGTCACCCATTACGGATGGCGAGCTGCTTTTCGCTATCCGTTGTTGTTATTCACCCTGCCCATCACTGTGGTGCTGTTCCTGGTGGCCCGCAGTAAGCCCCAGGACGCTGGCTTCCCGCCCTACAAGGAGACCATGACCGACTCGATCTCCGCGCGCGCGGAAAGCCTGGATGATGCCGAGATCAGGGGAGTGCGCGCCATTATCCGCCTGCTCACCAACTGGAAATTCGTGGCGGTGTCGTTTGCTTCGCTCCTTATGTATATCGGACGTTTCGGTCTGCTCACGTGGATCCCGCTGTATTACGCGGAGACGTCTGGCGTTAACATCGCCAAGATTCCGGCGGCCACAGTGGCCTTGCCGCTGGGCATGATGGTGGGTCCCATCCTGGCCGGCGTCATCTCCGACCGCGTCTTCAAGGCGAAACGCTATCAGGTCCTGAACATCTACATGATCCTGTTCACCCTCACGATGCTGACCATGGGGCAGTTCGGGCTAAAGCGTTTGGGCTTGTTCGTGTCGGCAGGACTGCTCGTCCTTGGCGGTTTCTTTGTGCTCGGCGCCATTGGCACGATGTTTACCACCGCGTGCGACTTCGGTGGTCGCAAGATGGCTGCCACCGCGGTGGGCACCATCGACTTGTTCAACTACATCGGCGCGGGACTGCAAGGTGTGCTGGTGGGCGGCATCCTACAAGCGACCGGCAGTTGGCCTGTCGTCTTTTATGTCTTGGCCGGAGCCACCGTGGTTGGCATTATTTTGGTCAACCTCGTTCGCGAGTAACGGCTTGCGGGCTGATCGCCCAGGGTCGGCCCGCAATCTTTGCTGCAGCAACTCCTTCGAAAGCTGAAGCGCAGCCGGGATATTCTCCGGGCTGCCGGAAGTCTGCGGTTTTCGCATGAAGTGGACAAACGCCAGGAAAACGAATTTCCACGAGTCCTTGAAGGCACTGGCGTCTGTCACCTTGGAGGCGACGCGTGTCCTGGAATACGCTTTGAGTCACATGTGGGACACCGCCACTGTGGCCGAACGGTTCAGCGATCTCAAGTGCCGCGGTGACGAGATTTGTCACGACATCCATCATTTCCTTCACCGCGTTCTGATTACATCCTTCGATCACGAAGACATTCTTCAAGTCGCATCATCACTCCACGAACTGCTGGACCGCATACTGGCCGCGGGGCAGATCCTAATCACCCACCCCATTGCCGCCTCACCTTGTGGCGCGTGTGAATTGGCATCCATCCTTGCTCTCCAGTGCAAGGCATTACGTAAAGCAGTGCGAAGCTTAAAAGCCCATGAAGGTGCCGTGGATGATTGCGAGGAAGTTCGACAGCTTAAACGCAGAGCTGAAAATGTCTCACACGCCGCTGTGGCCAGCCTTTTTGAATCTGAAATGGGCGCTATTGAGATTATCCAGCTCAGAGCTTTGTACGAAGCGCTTGAGCGCGCCATTGAGACAGCCTCAGAGGCAGCAGACGCCATCGGAAACATATTGTTCAAGAATGTCTAGGCGGCAAGGTGCGCCATTGCCCGACTTTACGATTCGACCATCCATTTGCTCCACGTGGTTGAACCTGAACCGGCCATTGAGGCGTTCCGAGCACCATTTCCGAATGTGAAGCGCAAAAATGAAGAGGCGCTGCAAAAGATTCACAACCTGACGCGTTCGTTCAAAGCTATCGGATATCGTGAGGCGGTTGAGCGCGGCGCGGTTGGAGACGTCATGGCCCGCCTGGTGGTGGTGGGTACCCATGGTTGGCGAGGGCTGAAGCGTCTCATTTTCGGTTCTGTTGCTGAGCAGATCTTTCGTCGTGCCACGTGCCCCGTGCTAACCAAGAAGCGATTTCGGCCTACCCGATCCATCCCAACAGTTGTGTACAGAACGCAACGCAGTGGCACGCTTGTTCCCACATTTGCACGCCGGTGACGATAATCACCGCGTCATCGGGTATTTGGGGGTAATCTGTAAATATAAGGGACCGAGTCTCCGGAAGGAGGTGTCCCGCGTTCGCTGCTTATCCCAGAGAACATTTTTCTTGCGATAGGAGGCTCGTTTCCAGAACTGAAAGTTACCTGCTCCGACAGGTGCGGTGTCCCGTTTCGTGGCCACGGGACGTCGCACCCGAAGGCGCGAATTTCGGCAGGGCGCGTTCTACTTATGAGTTCAACGCAAAACCGGGAGGTGGGTTATGCGTGTAGATGACGTGATGACAAGTACGCCTTTGTGCTGCACGATTTCCTGCACGGCTCAGGTTGCAGCCGCCCTCATGCGACAGGGCGACACGGGCATCATCCCGGTGGTGGAAAAGTTCGGCAGGAGGGTGGTGGGAGTGGTTACAGACCGCGATTTATGCCTCAATGTCGTAGCCCGGGGGCACATACCGTCGCGTGTGCTTGTAGCCGAGTGTATGACTCCGAATCCAATCTTCTGCCACCCTGAAGACGAACTCAGTACGGTTCTCGGGCTTATGAAGCATTACCAGGTGCGCCGCATTGTGGTCGTTGATGCTAACGACGAACTTAAGGGCGTAGTTTCGATAGGCGATCTCGTGCGATCTGGGGAAGTTGACGCGATCGATATTTACGACGCTCTGACGGAGATCTGCACACCGTCTGTGACGCCCGCCCAACTACGCGCTGCTGCGGCTTGTGCGGGGACTTAGCAGGGCAGCCATCGAGATGAGACCAGCCATGCACTGGTACGAAGAGGTCGAGCACACCGCTGACTGGGCGTTCCGGGTTCGCGGGCGCAGTCTCCAGGAGTTGTTCGCGAACGCCGCCCATGCCATGTTCAGCCTGGAGCGCTCGGTTGAGATGGGCAAGCACGACTTGGTTCGTGAAGTGGAGGTGGACGGCGCAGATCGCGAAACCCTGCTGGTGAACTGGCTGAACGAACTCCTCTATCTCGGTCAGGAGTATCGCGAAGCTTACGGCCGAGTTGATATCCTCGAAATCAACGACGGCCATCTGCGGGCTCTTGTCCACGGCCGGCATGAAGATGAGGCGCAAAGGTACATCAAGGCAGTGACCTTTCACAATCTCGAGCTCAAGTGCGGATCGAACGGTTGGGAAGCAACCCTCGTACTGGACGTGTAGGAACGCTGGATACGTATGACAGTCAGCAGAAACGATCTGGTGCAGCTCGAAGAGACGCTGTGGGAAATCCCGAGCAGTTTCCGCGAGGACATGCGCGCGCCTGCTCGCCTGTACGCAGATGAAGAACTGCTGGAAGACGCCCTCGAAGATAAGTCTTTGGAGCAACTGGTGAATACCGCTACGCTCCCCGGCATTGCGCGCTATGCCCTCGCCATGCCTGATATTCATCAGGGTTACGGATTTCCTATCGGGGGCGTCGTTGCTACCAAGCTTCCCGACGGCATAATCTCACCTGGCGGCGTCGGCTACGATATCAACTGCGGAGTACGCGTGCTCGCGTCGCATCTCCCCTTCGAGGAGTTGCACCCGTACTTGGAGCAGCTAGCTTCGGCTCTGTATGCAAGCTGCCCTAGTGGAGTGGGTGCAAGGGGCCGTATACGATTGAAAGGCCACGAACTGGATCGCGTGCTGTGCGAGGGCGCGCGTTGGGCGCTGGATGAGGGTTATGCCCGGCGCGAAGACTTGGAGCGCACCGAGGAGTTCGGAAAGGTCCCCGGCGCCGATCCGGAGTTCGTTTCCCATCGGGCTAAAGAGCGCGGAAACGACCAGATCGGGACCCTGGGAGCCGGCAATCATTTCATCGAAGTGGACCGTGTCGCGGCCGTATACGACGACACGGCCGCCGATCGCTTGGGGTTGTTTGCAACCCAGGTTGTAGTGCAGATTCACTGTGGTTCGCGCGGCTTTGGTCACCAAGTGTGCACGGATTACGTGAGCCGATTTCAACAAACTGTGCGCGAGTACGAGATCGAATTGCCGGACCGCGAACTGGCGTGCGCACCATTCAGCTCGCCTGAAGGGCAGGACTATTTTCGTGCCATGACCTGCGCAGCCAACTTCGCCTTTGCCAATCGGCAAGTGCTGGCGCACCATATCCGGCGTTCGTTCGAATTGGTGCTGGCCGGCAAGGTGAAGGATTTTGACTTGCACCAGATCTATGACATTGCCCACAACATGGCGAAAGTTGAAGAGCACCAGCTAAATGGGTACAGCACACGCCTGTGTGTGCACCGCAAGGGTGCGACGCGGGCGTTCGGCCCCGGATCGCCGGTGCTGCCCGACGATCTGCGCGAACTCGGCCAGCCTGTGCTGATTCCAGGCTCGATGGGCACCGCCTCCTACATCCTGATTGGTACGCCGGGGTCAATGGCGCAGACATTCGGCTCGACCTGCCACGGCGCCGGCCGTGTTATGAGCCGTGCAAAGGCAAAGAAGATGATCCGCGGCGGACAGTTGCGCCACGAACTTGAGGCCGGGGGCATTGTCGTTCGAGCGGGTTCCATGGCAGGACTGGCCGAAGAGGCGCCCGCCGCGTACAAAGATGTTTCTCGCGTCGTCGAAGTCGTACACCGCGCCGGAATCGGCAAGAAAGTTGCCCGTCTTGAGCCTATTGCCGTGATCAAAGGGTAGACTCTCCGATGGCCAAAGCAAACGCGCTGCAGTTGACCCTTGCGGTCCGCGTTCGCATGTGCCGGGATGCGAATCACGCTTGCCCGATGAATTGCACTTCCTTGAAGGCCACTGCAACCCCAAACCCCTCAGCAAAGGACTGCAGACGCACGACTGTGCCCTTACATAACACCGGGTAGGAGTTGTTCCCAACTTGTGCGGGCATGTCGAAGAGAACCTCCACCGGGGATTCGGGAGGAACATTTGCAGGGACCACCAGCATTATCCCACTCCCGCTCACGTTCTTGGTCACACCTGTCATGGCACCGAATGCCCCACAGGGCGATTTGAGCGTAACTGGACGGGATACGTTGTGCCGTGGAAGGCTGCGGCGCTCGCTCCCGAAATATGCGTTTGACATGTGGCGCAACTTCCTCAATATCGAGCGTGCTCAATGTAGCATGTATTCTCCTTTTCGATGCTGTCGAATCTTCAGCGAGATAGTTGGGAACTGGAACGTGTTCTGCTTCTCAGGTACTTTGTGGACTTTTTTGAGAATGGCAGAAGTTGGCGTGAAGGCGAAACTTGGCGAGTGTAAAATGAGAATATGCATATCGCTAGCGCAATTGCCGTCAGCGCCGCGCTTATCGGGTTTGTTTACCTGATTAGCTATCTGCATACTAGAAAACACGCAGAACAGCTTCGCTCGAATCGGCAATTGGAGGAGTTGGAACGGCAACAGCTCCTTGCAATCCGGCCGCAATTACAGCAGTTGGTGTCGCGAATTGGCGATCTGCTGGAAAACTAACTTGTGCGGCCAGGCCGGGATGTCCGTCGCGTCATCGAATTATAAGCTTCTTCAATGGAAGAGTGCGCTCGAGTGGGCAAAGTTAGCTGCTAAACGATCGGTTGCTAACAATTTCGTTCATTCTGTTCTTCGGCAAAATGTGAGCTTTCAACCCTGAGCTCGGAGTATTGGCGGGACAGGATCACCCCCGGTCCTGCGCGCCGTCGCGACCTAGTCTGGCACTTCTTCCCCGACCAACTGCCGATCGGCTTTTGCCAGGCACATGCTGATCTTGTCCAAGAGCTTCGGAAACAGGCCTTCGTCCTTTGCGACGCAGTCCTGAACGTCGCTGCCCAGCTCAAGGGTTCCGTGCGTAGTCACGACGATAACTGGGAGATGGGGCGTCTTGGCGTGCAGAGCACGCGCCAGATCTAGGCCGCTGGTCTCCTGAATGCGAGCATCGGTGACCACAATGTCAAAATCTTCCTTGTCGAAGATTTCCAATGCCTGGGCTGCATTGTAGGCAGGGGTCGCCCTGTACCCTTCCATTTGCAGGATCTCGCAAGACAGTCGCGATAGCACCTCGTTGTCATTAACAAAGAGAATCGCTTTCATGAGACCTCCTAGTCTGCCCCGCAGCCTGTGCTCATCGTCTTGACGAACCGGACCTTGCCATCGGGCGTCAGATCAATCTTGATGCAGTCGCCCTTGGCTACCTGGCCGCTCGCAACGAGGTTGGCAATCGGGAAAACGATGTGACGTTCAATGGCGCGCTTCAGATGACGGGCTCCATATCTGGGGTCTGTGCCTTCCGCAAGCAGCCATTTTTTTACCGCCGGTGTGCAGTGAACTGTAAATTGGGTTTCTGGAGCAGCCTTGTTAATGCGCTCTTGCACGGTTTCCAGTTCCAGATCCAGAATCCGCTCCAGTTGTTCTGGCCGGAGCGTTCTGAATACGACCACTTTGTCAATGCGGTTCATGAACTCCGGTGAGAACTTCCGCCGGGCCGCCTCTTGTGCTGTACGCGCAATTTTTTCGTCGAGGTTCGGGTCAAACTTTGCGGGCGCGAACCCCATGCCGCCACTGATCAAGTCGCTCATCTCGCCAGCGCCAAGATTCGAGGTCAAAATGATGAGGCAACGCGAAAGGTCTACGCGGCGGTTGTCCCCAAGCGTAAGAGTGGCCTTGTCGAGGATGCCCAGCAAGAGCTGCCACAGTGCATCCGAGGCCTTTTCAATCTCGTCGAATAGCAGCAACGAAAGCTTCAGGTCTTCCGTATGCCATTTATCGAGTGCCTCCTGCGTGAGCACGGGGTGCGTCTCGCGATGGCCGAGGTATCCCGGGGGCGATCCGATCAGCTTGGCGATTTCGTGAGAGTGCTGGAATTCCGCACAATCAATTTTGATGAAAGCATAGGGGTCGTTGAAGAGCGCGCCAGCCATCACTTCTACGACATGCGTCTTCCCCGATCCAGTAGGACCCAGGAACAGAAGATTCCCGACAGGCCGATTCGGAGGATGGAGGCCGGCAAGGAACATCTGATACATTGCCGTCACTGCCTCGATGGCTGCATCTTGCCCGACGATCCTCCGCCAGAGGTGCTCTTCGAATTTGCGTGCGGCCGCACTGCGGCGCGTGGGATCGAGAAGCGTATTCTCCAGCCGTTGCTGCTCCACGGCAGAAAGCGAGCCCTTAGCTTGGTTGTTCATGGTGTTGCACTCCCATGCAAACCACGGCGGAAGTGTGTCTCTCGTTGCCCCCGTCCGCCCGATCCGGAGCTCAACTACGCACGGTCAATACCGGGCAATGAGCCCGAGCGGGCCCGCTGCGGCCATGTGTGCCGAGCACAATCAAATCGACATTTCCCTTCTGAATTGTCCGTCCAAGTACTTCCGCGACCGCACCACGTGCGATAAATGCGCGATAAGAAACATTCGCCAGCGAAGGAAGATGAACGAGCTTGTGCATTTCAGACCTGGCGCTCCGGACGGCTTTGTCTGTGTCCAGCGGCGCCGGCCCGCCGGACGCCGGAACGACAACATGCACTAGGTGGATGGTCGAGCCACACTGCTGGGCAAGAGCACCGGCGCAATTCAACGCGGCCGCGGAACAGTGCAAAAAATCCGTGGCAAACAATATTTTCTTTAGCTGAGGGAATGCGATTGCTCGGGCCGGCGAGGACATACGACACCTCCTCGCGAAGATTCCATCCTTCTGACTTTACCTTAGGCATGTCTGCGCGCAGTTGCAGTGACTGCAATCACCCGGAATTGTGAAAACCGGTTACTACCTGCCGGAACCGGGGCCAAAGACGAGTCTCGAGACCATAAGCACACGGGCTTAGTGCCGAGCATCACTGATCGCAGCCGCCAGATTTGGATAAAAATATGGAGCATGTGAGTCGCGCGGATCTGTCCAATGGATCCAAGCCAACAGCAGCGCGTCAATCCTTGGGTCGTCACGTTTTCGGTCATGCTGGCGACCTTCATGGAAATCCTCGACACTACCGTCGTCAATGTTTCCATTCCGCACATCGCCGGCAATCTGGCAGCTTCCGTTGATGAAGGCACATGGGTAGTTACCTCATATTTGGTTTCCAATGCCATTATCCTGCCGATGGCCGGGTGGCTGGCCAGACAGGTTGGGCGCAGGAAACTACTGATAGGTTGTGTCGCGGGATTTACGCTTACATCCCTATGCTGCGGAGCGGCTGCCAGTCTGGAATGGCTGATTTTCTTTCGCGTTCTGCAAGGATTGACCGGCGGCGGCATGCAACCGCTGGCGCAGGCAATTCTGCTGGAAAGCTTCCCCCCGGAGAAGCACGGGCAAGCCATGGCCGCTTTCGCCATCGGTATCCTTCTGGCTCCGATTCTCGGACCGACGTTGGGCGGCTGGATCACCGACAACTACAGCTGGCGCTGGATTTTCTACCTCAATCTTCCGGTCGGTGTGCTATCGCTGTTTCTGATGAATGCCTTCGTCTTCGATCCACCTTACATTCGCCGCACGCCCGGACGCGTGGACCTGTGGGGCATTGGATTCCTGGCTCTGGGCTTCGGCATGTTGCAGGTGGTGCTGGACACCGGGCAGCGGAAGGACTGGTTCTCGTCCAACGAGATTCGCGCCTGGACGGTGCTGTGCGTGCTGGGCCTCGTCTTATTTGTGATCCGAGAAGTAACCACCCGCCGCCCGGTAGTTGATCTCAGGGCGCTTCTTGACCGCACCTTTAGCACGGGCGTGTTCCTGATGACCCTGTTGGGCTTTGTCCTCTACGCGAGCCTGGTGTTGTTGCCCATCTATTTGCAGACGCTGTTGGGATACCCGGCATTGCAGGCAGGACTTGCGCTATCGCCGCGCGGAGTCGGGTCGCTGGTGATGGCGCCGGTCACCGGCTATCTGACGAGCAAGTACGACCCTCGCAAGCTGCTAGTGGTCGGGATGACTATAGGTGCGTGGACCATGTACGACTTGTCCCGACTTAATTTGCAGGCGGGTTACTGGGACGTTTTCTGGCCGCAACTCATACAGGGCGTAGCACTCAGTTTGTTGTTCATCCCGTTGATGGCGGTGAGCATGTCACGAATTCCGAAGGAACGCATGGGCAACGCCACGAGCATCTTCAATCTCATGCGCAATATCGGCGGCAGCTTCGGCATCGCCGTGATGACCACCTTCCTCGCCCGCCGCAACCAGTTCCACCAGAACACACTGGTCAGTCACGTCACTGAGTATGACCTGCAAACGAGACAACTGCTCGAGGGAATGCGTACCTGGTTTCAGACCCAGGGCGCCGACGCATACACTGCTACCCGGCGCGCGCTGGCTGCAATCTACATGCTGGTGCAGCGCCACGCGGCCATGCTGTCTTTTGTCGAGGCCTTCTGGGTTATGGCGGTTGTTTTGGTGGTGATGGTGCCCTTGGTAGCGGTGTTGCGGAACCCCAGAGCCGCTCCAGAAGCTCGCAAACGACGTCCAAAGCTTGCGGCGCCTCCCGTGCCAAAAGCAGCCCCGAAAGCCGGAGCCGCAGCGGCCGGCGAATAGCCACATCTTCTGCGAGCGCGCTTGAGCTTCGCATCGTTCCAAAAACGAAAAACGGACAGTTGGCCTGCGTTACGCATTCCTCGCATGAACATCAACGTCGTGGCATTCGCAATTTGGCGCTCCCCATCACTGACAACCGCCACTCCAACCCGATAGACTGTCAATAGACAAGTACTCTGGAGGCAGTTATGACTCACGACCCCGTATGCGGAATGGAACTAGACGAAAAGAGGCCCGCGGCTGAGACCGAATACAACGGCCGTACTTACTACTTCTGTTCCGAAAACTGCAAGGAAGAATTCCAGGACGACCCGGAAAGCTATATCGGCTTCGCCGCATAGTTTATGCAAGCCATCCACCGGAGAGAACGTCAGCTCACCTTCAACAAAGGCGAAACTACATCTACGTTGGCAGGCTTGCTGTCGAGCGAAGAACGCTGGACGGCTACAATGTTGCCGTTTTCGACCCTGTGTTGGGATGAGTCAGCCCAAAACGGCACTGGCGTACCGCTTCATGGTCTTATAGCACTCGCAGGCCCTGGTTTCGAGCCCTTTTCTATTCACGATCATTAGCCGGCCGCGGCTGTAGTCAATCAAACTAGCTTTCTGCAGGCATCCGGCCGCCGTGGTGACAGAAGAACGACGACACCCAAGCATTTGCGCAAGGAAGTCCTGCGTAAGCGGAACAAGGTTGCGTTCGGCGCGATCATGGCACATGAGCAGCCATCGCGAAAGGCGCGCCTCCAGTTCATGAAGCCGGTTGCAGGCGGCACATTGCGCCACCTGGGCCAGATGCACCTGGATGTAACGGCGCAGGATGCATTCAAGTCGTGGCATCCTCGGGAGAAGTTTTTGCAACGTGCTGGACTCGATCTGAGGGCCTCACCGCCGAGTTGAACAACCGCGCGGAATGTGACGGCCTTACACCCAGCAGGATGGGCGTGCCTACAAAACCTTCCTTCCCCGCAATTCCGACTTCGACGGTCGCACCGTCGCCCATAATCGCGACGATCGAAGCCATTCCACTGTTGGGGAAATAACCGTATTCGATCGGCTCATTCGGTTCGAATAGCGTCTGCCCGGTTTGAGGGAAACCGGTTGCAGATGAGCAGAAATCCGCTGGTATTCGTCCATTGGCAGGGATGCCAGGATCAAGTTGGCAGGATGCGAATCACCTTTAACCGCTGGGTCGGCACGCGCGATCGGTTTCACGCGCCTGCGGACAATTTTGACCCTCATTATCCGTGATTGCCATGCACCACACACTTTTATGATATGCCTGTTCCAGATGGTACAGAAGCGACTGGCTGTCGAATTCGTACCAATATCCATCCCAAAAAAGAAACTATTGGAAATCATTGCTTGTCAGCGTGCTGCAAGCCGTGGACGAACACGATGTGAGCTTCGTCACTGAAAAAACTTCCACTCGCGTTCTACTTTGAGTTCAGCCGAAGGGGCCTTCTCTAAAGTCTGTTGTTGGAAGACGCAATGCTTCTGCAATGAGGCTGGCCCTAATCCCACATAGTACTGGTTCGAGACTGCTGCGGACCTGATGCAGCAGCACTCCAGGCACGCACCAAGCCACTGCACATCTGCACAGGAGGATGGGGCAATGGTCGCTACATGTGCCAACCCAAATTGCCTGGCGAGGTTCCGGTACCTTCACGAAGGAAGACTTTTCTCGCTGGAAGCACGGCCGAGCGCCACCAGTGATGCAAAGTTGTGGAATGTCCCAGGTGCGACTGAGTTCTTCTGGCTATGCGATTCCTGCTCACGCACGATGACGCTGGTTTCTTACCCGCTCCAGGGCGTGACTCTGATTTTAAAAGAGGACGCTAAGCGCACCCCAACGCGGCTGGTGCAGGAGCCCGGCAAGGGAGGACAACATGGGACTGCGCAGGCTGCTTAGCAGATCCCCCATGGGAATTCGCGCCGAGTACCGTACCGGTCGCGAGGTGCCGAAGATTGCCAAAACACAATTCCCGCGAGCAAAAACGTGGCCGCTCGCGCAAGGACAGGTTCGCCTGATAGGTCGGCGGCCACGATTGCCGCGAAGAGGTTCTCCGGCTCCGGCACTGTCGCTTTGAGTTGGCAAACCCATAAAAAAATGCGGAGGCGCATTATGGGCCCGCGCAAACGGATTCTGGTTGTGGATGTGGATGAGTTGGTATTGATCCAGTTGGAAAGAATTCTCGAAGATGCGGGCTTCGATACGACCGTCACATGGGATCTGCAGCACGCGATGTCCCTGCTTGCCGCTGATATTTTCGATCTGGTGCTGGTCGGCGATCATCCTCCAGAGATTAATGCAAAGGAGCTGCTGACCAGCATGCGGGCTTGGCGTTATTCCCCGCTGTGCCTGGTGATCCAGCCTAGTGCCATGATGGCGGCGGCCGAATATCTTCAGCTCGGGGCATCGGATGTTGTTTGCAGACACCAATATGACGATGTGCTGCGCAGGGTGAATGCACACTTGCGACAGGCGGCACTCGCAGCCGCTGCATAACAAGTTGGGTTCGTTATGGATTTTCGGTGGCCCGTTGAAGTAGGCGCGATTATTTGCTATGCCCTCTTAGTTGTTCTTCTTGTGCTGGGAATCATCTTGTTGTTGGCATCAGGATTTGTCCACTCATGAATCGTGGAATTTTTCAGATCTGCTTACGAAGATGGTGGTGCAACCCTATGGCGTCCGGTTCTTTCGCCCGTTCCCGTTAGGTAGCGGGCTGCTGGCAGGCCTTGCTGCATTATCAACACGAGCCTCGATTGCCCAGACCCCCAGGCGTTTGATCTGGTCCCTTAACAAAGCCAGCGAGTATCGCTACGAACCTGTGCTGGCTGCGCAGGAACGGCATCGTGTTCCACTGCTGCTGGTTTATGCCCCGATCGGACGGCCCTCGATTCTGGATATTTGCCCTGGACACAGCTTTGTGGACTGGATGCAGCAGCGTGGTTTCGACGTGTTCCTTCTCGACTGGGGGATCCCCGGCCCTGAGGACCAATCGCTTGGATTGAATGAATACGTCCAAGAATATCTTCCGCGGGCGGTCCACCATGGGCGACTACGATCTGGTCTCGATAGTTGAGTGGCCGAACGACAAAACTGCCGCGACCACCGCGATGGCGATCAGCTCGCGTGGAAACGCCCGTACAACAACTATGCGCCTTTCCCGATCCACCACCGGGACCCGGCGAATCCGGTGTTTTGCCATCATTGCCAAAACCTGGCGGACGTCACCTGCTCTCCGGTGCCAGAGGCTGTGCGGTGTCGCACGGAACCGGTGACCGAACTCACAGACAGATGTAGCCAAGGATTGCATATTGTTGGCGGGCATTGCACGGTCATTTTAAGGAGAAGACATCATGGCGTATGTAATCGTGGATACCTGCAGCAAGGATGCTCTCTGCGTGGATGTTTGCCCAACCGATGCCATCCATCCCAAGAAAGATGAACCGCGGTTTGAGGAAGTGGAGCAACTGTATGTCGATCAGGAAGGATGCATTGATTGCGGCGCCTGCATCCCTGTTTGCCCGACGAACTCAATCTTCCCAGGAGAGGAACTGCCGGAAGACAAGAAGGAGTTTGCTGTGAGGAACGCGGAATTCTACAAGAAATGAGCACCTGATGAGCGGTGCAGCATTTCACGCTCAGATCGCACGCCAAGAGTTCCGACCGTTCTTCTGCTAGTTCTGTGACCGCATTGGAAATGCGGTTGCGAACAATTTGCCGCATCGTGGGATTCTCTTACGAACAGTTGGCGTATTCGCATTTGGGTCCCGGTGCGAAATCCGTGAGCGGCCAACAGCTTTCGACCTTGTCAAGATGTCCCTTCAGGCCCGGCGTGAAGAACGGGCACGGACTTACTTCGCAAAAGCCGACGCCGGGTTTCAGGATTATCGGCGAGCGCTTGCGGGCACTGAATTCCTGCTGGCTTCAGGACTGGTAGCTGAGTTGGGCGGCGCACTGTCGCACGCCTCGACTGTGGCTAGAGCGTGTTTCATAAATAGGTTCGGCCTCACATCAGGTACTTATGCGTGAGGTGGGT
>JBHGAZ010000052.1:0-23132 GCA_041946765.1 Terriglobales bacterium
CGCGTAACGTACAGAAAATAAGCCTTATTCGCCAGTTCTAAAATTCTCTGTGCGGTCAGTACGCGGTCAGTGCTGTTCGCTTCCTTAAGCCCGGTCATGGCGCACTGAATCTGCTGTTCCTCCGCTCGCCAATCCTGCATTTTGCGTTCCCAGAAGTCCTCTGGGATTTTGCCGTCCAGCTTATCCGTGTACGCCTGGTCCATGCGTTTGCGAACGTTCGCTAAACGCTGCTCCAATCGTTCCCGCTGCTGCGCCGACTCTCGCTCGGTACGTTTCTGGTCGTTCTTGAAGCTTTCGAGTAAGCCGTGCAGAACCTCATCCGGGATATATATCTGTTTTAGGATTTGGCCGAGCTTCTCTGATATTTGCTCCTCACGGAAACGGGGCAGTTCGCATTTGCCACGATAACCGCTGCAACGGTAGTAGACGTATTTGCCCTTTTTAAGCTCTGCCGTGACGGTGCAATCGTCATGCGCACAGGTGAGCAGCCCGCGAAAGGCGATTTCATGCTTCGCGTATTTTCCTTGGTGCTTGCCGTGCAAAACATCTTGTGCAGCTCCGAACAATTCACGCGAAATGAACGTATCATGCGTTCCCGAGTAGGTCTGCCCGCCCCAGACGAACTGGCCTACATAAAACGTGTTGGTCAGAATCGTATGCAGATAGGAGCGATTGATCGTGATGCCGAATTCTGTCCGGATCGCATTTCGCAATTCGGTCAGTGGACACCGGCCCGATGCGTACAGCTCAAAAATGCGTTTTACGATTCGGGAATTGTCGGAATGAACGCTGATGGTGCGCTCGCCCTTGTTGTTGCGATATCCGAATGGGACGCGTCCGGGGTACGTACCCTGCTCCGCTTTTTCGCGCATCCCTTTCTTAACTTCTTCGCGTAAATTCTCGATGTAGTTTCGGGCGAGAACAAGCTGCATCCCGTGAATCAGCTTCGCTTGCGATTTCGCGTTCTTAGAAATGACCTGGTTTTCCTTAACCAGATGAATTTCGCAATCCAACTCCTCCAGCGTAACGGCATCCCGAAAATTCCTATAAAGGCGGTCGGTTTTCTCGACCAAAATGACTCGGGAGTTTTGGGAACGTTTTAGGAAACGAACCATCTCGTCGAATTTCGGCCTGCCGGTCGTTTTCGCCGTTTCGATGTCCACGAACTCCTGTGCAATCGCGAAGCCGTGCTTATTCGCGTAATCCCGGAGCAACTTCAATTGTGCCGGAATCGAAAAACCTTCCTGCTCCTGTTCACGGCTAGATACGCGGGCATAGATAACGGCGTTCATCGCTTCTTCCCTCCGGGTGCTTTCATCTTCGGTTCAAGCTTTGCAACTAGCGTTTTCTGGTCGCGAGCATTCCAGCGAGCTTCTGCAGCTTTGCGTGCAATTTCTGCGCGCTGTTCGGGCGAAAGCTGAGAGCTTCGTTTCTTTCCCCCGATGCTCCCCTGCTTTCGGAAAAACTCGCGTATTTCGTCGGGCAACTTCATAGAACACGGATTATGCATAGCCCCTTAGCAAGTGTCAAGCCTGGACTTGACTCAAGCTCCCAAGCTCGAACTAAGCTCTTGCGAAGCTTGCGATAGCTGAAATCAGCTGCAAATCGGGAGTGTGTGAAGCTCGAATACACAACATTCGCAAGCTCGACAACCTTGCTGCCAGCTCATCAGCTGGACTTGAATACCAGATTTTCAGGCTCAAATCCGATCAGCTCCCAATTGGCGAGCTCCTTTACAACATATTTGCTCAGGTAGTAATTCGCCCCGAGCTTGGGATCGTAGGGGAAAATGCGTGCAATGCCGCACGGCCAGCGATGAATCCAACAGCAGGGTTTCCCCCATTCGCCCTTCGGCAGCCGATCGCCGCAGTAAATCTGAAGATGGCTGACGTTTCCAACCAGAGCATGCAGGTGATAGCGTCCATACAGCGGCCCGTATTCATCCGCTCGAAAAGCATAGGGCTTTGCTACGCCAAGCTTCCCAGCATCGTCCAGGTAGCGACGGAACCAATACTGAGCACCGGCGGGAGTGATTCCATCCCGTGCAAACGTGAGTGTCGCGAACCAGTCCCAGGGATGGTCCTGATGCAAGTCGCTCAGCCAATTGCCGAGCGTATCAACAAGCTCATCCTCAGACCAGCGATGCCCGCAGCTCTTGCAGATGAAATACGGTCGCTTAAACCTTCCGCGCTCATACGGCATACTACAGGCCGGACATGACGTGCGCCCAAGCGCATGCACCCTTGCAATGCGTTCTGCCTCCTCCCGTCGTTTATCTGCGACCGTAAGCACTTTGCTTGACATTGGAACCCCTCCGTGTGGACACACCTCGCCCCTACAAGCAAGGAGAGTTGCTCGCTTTCGCTCGCAACTCGCGGGGCGCTGCCCCGCACCCCGGGACGGCTTTTTGTCCTAACCGGCAGTTGGGGAAACCAGCTCCCCAAGAGCAGATTTGCAGGACGCCGCGTGCCGTATAAGTCGCGGGGCGGAGCCGTCCAAGAACCGTTGCCCGCACTGGATTGCGCGACGCCCTGCAAAGGGCCCCCAGCACGCCTGGTTCTGGCGTGCTGGGGTTGGAAATCCGCTGCTCAACTCAGTGTCCCCGCTTATGAGCGTGTGGACCGGAGCAGACTGGACACAAGTCACGCAAAGTAAAGCTGCGCTTTAACCGCTGCTCGAAAAAGCCATCCTTGCGCCGCCAGACGCGCACGGCCCGCCCGATGCGCCTTCACGCGCTGCGAAACATTCGTGCTGAATCCCATGTAGTGCTGTGCGCCGTGGTGACGCCGGGCAAAATGCACCAGATAAACCGATCCGACTACATGCCCATGCCGCCAATGATTGAAGAATCGCATCAGAATGGCGTCCTCTCCGTAAGCACGATGTAGCGCCGCTTACTCGTTCCACGCGGCACACGGCTGATGAGGAATCCGTCGCCGCTCGTGCTTTCTTTTCCGCTTTTGTCTTCAGCGAATAGGAACCGTGGAACACAAAGGCGTAACCTTCGCCTGCTGGTTTCTTTCGTCTGCTCATGGAGTCTCCTGGAAATGTGGAATTGGTTCTGACTGGGTTTGTGAATGGCCCACAATGGCTGTAAACGCCGTGTTAACGCGTTCGCTGAGGGCGGGTGGGGTCAGAGTGCTTAATTCGTCAATCAAACCCTTCAGGCAGGCATTACAGTAGGGAATCGAGGCTGTGCATTTTTGCTGACGGCCTGGCTTCCCGATGGTGGAAAGCAACACGCATATGCTGAACTCGGCAGGTGATCCGCAGCGGCTACATGATTTGGGCTTCATGCGCCTCCTGCGAATCCCAGCGCTCTAACAATTCAAAAAACTCTCGAAGCTGGGAAATGGAGAGTTCGTCAAGTTCGAGTGCAGCACTCCCGAGCACAGGAACCAGAGACGGGACACCACGGCCCACATCCCTTTTCTGTGCTGCCCTTTCCTGTGCATCTCTGCGATCCACGCCTGCGATGCTAACGCCGATTTTGCGAAGTCATTGATGCACTTTCCTCACTTTTTTACAATGTGAGGAATATTCGGCTAAGTGGCCTCAATATATGAGGTAATAGTGCGGAACAAGCGAAGCAGAAAGCGCAGTTCTGAGGATGCGAGTTTGCTCAGAGGGTTGACAGACCGTCTGGAAAAAATGGAAAAGAGGCTCGAAGCCGTGGAAGAGGAACTGGAGCTGTTGCCCTTGCCTAATATTCCCGTAGCATCCTGGGCCGCGCCACATCAGAGTCTGGGACGCAAACCCGGATTACCAACCCCAGTACTGCTGTATCGTCGGGACAATCTGATTATTTGGCTGGAACGCAACTGGCCAGAACTGCAATTGGCTATCCGTCAGGCAAGGAAACCGGCTGATCTCATTCCAGCGTTTAGCAAGCTCAAGCCGTTGAATGTCCCGCACATGCCAGAGTTTATGCAGGAGCCAGGACGCTATCTCCCGCAATTGTGGGCATTCCTTAAGAGTGGGCGCTGTCACGGAAATCCACGCAATATAGCTAACGCGATGGCTGGCGTGCCGAAGCAGAGCTGGAAGCGCTCCTTCGATATCGGTTGCAGTAATCCATCCAAACTTCCCTTAGACGTTCGCGCCTATAGGGACTACCTACGGCGGAAATTTCCAGAGCGGTTGCGCGAACTGCTCAGAGTCAAGACCCCGGAGAAGGTAGCGGAAGTGCTAAGCCGTTCAAGAACGGAAGATGTTCATTATCTGGTGCTGTGCGACCATCCGGATAAGGTGCGGGAATGGCTGGAAGAGGGTAAACCATTTCAGTATTGACTTCAGCCGTGCGCACGGCTGAAATATGGAGAGAGCGGTTGCTGGGCTCATTGGCGAATTTCTTTCAGTATTGACTTCAGCCGTGCGCACGGCTGAAATGGCGGCGACGTAACCATAACCTGCGAAGCGGGCATGAGTTTCCGGCGAGTCTAACAGCCTTTCAGTATTGACTTCAGCCGTGCGCACGGCTGAAATCGCGGCGCGGCGACGGGAGCGACGGAGCGCAGCGACTTTCAGTATTGACTTCAGCCGTGCGCACGGCTGAAATCGGGGGGCTGAGTTATGCGCGGGGGGAGCGGAGTGCCTTTCAGTATTGACTTCAGCCGTGCGCACGGCTGAAATTTCCGCATAACGACTGCCCGTAGCGGGATGGTAGTCTTTCAGTATTGACTTCAGCCGTGCGCACGGCTGAAATTTGAAAAAATGGGACAGCGTGTGGGCCAGCGTGACTTTCAGTATTGACTTCAGCCGTGCGCACGGCTGAAATACGCGCGCCGCTCGCGTGCGAATTGCACGATCATCCCTTTCAGTATTGACTTCAGCCGTGCGCACGGCTGAAATTGTATCACGGGGGGCAAGCAGGGTTGCACGCAGCCTTTCAGTATTGACTTCAGCCGTGCGCACGGCTGAAATGTTGCGGAAGTGTCTTTGTAACCCGCGATGCTAAGCCTTTCAGTATTGACTTCAGCCGTGCGCACGGCTGAAATTCTTCTCCAAAGTCTCAATCACCGCCAGCAAAGAGCTTTCAGTATTGACTTCAGCCGTGCGCACGGCTGAAATGCCCTTCCACTCCGCGCTTCTCCCGGTTCAATTTGCCTTTCAGTATTGACTTCAGCCGTGCGCACGGCTGAAATGTCATTTCCGTTTCCTCCTGCCCTTTGGTGAGAACTTTCAGTATTGACTTCAGCCGTGCGCACGGCTGAAATGGTAGTTGCGGTGCTTGCGCGACACATGCGGATTGCTTTCAGTATTGACTTCAGCCGTGCGCACGGCTGAAATCAATCCTACTGCTGGCAAGAACAAGCGCATCTACAACTTTCAGTATTGACTTCAGCCGTGCGCACGGCTGAAATTCAATGCTTTGCACTCGGCATGTTGTCACCTCCAAACTTTCAGTATTGACTTCAGCCGTGCGCACGGCTGAAATTTCACGCCCGCGTCTATAGTGCTGACGGCGCTTACCTTTCAGTATTGACTTCAGCCGTGCGCACGGCTGAAATATGCAGCCTGTTGCCCGCCGTCCGCAATGAGATGGCTTTCAGTATTGACTTCAGCCGTGCGCACGGCTGAAATACTTCGCCAAGTCACTAATGTTGAGGCATTTGCAGCCGGGCGCACGGCGGATTTCCTCGCAAGTCCCAAATCTGCAAGGAAATCCGCCCAATTTGCGAAATTCTGAGTTGCTGGATTGACTTTTCTCTCCAATTCTGGTTTCATTCCTCCCCATCAATACTGAAAGAAGCCTAGGCGCGCCGTTTGCGCCCTGTTGTTGCTCAGCAGCAGGCGTTCACCTTGAGTGAACTAAGTCCCAAGGACGACCGAACACGCGTGCGCTCCACCAGGGAGGTCGGCTGACCCTGGCATCGAGAGATGAGGGCAAGAGCTTGCCTCCGCCACCGAACGGGTGGAGGCATTCAAATTCCGAGTGGCCGCAATGCCAGCCGATAGGAATCTCCAAGAGCGGATCAACTTATTTGTTCCTACGCTTCGGCTAGGGTTGGATATTGGTGATTGGGCAGGAGGGATTGGGTTGCTGCGTGGCAATTCCGTCCTGCACGCCGAAACCTACACCGATTACCACAACACGACGCTGGAGGTCCGGCGCGGCTTACGCCGTGGCCGCCGTACGCGTCGCTCCAAGAAAATGCGACTGGCAAGGCTGCGCTCATGGATATTGCGCCAGGCCGACCCGATTAAAGCAGCCGAAGTAGCCGCTTGGCGGCAATCTCATCCGGGAAGCAAGCGTTTGCCAAATAATTTGCGCCTTCCCGACCCTTATCGGCTGATGCCGATGCATTGCTTCCAATGTCAGCCGACAGAATACAAACGGAAGATCGGACCGCAAAAGCTAACATTACCAACTTGGGTGGAGGCGGCGAAGGATGGGAAGCTGCCCAATGGCATGCCGATCAACTCTGATGCTTTTGTGATTGCGCTCACACATCTTTTCCAGAAGCGTGGGTTTGCTTGGGAGGGCAGCGATCTCTCGGAAATGACGGACAAAGAACTGGCGCAGGAGTTGAAGACAGTACGTCTGACGGAGACGGCGGCACAGCAACTTCGAACCGAGATTGAGCGCCGCAAGCAGAATCCTGAGCCAGAGCGCGAAGGTAAAATTGCTGATTTTGAAAAGCAGGTCGCGCAAGGTCTAGCACGGCCCAAACAATCGCGCGTGGCAGAACACCGCTCGGTTGTAGAGGGCGAATTGCAAGATATCGTTCGCGCCTTTACCCGGTCATGTTGCGGAGAGGAGGCGGAAACGGTTGCCGCTTCTTGGTGCGACGCACTCGTAAGAATTCTTAATAAGCCGATTCGGCCTGCGCGCTTTGAAAATCGCGTTATTTCAGGTTGTTCCTGGTGCAGCAAGAACACACCTCGGAAGTACAAGGTGCGACGGCAAGCTTTCGCGGCGGCTCTGCGAAATATCCGCACACGGCTGCTGGGCAGCGTGTCAGGCATGTTGCTGAATGATGAGCAGCGCAAACCGTTCTTAGAGCTTTTTGGTGATGAGAAATTTCGGGCCAAGATTCGCAAAGCGCGGGAAGACAAGTTCCGCAAAATGTTAGGCACGCTGAAAGCTCAGGAAGAAATGGCCAAGCAATTAGCGGAACTGACGGGGGATGACAAACCCAAGGGTCGGACAAATTTGTGCCAGCAGCATTTGGAGTTGGCCGGAGAGGGCGCTTTTTTATGTTCTCGGCATGGAGCAATCTGCAAGATTAGGGCGGACGGCGTAAGCCACGAACCACTGGAGCGAGTTACGCGCATCGGCCCGGCAGTGCGCATCACGCGCAATCCGTGCCGTGAAGCTCACGACAAGCGACTGATTCAGCGGATTGAGGAAATCCTTTTTGACAAGAACGGAAAGCCACGCCACGGCGCTTTGCCAAGTCTCATTACCCTTGAATTTCCCAAGCCCAACGTCGCACAAACTCTGAGGTGTCCCTACTGTAACGAGAAAGTGGCCGCGGATCTTCAATTGCGGTTCAAAGTGCGGAAGCTCCAATTGCAGCCGGTCGTCAAACCGGATACATCACTGGACTTCAAGTGTCCCAACGAGACTTGTTCCCGCCAAGCTGACGGGAACTTGTTACGCCTAACAGCAGAGCGGCGACGTTTCATTAATGGCAAGATGCAATGGAGACACTTTTCCGTGCCGAACAATGAAGCCGTATTGCGCAAAGCTGTGGGTGGAATGAAGCAGAAAAAGAAGCGCCAGTATTTGGCTGAAACACGCGAGTGCTGTGTCTACTGCGGCACGAAACTCGGTTTGGACACAATGCAGTTGGAGCATATTTTCCCGAAATCGCGTGGCGGTCCCTTCTTGGACTACAACCTCGTGCCTTCATGCAAGGAGTGCAATCCTCAGCAAGGCGATGGCAAAGGAGGAGGTAAAGGAAACCTAACGCCGTGGGAGTGGCGAGGCCGCGATGACGCCGATTGGTGGGGAGAGTTCGCGAAGCGCGTTAGTGCGCTCCCCATGCCGCAACGCAAGAAGGAAATCCTGCTGTCCCAAGACCTGTCTTACCCCGATAATCCAACGGCCCTGGCGCGAGCAGGAGGGCGCTCGCGTCAATTCATCGAAGCACTGAAGGAGATGCTCATCAAGCACGGCATACCGCCGGAACGCATCGCCGACAATTACGAGCGAGACAAGATTGTCATCCAGACGATTGAAGGCTGGACAACTTCCAAGCTGCGAATGTCTTGGCGCACCCACGACGATGGCCGCGAGAATTTTCCGAGAAAGAATGACAAGGACCTGCACAATCACGCGCAGGACGCCGTTGTCATCGCGGCTTGTCCACCGCATACTTGGCGTGAGTCGTTGTTCACGGAATCGAGAACCGTAGACGGCAAACAGGTGCCAGGCCTTGCCCCCCAGTCGCTTGCGCCTGACTGGGCGGATTTCTTCTCTAAGCGCACGAAACCGCTGGTACGCCTACTTGGACGGTATGACGTAAGTTGGCGTCGTGGTTTTATGGACTTGAATTTCTGGCGAAACCGTAAGACGGATACTCAGAAACCGATTCAACGAAAGCTGATTGCGGAATTGAAACGATGTCAAGCAGAACAGATTCGCGACAAGCGAATTCGGGAGGTCTTCAAGAACCTGTGCCGCAAATACGATGTGCCACCCAATAAGCCGTTGCCCGATTCAGCTTTGGCCGAACTGCGAGACAAGTTCCCTGGTATCCGCCGAGTACAATACATCACACAACCAGGTGGGTTACCGTTGGTAATCGAACCGCGGGACGGACCCGCACGTGTAGCGCAAGCCAAACCGGGATCAGAAGGAGCCAAAGTTTGGTTACGTGCTGGAGTGACATTGGAAAACGCAAAGGACAGAGACATAAGCATCTCAGTTCTGCGGCCAGAACCGCTGCGCGGCTTCAGAAAACTTAGGGACAACGAACTCTTGGCTGAGTATGAGCCATCTGTGCCACCAGACGCGACTGTTCTAAACGGTGAAGGATGGAGGCGGCACGAGTTTATCCTGATGCACGATGGTTGGTGGCAACTCAAAGAGTTTTCTGATGGCGAAATTACGCTCCTGCCGGAAAATGCGATCCCCAAACAGCTCGGCGAGCGCATGGGTTTGGAAAATGGACTAAAGGCGCCAGAACGCACGTTGCGAAAGAAAGGCTTGCTGGAATACTTCCGTTGGCGCGGGCAGGCACAATCGGCTGCTGCGGCAAACGCGTGAGCGCCGGAATCCAAATCGTCCGAGATGTTGCTGAACCAGACACTGAGGTTCGACAGAGCAATATTGCGCTGCAAGTTAACCTATTCACCGGCGCGGTAGAGCCGCTCAAGCTGGAAGCACCCGAACCATCTCCGGAACGAGAAGGTGAAGAGTTCGAGTTGGATGAGGGGATTTCGGTTATCAAGAACGAAGCTCTTTCCCAAGTTATCGTCTCCGGCTTCGGTTGTTTCCTTTCCAAGAAATCTGAGCGGATGCTGGTCAAGCGGCCAGATGGCAAGGTTCTCTATCAGTTTCCCATGTTCCGGCTCAGCGAAGTCATTGTGAATTCTCGGGGAGTGGGGCTGTCGAGTGACCTGATTGAAGAACTTTGCCAGCGTGGTATTCGGATTTCCTTTCTATCCGGAGGCGGCAGGCCATACGCAATGCTGACGTCACCCATGCTGAATGCGGTAGTCAGCACGCGACGTGCTCAGTTGGAAGCCGTGAGCGACGCACGCGGGCTTGAGTTCTCAAAGGCGATTGTGCGTGGCAAAATCAGGAACCAGGCCGCTCTATTGCGTTATTTCGGAAAATACCTGAAACACGCCAATCCTGATCGGTATTACAAAATCGCGAAAGCGGCTGCTGACCTGCATCATTATCAACAAGCCGCAATCCGAATTGGAGGAAAACGCATTGAAGATGTGCGGCAGCCTCTGATGGGCATCGAAGGCGTTTCTGGACGTGTCTATTGGGAGGCCGTGCAGGAGATCATTCAAGACAAGGTCACATTTGGGGGCCGCGTGACGCGTGGAACGATGGATGAGTTCAACTCTCTGCTCAATTATGGCTACGGCATTCTGTACGCCCAGGTTTGGGGAGCGGTATTAAATGCAGGGCTGGAGCCGTTTGCAGGATTCCTGCATGTGGACAGACCAGGAAAGCCGTCTTTGGTGCTGGATTTAGTGGAGGAATTTCGGCAGCCCGTCGTGGATCGAGTAGCACTGGCCTTTGTGAATCTCGGCACTCCCGTTCAAATGCAGAACGGAATACTTATCGCAGAAACCAAATCGGCTTTTGCAGAGAAGATCATGGCTCGGCTGAGCACGCCCGAGCCATACCAGGGAAAGCATTTCCAAATTCGCTCAGTTATTCAGCAGCAGGCGCGCCGTCTTGCTAGTTTCCTGCGAGGCGATTCACTCAGGTACAGCACCTTCTCCTTCAAGTGGTAGAGCAGCGCGATGGCTGAGAACACCACGTTCGTCATTTACGATTGTGAAAACGACCGGGTGCGAACAAAAGTTTCGGAAATCTGCTTGGACTACGGCCTGATGCGGATTCAGTTCAGCGCTTTTATGGGAAAGCTTTCCCGCACAATGCGAGAAGAGTTATTTCTCAAGCTCTGCGACCAGCTCGGCGAATCCCCCGCCCGCATTCTAATGCAACCAATCTGTGACACTGACGAAACATTGCGGAAAGTCAAAGAACAGAAAGTTCAGCTGCTCGGCAAAGTTCCTCCGGAATTGAGGGACCAGAAATCTTCTCCCAAGAGTGACAGCAGACCTTCAGAAGGATGAGGGTGCGTGATGTCGTCATTGCTACCTTTGCGTGTTCACGACCTCAAACAGTGGGCATATTGCCGGCGAATCGTCTTTTATAACCACGTGATGCCAGTTGACAAGAAGACGACCTACAAGATGGAGTACGGTCGCATCGCCGAAGAGGCCATCGACAAACTCGAAAAGCGGAGGAAACTCAGTGAATTTGGCATTGGAGATGGCAAGCGGCACTTCCATGTATGGTGCAGCAGCGAGTGCTTGGGATTATCAGGAAAGCTGGATTTACTAATCGAATCCGACGCAGGTCTATTCCCAGTAGACTTCAAGGCGAGTGAGCAGGCAGTCCATAACAACCACATCGTGCAACTCTGCGGTTATGCGCTACTACTCGAAGAGCGATTTCGCTGCCTTGTGGAACGAGGGTTCATTTTTCTGATTCCGCCGGAAGAAATCGTGGCTGCTGAAATCACATCGGAGCGCAAGCAAAGCACCCTGGCACTGCTTGACCAAATCCGTGATTCAATCGTGCGGGAAGCAACGCCCGATCCCACCGAGGTTCGCGCTCGTTGCGAGAACTGTGAGTACCAGAATTACTGTGGTGACATATTCTGAACCATCCGCGTGTCCAAGTCAGCAGATGCCAGAAGAGTTCTAAAATCGTCTGCTAGGGCCGACCATTCCACCGGCATTGATTCAGCGTTTCAGCGTGATGCGGGGTGGGACGTCAACCGTGCCGCGCACACCGGCGACCTTCACCTGTCCGGATTCCTTCTGGGTAATGCGCAAGCTCGCCGCCTGCTGCACGCGTACGTCTCCGGAAGTGTCGCTGATGACCACGTCTCCCGTGTTCGACAGTCGAATCTGGCCTGAGGTGTCGATAATTTCGACCTTGCCGGCCACGTTGGTGGCCACAATCTCTCCGGTGTCATCGTCAATTTGCAGCCCGCCCTTAACCTCGCTGACACGAATGTTGCCGCCGCGGTTGTGAATTCGGGCAGAGCTCACATCCGAAATATCCAGATTGCCGTCGGAACTTTCGACGCTGAGCGGGCCCAGGCGGCGAAGCTTCATCTGTCCCGAGCGGCTGGCGATCTGCACGGGGCCGCTGATGTCGGCAAGACTGATATCGCCCGAGGTCTTATTAACTCGCAGCCCGGACTGCAGGTTCGAGACCGTCAGGGTGCCGCTGCCGTCCTCGACGCTTACGTCGGCATCGAGCCCGCTGATGCGGATGGTGCCGGAGGTGTCGCGCACCTCAAGCTTCGCCGCGACAGGTACCACTACTTCGAAATCAATCGGGTATTGCGCCCGTCCCCAGTTTGCCAGCGAGCGTGGGATGTCGGTGGCAACGGTGAGGTGGTCGGTCCCCTGGCCGCTGATTTTGATCAGCCGCTTCAGTATGCCCTCCTCGCCCAACTTGAAGATCCACAGGCGGTCTATCGAGACCTTCATGCGGACGGCACGGGCGTCGGGGTCTCCCCGCAGGATGAAGCCGCCTTCTTCGACGGCAAAAGTGATGCTGTGCACACCCTCCGCAGGGACATCCATGGGATACGTCTTGCGGTCGGCCGCCAGCGCCGCGGCGGAAAGCATCAGCAGGACGCAGCACAACAGCCGCAAAAACAAACGATAAGGATGTCCGGGAAACTGGCCCATGGCAGAACCCGCCTTTCCTGGCCAGAGGAGGTGTCCCGATAATGGTACACGGCGGGCGCATGTTCGCCAAACAGACCAGAAGGTTATGGCCCGAATTTCAAGGCTGTTATCGCCAGCTCTCTTGCTGTACTCTGGTGGCTCAATTTCCCGACTATAGTTGTGCTCAACAACGCATGAGTGCCTTCAGCATGTTTGCAATTGCGGTCGCATTGGCAATGGACGCATTTGCTGTCGCAATCGTCACCGGGCTGACTTTAAGTGCCCTTACCAATCGCCATTTATTCCGTCTGTCATTTCATTTTGGCCTTTTTCAAGCAGGCATGTTCGCTGCGGGATGGTATTTCGGACGGGCAATTCAGAGCCTTGTAGCCGCTTCAGACCACTGGATTGCGTTCATTCTGCTGTTGCTGGTGGGCGCAAACATTATTCGCAACTCATTCGCGGGCAAGGAACAGCGTTCGCGTTCGGCCACAGACCCAACTTCCGGCTGGCAGCTCGTGATGCTTTCCTTTGCAACCAGCATTGACGCCCTCGCCGTCGGTCTTTCACTGGCCCTGATTGGCACCTCGATTACCGCCGCCGCCCTCGCCATCGGGTTGACAGCCGCAGCTTTCACCGTAACCGGAATGATGCTGGGCCGCCGCATCGGCCAGATGTGGGGACGCAGGGTAGAACTGCTGGGCGGAGTTATCCTGATCGCCATCGGTCTGAAAATCGTCTGGGACCACGTGCTGGCGTGACTTGGCCATGTCCGATGCCGATCACCGTCGCCATTTTCGATCTGGACGACACTCTCTACGATTGTTTTGGACAGAGGGTCAAGGCGGCGCATCGTTACGCCAGCCAGGCCATGGTGGATGCAGGGCTCGGCGCTACCGTGGACGAGGTGTTCGCCGCGCGCATGGAGGCGTTCCGCGCCGACCCGCGGCTGAGCCACATTGATGCTGAAGTCTGCCGCCGGTTCGCGGTCAGGAACCCGGACAAGATTACCCAGGCTGCCCGCGCCGCTTACTTCTCATTTCCGGCAGGCAAGTTGACGCTCTTTCCCGCCACCCTGAACGTGCTGCGGACGCTGCAAGCTCGCGGCGTCAGAAACTTCGTCGTCACCTTTGGCGACCCTGAAACGCAGCGGCAGAAGATAGCAGCGCTTGGCCTGGACCGCGAGCCCTCAATCGAGCGCATATACTACGCCGAGCGCGGGACCCTTCAGACCAAAGAGGAAGCCTTTCGCTCCGTGTTGCGCGACACGGGCGCGCAGCCCGAGCAGGTGCTGGTGATCGGAGATCGTCCCGATGGCGAGATTGCAGCCGCGAACCGCCTGGGATTGCATACGGTCAGAATTCGTGGGGGAGAGTTCGCCAGTCTGGAAGCACGGCTCCCGGAGGAGCAGGCAAAGTGCGAAATCACAGAAATCGGCTTCGTTCTTCAGCTTCCGTTTTCATTTGGAGTGAACTGAACCGAGCGAAGCCCCGTTTACCTCTGAATCCAGGTGCGGCCGCCATCTTGCGTGGACCAGATCTCACCGGCAGTAGTCTTGATCACGACCTGCGCGGAACTTCGAGGTGCACGTAGCCAAAATGGCGACCGGCAATGGTCCTGCCCCGGGTGCCGCTGATGCGGCGACGGATTGAGTAAGTAATGGTGAGGGAAGCGCCGGGAACGTTCCGGCGCTTCCAGTTTTCCAAGTTACCGATGCACAAATCTCATGGCAGGCTCAGAGTACCGGTCGCCAGCGGCAGCGCCCGGCGGCAGTTCCTGCGAGATTCGCGCCAGATCGGTCGGGGGTAGTTTCAAGGCGACTGCGGCGGCGTTCTCATCCAGGTATTTTTCCCGCTTGGTTCCGGGGATGGGCACAATGTCGTCTCCCTGGGCCAACAGCCACGCCAACGCAAGTTGCGAAGGCGTGCAGCCCTTCTCGGCGGCGATGCGGCGCACGCGATCCGCGAGCTCAATATTCCTCTCAAGGTTGCCGCTTTGGAAGCGCGGCGTGTTGCGGCGGTAGTCGTCCGGCGCAAGATCTTCCGGGCGATTGATGGTGCCGCTCAGAAAACCCCGCCCGAGAGGGCTGTAGGCGACGAACGCGATTCCCAGTTCGCGGCAGGCTGGCAGCACGTCGGCTTCTGGATCGCGGGTCCAGAGCGAGTACTCCGTTTGCAGCGCGGCGATGGGATGCACTTTGTGGGCACGCCGGACGGTCGCGGGCGCCGCTTCCGACAATCCGAGAAAACGTACCTTCCCCGCCTTCACCAATTCCGCCATGGCGCCGACGGTTTCTTCTATGGGCACGTTAATGTCAACCCGATGCTGATAATAAAGATCAATGTGGTCTACGCCCAGCCGCCGCAGACTGGCGTCGCATGCCTGCTTGACGTATTCAGGCCGGCCGTTGACGTCCACCCAGTTACCCTGCGCGTCGCGCACGTTGCCGAACTTGGTCGCCAGGACCACTTCATCGCGCCGATTCTTGATTGCGCGTCCAGCCAGCTCTTCGTTATGCCCCATGCCGTAGACGTCGGCAGTGTCCAGGAAGTTAATGCCGATATCGAGCGCGTGGTGGATGGTCGCAATTGACTGCTTGTCATCCCGCGGCCCATAGAACTCCGACATGCCCATGCATCCCAGCCCTATGGCTGAAACCTGCACTCCGGTGTGTCCGAGCCGCCGGTACTCCATGACCGTTTTTACTCCGGGGTGTCGCCTGTCTTTCGTCATGAATTGCTCCTTGCCAACAACGATAAGACTTTAGATTGATGAGAGCGAGGGAGAGACTTTGCAATCCGGATACTCCAGAAATGCGAGCACCGCCGGCGATCGGAGTTGGAAACTGGAAACTTGAAACTCGAAACCGCTTTCAGTGCGCTGCCATTCCACCCCCGCCATGGTGCTTGGGTTTTTTCATGATCAGGATGAGCGGCATCACTGCAAGAAACAGAATCCCCAGCAGGCGGAAGGCGCTGATAAATGACAGCATGGCGGCCTCCCGCTGTACCATCCCGAACACGGCTGCATAGGCTTGGCGGCTAGCGGTCACCGCGTCCATACCTTTGGACAGGAAAAGCTGCCGCGCTCCCTCGAGCATCTGCTGTGTGGCCGTAGTGTAAGGATTCACCTGAGCGCCCAGAATATTGATGTTGGACTGTGTGTGCCGCGCGAACATGGTAGTGACCATCGCGATTCCCACGCTGCCGCCAATGTTTCGCATGACGTTGAAGATGCTGGTCGCATTCCCCATCTGCTCCCGGGGGATAGGGTCATGCGTGACGGTGGTCAGGGGCACAAACAGGAAACCCATCGAGATCCCCTGGATGAACTGCGGCCAGAAGATGTCCCAATATCCGGCATTCAGGTTGATGCTCGCCAGGTCCCACAAACTGTACGCTGCCACCGCGAAACCCACGGCGAGCAGCTTGCGCGGCTCAATTTTCGACATCAGAAAACCGACCATTGGCATCGCCAGGAACGAACCCAGGCCGCGCGGAAGCATAGCCACGCCGGCATCCAGCGACGAATATCCCAGTAAAGTTTGCAGAAAGATCGGCAGCAGAACCAGGCTGCCGTAGAGCACGAATCCCAGGGTAGTCATTAAAAAGACACCACTGGCGTAGGTCCGCACGCGGAATACACGCAGGTTGACGATCGGGTGGCGCTCACGTATCTCGCGTATCAGGAACGCGGTCAGTCCCACGGCGGCAATGATGGCCAGCGTCGTAATGAAACGAGAGCTGAACCAGTCGTCCTCCTGGCCTTTGTCGAGCATGATCTGAAGTGCACCCATGCCGACGGCCAGCATTCCGATGCCCCAATAATCCACGCCGCCACGGCCGCGCGTGATATACGGCGGGTCGAAAATGAACAATTGCGACATCATCAGCCCGGCAATGCCCACCGGCAGGTTGATGTAGAACAGCCAGCGCCAGCTATAGCTGTCGGTGATCCATCCGCCCAGCACGGGACCCAGCATGGGCGCCACGACGATTCCGAGACCCCAGAATGCCATCGCCTTACCACGCTGCTCCGGTGGGAACGCTTCCAGCATGATGGCTTGCGACAGCGGCTGCAAACCGCCTCCGGCCGCGCCCTGCACCACGCGGAAGAAAAGCAGAGCGGACAGATTTGGCGCCATCGCGCAGGCCACCGAGGCCACTGTGAATCCTCCGATGGATGCCATCAGGACCCGCTTCCGTCCGAAGTGATTTGCCAGCCAACCGGTCATTGGCAGGATGATGGCGTTGGCCACCAGATAGGAAGTAAGCACCCAAGTCGCCTCGTCAACCGTCGCCGACAAACTGCCGGCGATGTGCGGGAGCGACACGTTCACGATGGTGGTGTCGAGCACCTCCATGAAGGTACCCAGCATCACCGCGACGGCAATGATCCAGGGATTGACTTCCGGCGCGGCGCGCAATGCGGTGCTGGTGGACATAAGAGATTTGGTTATTTGGTTATTTGGTTATTTGGCCATTTGGTTATTTGGTTATATGGTTATTTCACCCCACTGGGTTGCGGGCTATCCGCTGAAGCGCTCGCAGTGCTTTTTGGGAGGCGAATAAAGCAGGTCCTTCGGCCCGCTTCGCTCCGTCTCAGGATGACGCCTCCTATAAAATGAGATACTCCGCTCTGCCTTTCTAACCAATTAACCAAATAACCCAATGACCAACTAACCAAATTCATCATTTGGTGACCACCGTGGGCACAACGGACATGCCGGGACGCAGCAGATGGTTCGGGTCCTGACCCTTTGCGAAAACGATCTTTACCGGGATACGCTGCACGACTTTCACGTAGTTGCCAGTAGCGTTTTCCGGCGGCAGCAAGCTGAAGCGGGCTCCGGTAGCGCCGCCGATGCTGTCAACGAAACCCTTGTAGTCACGTCCGTAGGCATCCACGTGCACGGTGGCAGACTGTCCGGAACGCATGTCCTTTAACTGGGTCTCTTTAAAATTCGCCGTGACCCAGATGTCGTCAAGATTAACCACCGCAAACAACGGCTGAGCCGCCTGAACTACCTGCCCCGGTTCCACGTTGCGCTTGCTGACGATCCCCGCAAAAGGCGCGCGCACTGTGGTGTACTGAAGATTGAGTTTCGCTTGCTCCACGGCGGCGCGCTTGGTTTGAACATTGGCTTGTGCGGCGCTGGCCCGGGCACGAGTGACGGCCACCTGCTGCGGCGCGGTTTGCGCTGCCCGCACCTGCGATTCGGCTTGGAGCACGTGGCTCTCGGCGGTGGCGACGGAGGCGCGCGCGGCGTCCACCGCGGCACGCGCTGCGGCTTCGGTCGTGTGAGCGGCGTCGTACTGCTGTTGCGAGATTTCGTCACGCTCGATTAGTTGTTGGGCGCGCTTCAGATCGCTGGCGGCTTTCCTGTAATGAGCTTCGGCCTCCACCAGACGGGCCTTGGCGGCGTCCACCTCTCTGTGTGCCGCGGTCAGGTTGGCGCGCGCAGTAGATAAGCTGCTGGAAGTAGTCGTAGCGGCAATGGGAACCCCGGTACTGGCGGCGTGCGCCGCGGCTTCTGCGTCCGCCAGTTCAGCCTCAGCGCGCTGCAAGGCGACCTCGTAGTCCTTGGGATCAAGTTGCACCAGCACCTGTCCAGCCTTTACGAACTCGTTATCGTCAACGTAGACCTTGGTGACCGTTCCCCCTACCCTTGCACTGACTGGGGCGATGTGGCCGTCAATTTGGGCGTCATCGGTGGTCTCGCGGATGGAGTAGTAATACCAGATCGAAACGCCAACGCCGGTAGCAACCAACGCCACCAGGAGCAGCACCCACTTGGCCCGCGGGTGCGTGCGAAAGTAGGAGCGCGCACGCTCACGCTTGGATGGCGCTTCGGCTTCTTCCGGCCATAACTCCCGCGCTTCCTCCTGCGCGACTTCCGTCTGGCGCACCTGTTCCTCGGTGCCGTTCTCGATTCGGGGACGATCTGGCACTATGGCACTCCTCCCAAGAACTGCTTCACCGCCTGTTCGGCAATACCGACCGCCCGCGCCAGGGAGAGCTTGGCAAAATTGTGGGCGAACAGGCTGGAAACATAATTCTCATTAGTAGTGGCCAGAGCTTCCTGCGCCTGGACCACCTCAATATTATTGGTCACCCCGGCTGCAAACCGGTCGCGTGCTTGCTGAAGCTGCTGGGTAGCAAGGTCCACGGAACTGCGGGCCACATCCACTTGCCGGCTGGCGGCGTTCACATCCAGCAGCGCGGAGCGCACTTCAAATTCTATGCGACCGCGCATGTCCTCAGCTTCGGCTTCGCGCTGCCGCAGCAGTGCATCTGCCTGCTGGATCTCCGCACGCACTTTTCCACCCTGGAACAAAGGCACTTTCAGCGCCGCAGCGCTGGTAAAAGTGCCATGCGAGTTGCCGGGCGTATTTCCGAGGGTACCGTAGTCTGCATTCAATTGGATGCTCGGCAGACCCTCGCCGACTGCGGCCTTGCGGGCAAGTTCGGCGGCGCGGCGTGACGCTATCATCGCCTGGTAGTCGCCACGCGAGCGGTACGCGCGCTGAATCAATTCCTCCAGGTTTATAGCCGGAGCGGGCGCATACGGCATCTTGTCGGTAAGGATAATTTGCTGCCCTACGGGCAATCCAATTTCCCGCAGCAATGTGAGTTTCAGCTTTTCGAAGTCATTTTCGGCAGCTACCAGCCGTTGTTGCTGTACCTGTAACTCCACTTGCGCGCGCAAGACATCAATGCCGGCCACGGTGCCCGCGCGTTTCATATCCACTGCCTGCTGATAGAGACCCTGCGCTGTGATGACCTGCGCTTGAACTGCCTCCACGCGGGCGGCGCTCGAGACGACCTCAATATAGGTGCCGCCCACCACCAGCACCACCAAGTCACGCGCATCCTGTAGCGAGAATTGCGAAGCCCGCACGTTCTCGCCGGCAGAACGGTAGTTGTTCAGCGATTTCAGATCCAGTGACTCGCTCAGGACACCGCGCACGTCGAAAATGCTGAAAGGTCCTGCAATCGTGTTGATGCCGAACCTGGACGCCGCCGTCAACGGGAATCCCAGCGCAGCCAAGTTGATCTGCTGCACCGATTCCGCAACCCGAAGATCGAGTTTTGGTAGCAAATCGCTCAGCGACCGCAGCCGCGCTGCCCGTGCCTGAACAGTGCCCTGTGATGTGAGAAACAGGCCGAGATTGTATTTCAGTCCCAGGTCGATGGCGTCCTTCAACGAAAGCTCCATCGGCCCCGCAGCGGGGGGGACAGACGGCACACTACCCAAGAACGGGTTCTGAGCCTGGCCCTGGCCCTGGGTCTGCAACCCTGGCGCCCTCGGCGCTGCCGTGACCTGCGATGGTGCCAGCGTGCTGACAGGCGCCACCACCGACGGTGCGGTCGTAGTCACCTGTGCGACAGCAACACCGCAGCAAAACGTCAGAAAAAACACTGCTCTCCATTGCTTGCGAATCACTACTAGCCTCTTTGGTGTTTCGCGGATGGGAACCAAACAATATACCCGAGATGTCCCCAGGAAAGCAGCGGCATTCCGCACCCAGTTTCAGGGGTTCGGGGGAGAATCTGAAAACTTTATACACTCCGAAAAAGCAGGTCCTTCGCCTCACGGCCAAAAACAGGCCGCTCGCTCAGGATGACTCCTCAGTCTGCTGCGGATACAGTAAAACTGAAACGGCTTTAGTCGGTAGCCGGGGCGAGGGAATGGAAAACTACGTGCGCGCCTGAATGCGCGTTGCGAGTCTAGACTTTTTGCAGAAGGGCGGGTGCAAGACCCTGGAACCGGCCCAGCCCGGCACGGCTCAGGTGCGGCACCCGAGCGGAAGCGCCGACGTTCTGAGGCCGCCCGCGCTTCCACCGGCCCTTGCAGACTACAGCGCCGCGTCGCCCCGTTCTTCGTTGCGAATGCGGATTGCTTCGTCAATGCGCGTGAGAAAGACCTTGCCGTCGCCAATCTTGCCAGTCTTGGCGGTGCGTAGAATGGCTTGCACCGCCTTATCGGTAAGTTCGTCGGGGACAACGATCTCGATTTTGATTTTGGGCAGCAGGTCCACCGTATATTCGCGGCCGCGGTAGAATTCCGTGTGCCCCTTCTGACGGCCGTGGCCGCGGACGTCGGACACCGTCATGCCATCCACGCCCACTTCCACCAGAGCGTCTTTGACCGCCTCAAATTTGGAAGGCTGAATAATCGCCTCGACTTTAGTCATATCACTCATCTCACTCATCCCAGCGAAAATTTGAAATCAGCCGCAGCATGACATGTTACAGTAGGCGCGATCAGCGCATTGGCGGCGCCAACCACGGCCGCCGATCATGCCTGCTTACGGCGCTGTAACTTCCCAGTAGTAGCCTTCCTCACCATGTTGCGAGAGATCGAGGCCCTGAATCTCGTGTTCGGGCGAGACACGCAGTCCAACCACGACGTCCACCACCTTAAGGATGATCAGCGTGCCCACAATTGCCAGTCCCCAAGCGATGGCGACTCCCACCAGCTGGTTCAGAACCTGGCCGGCATGACCGTCCACAAGGCCGACGGCGACCGTCTTTCCGTGCGCATCACGGAAAATCGGGTTCACCGCGCGGGACGCAAACACACCGGTCAGAAGAGCGCCAATCGTGCCGCCGGCGCCGTGCACGCCGAAGGCGTCAAGGGAGTCGTCATAGCCGAAACGTGCCTTCACTTTCGCCACCATGAAATAGCAGAACCCGCCGGCAGACAGACCGATAAAGATGGCCGCCATAGGACTAACAAATCCCGCCGCAGGAGTGATGGCAACTAGTCCCGCGACCGCGCCGGAAATCGCGCCCAGCGCGCTAGGTTTGCCGTTGCGCATCCATTCCGCCGCCACCCAGCCAACTACTGCCGCAGCTGCCCCGAAATGCGTAGCGACAAAAGCGCTGGTGGCCAGACTGCCGGCGCTCAGCGCGCTGCCCGCATTAAATCCGAACCAGCCCACCCACAGCAGACACGCGCCGATAAAGCTGAGCACCACGCTGTGCGGCGGCATGGGTTCCTGCGGATAGCCCAGTCGTTTGCCCAGATAGGCCGCACACACCAGCGCCGACACACCGGAGGTCACATGGACCACCGTGCCTCCGGCAAAGTCCAGGCAGGGGAAGGTCCCTCCCAAAGCCGCGTTTAAAAACCCGCCCTTCCCCCAGACCATGTGCGCCATCGGGTCATAAACCAACACGGACCACAAGATCATAAACAGGACCATGGCGCTGAACTTCATCCGTTCGGCAAAGGCACCGGTGATAAGCGCCGGCGTGATGATGGCAAACATCAGCTGATAAACCATGAATGTCTCCGAAGGAATGGTAGCTGCGTAGTCGGCATCCGGTGCAGCGCCCACCCCGCGGAGAAACGCATGGCCGAGCCCGCCGATGAATCCATTGCCGGAGTGGAAGGACAGGCTGTAGCCGAACAGCGCCCACATGAGCGTGATGATCGCCATCAGGGCAAAGCTCTGCATCATGGTAGCCAGCACGTTCTTCTTGCGGACCAGTCCGCCGTAGAACAAGGCCAGTCCGGGTCCGGTCATCAGCAAGACCAGAGCGGCGCAGACCAGCATCCAGGCGTTATCGCCCGCGCTGCGCGCATCAGCGACCTGTTGTTCGAGTTTGGCGATCTGCTCGGCTTGAGCTTGCGGACTCGCAACCGTGGACGTAGTTGATGCGGCCGGTGCCTGTGCGAATGCCGCCACCGCGCCGCTGCAAAGTATCAGTGCTATTGAGAGGGTGACCAGAAGCTTGCGCATGTACGTCTCCAGTGCTGATTTTCAAACGAGTATTTGCACTCGCACCGCAACATCTCCCCGCCACGGCTAAACTGAGTGTTGTCCGGCTGACTAAAGCCGCTTTCCGCCGGGCGGAACACCTTCGCCCGTCGAGCACAGCGGGCATCTCTCGTCTCCGAATGCCGAGCCCGGATTCAGCTCCGGGCTACAAACGAGAGATGATCGTTCTTACCGCGAGAGTCACCCAGCTTGGAAATAGAAAGTTTTTATTTTCGCCATAACTGCAAGCTATGGATTTGCGCGTTGACGGCCGCAAAAGAAGTCGGAAGGCAAAAGCAAAGAAAAGAAAGGACTCAAACGACTCAGTTGCCTGCGCACGCTCGTTTACGAGTGCGCAACTTTTCGCTATTTAAAAAATCGAAGCCATGGCGCGAAATTTTGCGGGGGACTGAGCTTGTCCGGACCGCTTTGGCGCGAGTCGGAGGATCCGCTTTTCGCTTTTTGTAAGAGAAGCTCCCGGGGCGTATAAGAGAAGTTCTGAAGGAAATCGGAACAACAGATTGAGCCAACGCGATTCAGGATGAGAGATTTAGTTCACGCGAATCACATCTACAACAGACTCGGCGGGCTGATCCACCTGAAACCTCAGACACAGAACAGGCATCACAGAGCTCAATGCACAGAACAGAAATCGGCACCGAACAGGCAGGCCTCATCACAGACTTCAGGTCAGAAAACAGGAATCGCAGGCCTCAGCTCACATAGCAGCAGGCTGTACTTCGCTGCTGATCAGCACCGACCGTGCTGATCAGCAGCGAAATTGATACTGCCAAACAAGACGACACTGGCTACAGCGTACAACCGCAAGCAGGACGCCTTTGCTATAATGCAGCAGACGCTTAGTCGAATTGGCGCTGTTCGTCACGCGACCGCAGCGCAGTTCCTTCGACATGTCGGGGAGTGGCTCAGCCTGGTAGAGCACCTGGTTCGGGACCAGGGGGTCGGAGGTTC
>JBHGAZ010000053.1:0-16906 GCA_041946765.1 Terriglobales bacterium
TTCTTCTATATCGCTTGCTTCTGGATTACGCTGAGGCACTGTTTATGAAACACGCTCTATTCATGCCGGCGTAGGAGATGTTTCGAGCCCGATGCGCAGCTGCTCGGTTATCTCAGAATGGTCTTGTCTAGATATTCCAGGTCCGCTTTCGTTAGCTTAGGTCTATTCGACCTGTCGGGAGAAGCCGATTGGTTCTCGCCATCATCATCGGCCATGGTTGCAAGTTCGGGTTTCATTTTTATAACGGTCGGCTTAATACTTAATATCCGGGCTGCAGGGCTCGATACCGAAGCGTCCATTGCAATTACCTCGATTGAATTATTCTTCGCGCGCTAGATGCTCTTCGGGCTGGCGAGCGTTCGATCCTCATTTAGGCTGAGCGGCATTTGTTGCTCTGTCTTGATCAAATTGAGTTTTCGCTGCAGTTCCTGCTCGACACTCGGAGGCACCATGCCATGGACTGATCCACCAAGCTGTGCAATGTCCTTTACAATGCGCGAGCTGAGGTACGAATAAGCTTCGCTTGCTGTCAGGAACACGGTCTCCAGATTCGGCTCCATTGTGCGATTCATTAACGCCATCTGTAACTCGTATTCATAGTCACTGATAGCTCGAATCCCGCGCAGCACCACGTGCGCGTTCACCTTGCGGGTATAGTCCACGAGTAGTCCGCCAAACGTGTCTACCCGCACGTTATTGAAGTTTGCGGCCAACTCGCCCAGCATTGCGCGCCGTTCTTCTGCCGAAAACAACGGATTTTTGTCCGAATTCTGTAGGACGGCAACGATCAACTCGTCGAACACCTTACTCCCGCGTTGGATGAGGTCTAGATGGCCGTTTGTCGGGGGATCGAATGACCCGGGATAGATGGCAATCACCCGGTGCAATTTGCTGGTGGCTTCGCGACCAGGCGAGAGTCGCTGACAATGCATATTTGGAACCCCATTAAGCAATCGATACAAGAAAAGTACAGGCGACCACAAGCAGTCGCCTGTACAAGTGATGCAAGGAGGCAAAACCTGCCAGAGATCCGTCGTGCCAAAGAACTCCTATAGTCAATTTCCGTCATGGCTGCCGAAAAACAAACACTTTGACCGGAGCGCCGGGCCGTTCTGTAGACTCTTCGGCGTGCGCGACGAGGTCCATTCCGTTGACGGGTGCTTCCACCTCCAGCCGCCCTGAGGCCTTGAGGCCGTTTGGGAACTCGACCATGCCGAAAAGCAGGTACGGCCGGTCGTAACCCTCGGGTAAGGCCCAAACTCTCGTCCAGGTCAGAAGCTTGCAGGACCCCTCGAGCGGGAACTTCTCCCAATCGTCATAGACGATCCCGGATGGGTCGCGACGGTTGTTGCATTTTGCGCAGATCATCGGAGGCGGGTAGTAAGCGGCACCGCATTGAGGACACTTATATCCATAAATCTCCGGTGCCTGTTGATCATAAAGGCTGAAATCAATCATAGGCTAATCTCTCCCGCAGATGATGCTTACGACGTTGTTGCCGAAGCCACCGAAGTTGACGGCCAAGCCATAGGTGGGGTTCTTGACTTGCCTCCCGTGCTCCGCCTCGCAGCGCAACTGGCGCACCAGTTCCACAACTTGCGAAACACCGGTTGCACCGACCGGATGGCCCTTAGCCTTCAGCCCACCCGAAGCGTTGATGGGCAGACGACCATTGACACGGGTCTCGCCACGGCGAACGGCTTCCAGAGCCTTGCCCCGCGGGAACAATCCCACTTCCTCACTGATCGCTATCTCCAGGGTAACGAAGGCGTCATGGAGCTCGGCAAAAGAGATATCTTGCGGTGTAATCCCCGCCATTGCGTAAGCACGTTCGGCGGAGATTCTGACTGCGTCCAGCATGACTGGATCTTTGCGGTTGTGCACGCAATGACTGTCGGTGGCAGAGCCGATCCCAGCGATGCGAATCAGCTTCTTCTTAAATGCCTTCGCCTTGGGCGAGTCCATATTGACCAAGATCAACGCCGCCGCTCCATCTGAGACCGGACACACCGAGTAGAGCCGAAGCGGCTCGGCGACATAGTTATTTACGACGTGTGCATTGGGGTTGTCGTGAATTGCCTCTACCGTGCAGGTTTCCTCTACATGCGCGAACTTGTTCTGGGCGCCGTTCTCGTGATCCTTAACGGCCACCAGTGCAAGATCGCGTTGGGTAAGTCCATATCGCTCCATATAGAGGCGCGTAAACATAGCGCCAAACGCCGGCAAGGTGAGGCCCATGTTGTATTCCGCCTCAGGATGGAGCAGGGAGGCCACGAAATCCGTGGCTTCCCATCCTGTCACCTTGCGCATAGTCTCGCCGCCGACGACGAGCACTACGTCGGCAAGTCCGGAAGCTATTGCCATCCATCCAACTTTGACGGCTGATGCACCTGAGGCGGGGCCGTTCTCCACCAGTTCGGCGGAAGCCGGCTCGAGATCGAGCCGGCTTACCAGCGCACTGGCGATACCGGTCTGGTGGTTGATGATTCCTCCACCCATGTTGGCAACAACTACTTGGTCGATGATTTTGCGATTCTCGACCAGACCGGCATCCTCCAGCGCTTCGGTGGCCGTGTACGCCATAATATCCACAAGATCGTACTCGGAAAGATTGCCGAATTTTATCTGTCCGATAGCGGCTATGCCGACGCGTTTTGCCATTTTTCCCTCTTAAAACCGGGTATCTGGGGATACCGGGTTGGCATCTTCAGTTTGGCGGTGTTGGCAAGCAACTCAGCAGGAGCGGGTCGCGTCCCGGTGCACTTGTCTGCCCGGTGCTTCTCCCATAGGGCCCGGGTCAGCGAGTGGGTAGGCACGCCACCCAGTTCGTGGCGAACGCCCGGATACAGCGAGCTGCGGTCCTCCAGCTCGTATTCAATCATCCAGCGCTTGTAGCCAATCGGACTCTCGGCGACAATCCAGACCTCGTCACCACCGAGAACGTCAATGTGGTGCTCCATCTTTGCGGCGAACAAGTGCGCGCCTACGCGTAGCCCGCGGTCGACGGTCAGCGTGTGCAAGCTCATGCCGAGCTTCTCGTGAACCTGGCGGCTGGTCACAATCCCCGCGACGGTGCCGTCGATGACACCAACAATGGCGAACATATTGGCGATCCGATAGCGGTACCAGGCAAGAAGCTCCTCATACATCCGAGCAGCAACCACGTCGTAGAAATCTTTGGGGGCGCCGAGGAGAGGATGAACGGTTCCCAAGAGCACCCCGATCTCTTCGCGTTTCGCCTCGCGCACGACCATCTCTTTACCGTTGGCCAGCGTAATCACTTTCGCCGGATAGGGCTTAAGCTGCATCTGCGGAGGACGCAATTTTTTTTCTAATTCGTCTATAGCCATAAACATACTTCTCCTTAGTTTGCATTACTGCTGCGGTGACACTTCGCCGGTGTGCAGGTGGGGCTTACGCCCACACCCACACGCCGTGGCACCCTTTTCGCGATGAATGGCGTGATCAGAAACCGTCGCGACGGTTAGCGTTCCGCCACGCCGGCCTTGATCCTGAGCTTCATCGACTCTGCGGCTTTTTCATCGTCAATGAGTTCTTCGTAATCGCAGGGTGAGGGCACATAATTTTCGAAAGTGCTCTCAGTGGTGTACATGCGAACCGGTTTGATTCTGGTTCGATTCACCCGTAGTTGGAATACGTCAAATCGGTTGTACCTGCCGATGATGTCGTGGGCTTCCTTGAGATTGATACTGTCGCTCAAGTCGATCTCAGCAACGGCAAAACCTTCGCCACCGACGACTGGCTCTCCAATAATCTGCCCTGTAGGACCCACGATCATGGATGCCGATTTGGTGGCATTTTCAAGCAGGGTCCGGTTTTCCGGAACTCCGCCCGAAATCTGTTCAATGGCGTCTTCATCCAGAGAAGCGGAGGAAGCGATCACGAAAACTTTTCCCTCAAAGGCGTGTGCGGCTGCACGCAGCCGAATGATTTCTTTCGTGTCATACGAGCCGCCCGCAGCGACACTGCGCCGAAATGGCCACGCCGGGGGGTATGTGGCGATGTGGATTTGTTCCCCTTGCGCCAGGAGGGCAAACCGGGCCAGGGTGTTAGTGTTCTCACCACAGATCAGCGTACCGATGTTGCCGATCTCAGTCTTCACGGGGCGCAGATCCGACGCGTCACCCGGAGTCCAAGCCAGCATTTCCGCCCACGTCGGCACGAGTTTGCGATGACGGTTGATGAGTTTGCCCCGTCTGTCGTACAACAGCTGCGTGCACCACATCGCACCCATGCTGTAATCGCCCTTTTCAGTGCAGCCAACGGACAGGAATATCTCGTTTGCGCGAGCGATTTCGCCGAGTTTCTTACTCTGCGGACTGGGCACGAGCACCGAGTTCTCGAACAGACGCTTGTAGTAATCGTGCTGATCAATGGGCGCATGCAGGATCGTCCAAACGGGAAACGCGGGAATATATGATTCGGGGAAGACCACCAAGTCCACGCCCATTTCCTTCACTTTAGGGACCAATTGGGCAATTTTGTCGATGGTCGCATCCCGATCGAGGAAGACGGGAGCTGCCTGTGCAGCGGCAACTTTCAGTCGGGGGTATTTATCGCCTGGCATAGCTAATCTCCTTAAAGATTCTTCTCGCGACTGCAAATACTTTCCAATTGCTTTGGGCCGGATAACCTATGTAGTTAACGTTTACCGACTTTTAGTCATTGCATTGCGAACTGCCTGCCAACGCCTTTCGCTTTAGGATTCAGCCCCAAGTCCGCAGCGTGACCTGACAGCAAGTTCCTTGTATGTAACTTCTGAATGTTTGTCTTGTGTCAGCAGCGAACCGAAGTAAGTCAGGAAAAACCCGATCGGCACGCATACAATGCCGGGATTATTCAGCGGGAACAGGGCATTTTTGCCCATCATCTGCGGTCCGGTAAGAACGCAGGCCACAGCAACGATCGCACCGCCCAGCATGCCAATGAAAGCTCCTTTCGTCGTGAGGCCCTTCCAGTAAAGCGAAAAGATCAGGGTGGGCAAATTCGCTGTTGCCGCAATTGCAAAGGCGAGACCGGCAAGATAGGCGACGTTGACCTGCCGCAGCGCGAGCCCGCCCACAATCGCCGCCACGCCGATAGCGAAAGCCGCGATACGGGCAGTGCTCATTTGCCCTTCATGTGACTGGTTGCCTTTCTTTACCACTCGAAACCAGAAATCGTACGAAAACGCGCTCGACGCCGCGATACACAGTCCGGAGACGGCCGCGATAATGGTGATAAACGCGACTGCTACAAGAAAGGCCATGAACAATTCGCCACCGAGTGTTCCCGGGCCGCCGGCGACGTTGCGGGCCAGCAGAGGCACAGCGATGTTCCCTCCCGCGTCCAGACTCTTGATCAGCTTGTTGCCGACCAACACTGCGGCTCCAAGACCGAAGATGAAGGTTAGGATGTGGAAGATGAACATGAAGGTAAGGGCCCAGAGCGCGCTGCCTTGCGCATCCTGCTTGGTAGGAACGGTATAGAACCGCATCAGCACGTGAGGCAGAGCTGCTGTGCCGAACAAAAGCGTGAATCCAAGGGATAGCCTTTCTATAGGGGTTTTCACCATTGGCCAGCGGCCCGGCTCTAACCATGCGGCGCCCAAGTCCTTCGAGTTAACAACCGCAGCGAACAATTCATTGATGCTGAAGTGGAATTGGCGGAGCACCAGGAAAGCCAGAATGTATGCGCCGCACAGCAAAATCATCGCTTTCAGCACCTGGATCCAGGTTGCGGCCAGCATTCCGCCGAAAGTAATGTAGATAATCATCAATATCCCGACGATGATCAGTCCCGTAGAAGCTGGTATGCCAAACAGCAGCTTGGCAAGCGCACCTGCCGCTACCATCTGCGGGATGAGGTACATCAGGCTGATCAGAAATGCGTTGATTGCGGCTAAGGGACGGATCACGCTCTCGTCAAGACGGTAGGAGACGATATCAGCAAATGTGTATTTGCCAGAATTGCGTATCGGCTCAGCCACGACCAGCAGCACCACCAGATACGACGCGAACCAAGTGATGGAATAGATCTGGCCGTCGACACCCCAGAACGATATCAGCCCGCCTATTCCCAAGAACGCCGCGGCGGTCAGGAACTCGCCCACTATGGCTAAACCGTTCTGCCACCCCTTGATCCGCCGGCCGGCTGCGTAGAAGTCCGTCTGCGTCTTTACGCGTTTGGCTGACCAATACGTGATGTAGAACGTTACCGTAATCATCACGAGGAAGACACCGATCGCAAGCTTATTCATGTTTTGACCCCTTTTCGAACCGGCGGTGTAACTCATCCTCTAAGGGATAAACTTCTCGTCGGATGTATCGAACGAAGAGGTATCCCATGATCCAGACAACCGGGAAGATCGCCATGGTGTACACGAAATTGACGTTTGCAAATCCATAGACGCGATGCCGCGCTACTGCCGGAAAGGAGCTTTGCATAACCCATAGCACGAGAAACACAAGGCTGAACACGAGCAACGATGGAATTGCAAAACCGAATCTCTTTTTGACGATCGACCTAAATGTTTCCGACTCAAACGCTGCCGCCCACTCCGTAGTAGCCCGGCTTGTACTGATCTCTGCTTTCACCCCTTGAACAGTCATAACCCTGTCCTCATCTGAACAGTCATAAACCCTGTCCTCATTCGCCGACGGTACTCGGCTTTGATTAGTTCGCTTTCGAGTTGCCAGCGTGCCGTCTTCATCCGTTGTTCGTCGCCCAAGAAGCACGCCATCTCATACGTGTGCGCGTATTCCCGAACCCTGTGAGCATTGGCCCCGTTACAATTGCGCTCAATGGTCAGCAGTAATCCGGGATCCATGGTGATGCGGTGAGTGCTTGCCATCGTGACCTCCGTCCGGGCTTTTCGCTCTGGAGTTCCACTTGCCGCTCAGTAGACCCCACGTGCGTGACTTGCTCACTACCCCAACCCTGTTTTGGTCTTGAGATTCCATGCGTATACAATATACGATTTAGTAAGTCAACTGTTTTTTAAAAATAATTTTTTTTATTTTCTGAACTTTAACTTGTGGATACAATATCCACATGGCGATTACGTACAGAATCGAAAACCCACTGCATGGTCGCGTTAGCACCACCCAAGCGATAGCGGATGCTTTGCGATTGGCCATAATGGAAGGACGCTTGTCAGCGGGTGAATCACTCCGTCAGGAAGAATTGGCGCGCCAATTCGAAGTCAGCCGAATTCCCGTGCGGGAAGCTCTGCGACAACTCGAAATTGAGGGCTGGATCGTTTTTTTGCCGAATAAAGGAGCCTCGGTGACTCCGCTCAGTATTGATGAGGCCCGGGAGATCTACGACATCCTGTCGGCCTTGGAATGCACCGCGTTAAGACTGGCCATTCCCCGTCATACCCTCGTCACCTTAGCCCGGGCTGAAGAAGCACTGCACACACATATCGCCGGGGCTGAGGATGTGAACCGCAACAGCGACTTTCACCTGGCGTTGTATGCACCGGCACAGAGGCCTCGTCTGCTCAACCTTATCGCCACGCAACGCCAGCAAGTGCAGCGGTATTTGCGGCTGTACTTCGCGCTGCCGGAATACAAACACCAAACAGAACGAGAGCATACGGCAATTTTGCAGGCATGTGTACAACGAGACGCTACTCGGGCTGTCGCTCTGTTGGAGCAGCATCTGCTACAAACGGGTGAAATGCTCGTCCGCTATCTCGAGGAGCAAATCCCAAAGGGCAGCGCCTCCCACGAAGAGGAGGCACTGACAGCATTGCAGCAGAAAATGGCTGTCAGCGAAACGCAAGATACTCCTTTTACTTTGAAAGCCATTACCAAGCAGGAGCCGATACATGATTGAGATTGGAGCTGTGGGAGAAGCTTCATTGGTGGTGACAGATCGGGATACGGCGAGTGCGATTTCCATTTCCGAACAGGATCGTTTTCCGGAAGTATTCGCCACATCACGCATGATTGCTTTGATGGAAGTCGCCGGTGCAAGGGCAATGGCTAAACTCCTATCCTCTGGACAGCTTTCCGTCGGGGTTGTTGTGAACGTCAGGCACTTCGCCGCGACTCCCAAAAATACGAAGGTGTCCGCCACTGCTACGTATTTGGGCATGGAGGGGAAGTTTTACAAGTTTAGAGTTGAGGCGTTCGACCCAGCCGGCAAGGTTGGCGAAGGCGAACACCTTCGAGCCATCATCGATACAGAACGACTGCTGCAAGGCGCGGCATTACGCTTGGATCGCGAAGATTCGTAATTGGGCTTTTCCCGTCCGAATCCCCCGTAATTTCCTGCTTTGTTCGTGACGCACAAGTGCAGGTGTGAGGGAACTCTCTTGAGCGGCTTCAAAACGGCAATCGTAGTCGGCGCCCAGTGGGGCGACGAAGGCAAGGGCAAGATCGTTGACGTGCTGTCGGAGAACTTCTCCGTCGTGGCGCGCTATGCCGGTGGACACAATGCCGGCCACACAGTCACAATCAAGAACAAGAAGTTCATCCTGCAGCTGGTGCCTTGCGGCGTGCTGCGTTCCGGCTGCCGCGGCGTGATCGGCAACGGCGTGGTGCTGGATCCGGTGGCGTTCCTCAGCGAAGTCGCCAAGCTGCGCGACGCGGGCGTCAACGTGGACGGCAATCTGTTCGTTAGCAACCGCGCGCACGTCATTTTTCCCTACCACCGAATGATCGAGCTGGCCGCGGAGAACGCGCCCGGACGCGTGAAGATCGGCACCACTTCGCGCGGCATCGGTCCGGCTTACGAAGACAAAATGGGGCGCCGCGGCGTGCGCATCGCCGACCTGCTCGACCACGAACTGCTGCGCACCCACATCGTCAACACCTGCCGCGAAAAGAACACTATCGTACACGCGCTGTTCAACACCGATCCGCTCGACCCCGACACGATGTACGCCGAGTACGTGAAGCTCGCCGAGCAGATACGTCCGTTTGTCGCCGACACGGCGCTGCTGCTGAACCAGGCAATCGCGCGCGGCGAATCGGTGATGTTCGAAGGCGCGCAGGGCACGATGCTGGATATTGATCACGGCACGTATCCATTCGTCACCTCGTCGAACGCGACCGCCGGCGGCGCGGTAATCGGCACCGGCGTCGCACCGACCGCAATTGACACCGCGATCGGCATCAGCAAGGCGTATTGCACGCGCGTCGGCGAAGGGCCATTCCCCACCGAACTGCACGGCGCTATCGGCCAGCAGCTCCGCGATAAAGGCCATGAGTACGGAGCCATAACGGGACGTCCACGTCGCTGCGGCTGGCTCGATCTGCCGCTGCTGCGCCACGCAGTAATGATCAACGGAATTTCCTGGCTGGTGATCACTAAAATTGACGTGCTCGACGAACATCCGGAGATTGCGGTCTGCACCGCCTATAAGGTCAATGGCCAAAAAACCACCGACATCCCGCCGCAGTCTAGCGGATACCACAAACTTGAGCCGGTGTATCACAAAGTCCCGGGCTGGCGGACAAGCACGCTGGGCGTCACCAAATACGAGAAGCTGCCAGAGAATGCACGGTCTTACCTCACGTTCTTGGAAAAAGAAACCGGCGCGCGCATTGGCATGGTTTCCACCGGGCCCGACCGCGATCAGACCATCTTCGTGGATGACTTCCTGACTGCGCTGAAAGGCGCAGCCGCCGCGGCGCCGGCTTCAAAGTCGAAGTCGGCGCATGGAGAGAAGCAATGATTGCTTTGGCCGTAAACTTTGTCGTCTAACCCGGCGCCAAAGAGAAGGGTAAGGAATTCATCCACATCATGGAACAGCATACGCGCCGCGAGCCCGGATGCAAGCTCTGCCTCGGGAATCAGTCCCAAGAAGACCCTCGCCGGTTCTTGTTCTACGAGGCAGCACGTGGACCAGGCGCGCTGGATGCACCGCGCTGCGGCTTACTTCGCGCAATGCGTCACCAACGGATTTGTGCCTCTGATGGAAACGCGCGCGCGGCGTCCTAGAAAACTTGCCCGTTCGCCTACGCATCCATTTGTGCCGCCGCGACATTGACACCCCCCAATTCGCTTGACGCAATCGTATCCTTCGCCGAGTATGACGGTTCATGAGACTGCCCAAAACGACAGACCACAAAGAAGCGGCGACACTCCCGATTTCCGAGCTGTCCGCGCGTTTGCGCACGAGGGAGCTTTCGCCCGTCGAAGTAACGCAGGCTTGCTTGGCGCAGATTGAAGACGCAGACCCGAAGCTCAACGCCTTCATCACAGTCACGGCTGAGTTGGCTTTGCAACAGGCCCGCGACGCCGAAGCGGAAATCCGGCATGGTAAGTGGCGTGGCGCCTTACACGGCGTTCCCATTACGTTAAAAGACCTGATCGATACAAAGGGTGTACGGACCACCGCAGGCAGCGAACTTTTCAAGAACCGCACGCCACAACAGGACGCCGAAGTGGTGAGGCGGTTGAGAGCGGCAGGCGCAGTTTTGCTCGGGAAGACGAACTTGCATGAGTTCGCATATGGGGGCAGTTCCATCGTCAGCTATTTCGGCCCCGTACACAACCCTTGGAATCCGGAGCGAATTGCAGGAGGCTCGTCGGGCGGAGCGGCGGCTGCCGTGGCAGCAGGCCTGTGCTATGCAGCGATTGCCACCGACACAGCAGGCTCGATACGGCTGCCTGCGGCCTTCTGCGGCATTGTGGGATTGAAGCCGACGTTCGGACTGGTGAGTACTCGTGGTGTGATTCCTCTCGCATGGTCCTACGACCACGTTGGGCCGTTGACGCGTTCCACCCACGACGCTGCCCTGGTCCTGCAACAAATCGCCGGATATGACGACGAGGATCCCAACAGCATAAAGCTTCCCTGCGTGGATTATCCGGCGTCGCTCGAAGCTCAAGCATCCTCGTTGCGAGTAGGCGTTCCCCACAAATTCTTTTACGAGGAACTTGATTCGGAGGTTGAGCAAGCAATGAGGAGCGCGCTCTCCATCATTAAAACAATCTCTGCGGGATTGGGTGACGTGACCGTGCCGGTCGATCAGGATTACACGGTGCACACAAGTGAGGCGTTTGCATTCCACGCCAAGTTTATGGATCGCGACTCACACCTATATCAGCCGGAGACTCTCCGCCGTTTGAACAGCGGTAAATCCCATACTGTCGCTGATTACATTGAAAAACTTCGCGAATTGCAGACGATGCGTCGCGCTGTCCCGACGAGCATTTTCCGAGACGTGGATGTGATCGTTACGCCCACGTCACCGATGCTTCCGCCGACCATTGCGGAACTGCAGCAGGATATTAGCCAGCTACGCAGGAAGGAAACGGCCATGTTGCGCAACACGCGCCCATTCAGCGTGCTTGGGTTGCCTGCGGTCTCCGTTCCGTGCGGGTTTAGCAGTGCGGGGCTACCGATTGGAATGCAGATCATTGGTCCGCCAGCCGGAGAGACTAAAGTGCTCTCGTTGGCGTGCGCGTACGAGCGGAGGGTCTCGTCTTCGGGAACTGGACGAGACAGGGTTGAAGCGTCTTTTCCGGTTTGAGACATTCTTCAACCAGCACGACGTGGGCAACATTCAATGCCAGATGAGTCGAGTGCGGCGGATTGGGTTGAGACTCGCGTGCACTGGTGCCTGGCCGGCGAACCCGATGCGATTTCGCGATGTTGCTGTCCGATGACGACGAGCAAACGGACCGTCCCGACCGCCTGCTGCGTTCGATTTTCTAGTGCCGCGCTAAGAGCTCGCAAATTTGGTTGCTTGGCTGTGTGTCGGAACAACAATCTGAACGCAAGACTTGAAACCTCAATTGCGACCGCGCACGAATCGCACTTCGGATGATCGAACGGTCAGTCGCGTCGCCTCTCAGCTCGACCATTCTCTTCCAGCCATTGCAGCAGAGATCGAACACTGCCCTGCGCCAGGGCAATGCAGGAGTCCGCGCCACCATAGTAGAGATTGATGCGGTCGCCATCAGGCCCAAGCGTATAGCCGCAGGGAAAAACCACGTCGTGCACATCCCCAATGCGTTCGTAATTTGTCTCGGGGCCGAATATCCAAGAATCGCCGCGGAGGAGAAGCTTTTCGGGTGAGTGCAAGTCAATCAGGGCGAGGCCAAGCCTGTAGAGACACCCCGAGCCGGTCTGGCGTACACCGTGATAAAGCAGCAGCCATCCCTTTGGGGTTTCAATTGGCGGTGGCGAGAGTCCGATTTTATTAGCGTCCCACCACGCTCCGCGCCGGGCCTGCAGGATCAGACGATGGCTCCCCCAGTGCCGCAGATCCGGGGAGTACGATATCCAGATGTCCGCTCCAAGCGCGGTGACGGGACGGTGAATGAGCGCCCAGAAATCGCCAATACGATGTGGCAGAAGCGCCGCATCCTTATCTTCGGGCGGCATCACTACACCATAGCGTTCAAAGGTTCGAAAGTCCTTCGTCAGGGCGAGAGAAACACCAGGGCCGCCACGCGAATACGACGTGTACACGACGGCGTACTTCTTTAGCTCCGGGACGTAGGTGATACGCGGATCTTCGATTCCCCAAAGCTCCTCCGGAAATTCATTTGGACAGGGGCACATGGTCGGTTGCGAGTCTATTTCCCAGCCATCGATGCCATTGGCTGACCGGGCGGCGCACAGGTGCGATATTCCTCTCCTGTCCTCCACCCGGCAGAGGAGTAATGTTGTTCCGTCGGGCAATAGGGTGGCGCCGGCGTTGAAGACGCTGTTGACTGGATACGGCCACTGTGCGGCTGTCAGAATTGGGTTTGCCGGGTGCCGATGAAATAACACCTCGTGCAGGTTATTCATACCCGCCATGGTCCTGTCCGGAAGGTTGTTCACACATGCCATTGCGCGGCAGTCCTACTCATGCAACTGCCTCTCTAGAGACGCGCGTCGCCAGCGGCGGGGTGGTCGGTGCAGCTTTCTCTGTCCCGGAACGGCTTGTTCCACTGCCCACCTCGTCCGGTCCGATCTCAGCTTCCGCGAGTCGCATTTCGAGCAAGGCCAGCAAGAACGACAACGTCGATTCGGCTCCCTGATTTTCATTGGCGCGGTCTGGATGCAGGCCGTCCCTGCATCCGCCTGTGCCGGCGTCATAAAGGCACAGTCCCAGGTCGTTTCGTCCCAGGAACCAATCGAACGCTCTTTGCGCTTCTTTGCGCCAACGCTGGTCGCCCGTGACGCGATACGCTTCGAGGCACGCGGAGATCATTGCTGAGGCTTCGACGGGCTGCTGGTCGAAGCGCGCTCTTTCTTGACCGCGGCGGTAAAAGCCGTTGCTGCCGACCGGCACGAAATGGCCGTCGCAAGTCTGAATTTCGGATAGCCACCCCAGAGTTCTTAAACCGACGTCCACCGCATCCGGGCGCGACATGCGCTGCCCACACACCAACAGTGCCTGCGGTATGCGGGCGTTTGAGTAGGCCAACACATCTTCAAACCATACCCAATCTGAGCTTCGCTGAGACTGATATAGCTGAAGCAATCGATCAATCAACGTAGCTCGTATGTTCTGAGCTGCCCTATCGCCCGAGAACCAGCTTAGATATTCTTGAATGCCGAGCAGGGCGAACGCCCATGCGCGCGGACTGGTGAAGCCGGTGACCGCAGGTAACGCCAGATCAAAGGCCCGGCCAGCAACTCCACGAAGGCCCTGGATTTTCGAGCGCCCCAAGACTGTTCCCAAGCCCCAGAGGGCTCTACCGTGGCTGTCCTCAGAAGTACTTCCGTCCCACGTGCGCTCATATCTCAGCAGAGCCCGAAAGCGACCGCTGTTGGGATCGAAGGCATGCCACAGGAAACCTAAATACCGTGAAGAAAGGTCATAAGCCGTTTCCGGCACGTCCAGAGACGACTGCTCCAACATCACGGCGAAGATCAGGGCCCGGGCGTTGTCATCGGTAGCGTAGCCCTCCTTGTAGTCAGGCACGGTGAAGACAGCATGTTGCAAGATGCCCGTATCATCGGTCATTCGGCGCAGGTGATCGAGTTTGAGCACGGGCAGCTCTGCGATGGCTTTGTCCAGGGTACGAGCCGAGAATGCCGCGCGTGGCCGCTGCTTGCGGCTTGCCCTGGCCCTTTCGAAGCTCGTCATGTAAGCGCGAGCGACCTCGCGCCACACCATCGCGCGCCCATACAAATAGGCTCGCTTGCGCATGGCATGGCGCTCCGCCTCGTTGTTCAGCAACTCAATCGTCTTTTCAGCAATGGCGCTGGGGTTATCGAAGGGAACCAGCACTCCACGGCCATCGGCCAGCATTTCCTGAGCGTACCAGTACGGAGTGGAAATGACGGCCTTCCCGGCGCCGAGCGCATAGGCCAGCGTGCCCGATACCGCCTGCGCTTCGTTGCAATACGGCGTGATGTAGATGTCGGCCCCCCCGATGAATTCGACGAGTTCCTCTAGTGCAACGAAACGATTATGGAAGATGACGTTCTGCTCAACGCCCATCTCACGCGCCAGTCTCTCCAGGTAGATACGGTATTGCTCACCCTCTTGCCGCTGCACATTGGGGTGCGTCGCGCCTAAGACGATGTATGCAACGTTGGGATATGCCCGAACGATCTCGGGCAAGGCCAGGATAACGTTTTCGATCCCCTTGTTCCGTGAAAGCAGGCCGAAGGTCAGCAGCACCAACTTTCCTTCCGTCCCGAAGCGGTCCTTATAGAAATTTGGATCAACAAACGGCATGTCGGGAATGCCGTGCGGAATGAGATCCACCTTTCCTTCCGGAATGCCGTAAACATCTCGTAGAAACTCACGAGAACGAGCGCTCATCACGATCAGCCGGTCGGAGAGTTCTGCAATCTCCTGCAAGACATACCGCTGGTGGGCATCTGGGTGCTGCAAAACGGTATGGAGTGTGGTGACAACCGGCATGCGCAGCTCACGGAGAAGCGTCAGAACGTGGCTTCCCGCCCGGCCGCCAAAGATCCCGTATTCATGTTGCAAGCAGACCAGATCGATCTCGTTGATGTTGAGAAAATCCGCCGCGCGCTGATACGAAGCGAGATCGTTCTCAAGCAGTTCGAAGCGGACACGTGGCGGATATTCGTAGCCGCTGAGGATGTCGTTTACCGGAAGCGCAAAGCAGTCAATTTGAGGAAACTCGGAAGCCAACGCCTCGCAAACATCAGTGGTGAACGTAGCAATCCCACACTGTCGTGGCAGGTGGTTGCCAACGACGGCAATCCGCCGCAGACATGCCTCGCCGTTGCCCCGCTCAAGCACAACTAGGGAGTTTTCTTCGTGAAGCATAGTGCGTTCCCTTAGCTATGCCACGCGCGTCTCGGGTCTTTCCACACCTGCCCGCTTTCCAACAGCCGAAAAATGGTTCAGGCCGTCTGCTGTTTCGCTGTCCGCCAGTTCTCCACGTTCACGTTTTTCCTGGCACACCACGCAGTATTGCGTCCAAGGGACTGCTTCGAGCCGCTTGCTACTGATTGAACCTCCACACGCTGCACACTCGCCGAAGGTGCCTTCTCGAATGCGCGTCAGTGCCTCACCCACGGCTTGCAGCAATCGCTTACGTTCCTGTGCCTGCAGAAAGAGGAACTCCTTTGTGCTTGAGTTCAGCGCTCGGTCGGCAACGTCGAGGGCGGAGTCGTCAATGATCTCGCGTCCTTCCTTCGTGACCTGGCTGGCAGCCGCACGAAGCTGCGCTTGCCAGTTTTCCAGTCTTGTCTTGAGCTCTTCAATTTTGCGATTGCTCAATCCCGTATCGTGTTGTCGGAGACTCATTGTGCAACCTCCAGTTACTCTGGGAACTGAGGCGGCCGGGCTTGCGGGTGCCCGCCAGCCCGGCCACCGCTCGCTCGCCCCGCTCGTTGCCTACAGAAAATCCCTCCTTCGTCACTCCTGTTGTGCAGTGCTTCAGCAGGAACGCGAAGATGATCAGGCAGGATCGCTTCGAGCACCATGTTTCACGTTTGGTGAAATAAGTTCCGAACCTTTCAGTAATCTTCCATACCTGCTCCGGCAGGCACAGCCGGTTTCTTCTCCTCTTCCCGGACCTCAGCGACCAGCGCTTCAGTCGTGAGCATCAGTCCTGCGATCGAGCCGGCATTCTGCAGTGCCGTCCGCACGACCTTTGTGGGGTCCAGCACGCCGGCCTTGACCAGGTCTTCAAACTCACCAGTCTGGGCGTTGTATCCGAAATTCGGATCTTTCGATTCGAGCACCTTGCCGAGGACGATGGCGCCCTCTTCTCCGGAATTCTCGGCGATCTGGCGCAATGGTTCTTCCATCGCGCGCTTGGCGATGGTCACTCCCGTTTGTTCGTCCCCCTCAAGCTTGAGATCGTCAAGCGCCTTCATGCAGCGGAGCAGAGCCACACCCCCGCCCGGCACAATGCCTTCCTCAACCGCAGCGCGGGTCGCGTGCATGGCATCCTCTACGCGAGCCTTCTTCTCTTTCATCTCCGTTTCAGTCGCCGCACCGACTTTGATGACCGCTACCCCGCCCACCAGCTTGGCCAGCCGTTCCTGCAGTTTTTCGCGGTCGTAGTCGCTTGTAGTCTTTTCGATCTCGTTGCGAATCTCCTTGACGCGCCCTTGCACGGCCGCAGTATCGCCCCGGCCTTCCACGATCGTGGTGTTGTCCTTATCGACCGTCACTTTCTTGGCCCGGCCCAGGTCGCTCAGCTTCACGTTTTCGAGCTTGATGCCGAGGTCCTCAGTAAGGGCCTTGCCGCCGGTCAGTACTGCGATGTCCTGCAACATGGCTTTGCGGCGGTCACCATAGCCCGGAGCCTTCACGGCGCAGGCTTTCAGCGTACCGCGCAGTTTGTTGACTACGAGAGTGGCCAACGCCTCGCCCTCAACTTCTTCCGCGATGATCAGCAGAGGCTTATCGGTCTTGGCCAACTCTTCCAGTAACGGCAGGAGGTCTTTAAGCGCCGAAATCTTTTTCTCGTGAATCAGGATATAGGGCTCTTCCAGGACGCACTCCAT
>JBHGAZ010000054.1:0-14304 GCA_041946765.1 Terriglobales bacterium
TTTTCGGGTACCCCAAGCTTCTGGCCTCAGCCCAAATTGTTCCACGTGGAACATTTTCAACATTGCACAAAAATGCGGCCTTGCAACTGCTGAGTTGCTCAGGTACTCTGGTGCGCACCCGAGCAGTCTTCTGAAAAGCATGGCACGCGTCATCGCCGTTACCAACCAGAAGGGCGGCGTTGGTAAGACCACGACCGCCATCAACTTAGCTGCGTCCTTCGCGGCCGCGGAGGTTCCCACGCTGCTGATTGACTGCGACCCGCAGTCCAATGCCAGCAGTGGCCTGGGGTTCGGCAAAGATCCCGACCGGCTGAATGTTTATCACTTGCTCACGGGGGCGGCGGCGGCTCATGAAGCGCTGCAACCCACCTCGCTCGAACATCTTTGGGTGATCCCGTCGCATAAGAACCTGATCGGCGCGAACCTGGAACTGGTCGGCGCCGAGCGCCGCGAGTTCCGCCTGCGGGACAGCTTGGCGCCGCTGCGGGAGCGCTATCAATTCGTCGTGCTGGACTGTCCGCCGGCCCTCGACCTGCTTACGCTCAACGCGCTGGTGGCGGCAGATTCCTTGCTGATCCCTATGCAGGCCGAGTACTTTGCCCTGGAAGGCGTCAGCGAACTGCTGGACACGGTGGCGCGCATCCGCGACGCCTTCAATCCCGGGCTGGAGGTGGAGGGGGTAGTGCTGGCCATGTTCGACGACCGCACCAACCTGGCGCAGCAGGTAGCAGCCGAGCTGAAGAACTACTTCGGCGACCAGCTCTGTGCGACCACCATCCCCCGCAATGTGCGTCTGGCGGAGGCGCCCAGTCACGGCAAGCCGGCGCTGCTCTACGATCCGCGCTCGCGCGGGGCGGAGGCCTACATCAAGCTGGCCAAGGAACTGATGGAACGGCAAAACGGGCGGACCAGTGCGGCGACCGGAGCATCGGGTGATCGCATAATCGGGTAATCCGGGCGATCGGGGAATCGGGTGATCTCGTGATGGTGTGATCCGGGCGAGTACAGGCCAACGTTACAGCCTAGGGCCCGAACAAAGAATGATAAAAGCGAAGTAAAAGAGCCAGCAGCCGAGAGCGAACTCAAGGCGATAGCAATAAGTAAAAGTTACGCACAAGATAATAGCAATAAGTAAATAATGCGCAAGAGCGATAGCCGACAGCAAGAGCGGCAGCCGAGAGCGAGTTTATGACTCAAGATAAACGCAAAGCCTTGGGCAGGGGATTGGATTCGCTGTTGCCGAAAGCGGCCGCGGCAGCGACGGTGGTGACCAGCCTGGCGGCATCGGTGACGCCGCCGGCGGAGCCGGGAGCGGAGGCAGTGCGCGAGCTGGCGCTGGACGAGATCCATCCCAATCCGTACCAGACGCGGCGGCAGATGGACCCGGAGGCGCTGGCCGAGCTGGCCGCGTCCATCGCGGTCTCGGGCGTGCTGCAACCTATCGTAGTACGATATATTGCCGCAGAGAAGAAATATCAGCTCATCGCCGGCGAGCGGCGCTACCAGGCGTCGGTGCGCGCAGGGAAGACCACCATCCCGGCCATCGTGCGGCAGATGTCGGACCAGCAGGCGTTGGAGGCGACCATCATCGAGAATCTCCAGCGCGAAGACCTCAACCCCATGGAGGAAGCGGCCGCATTCGAGCGGTTGGGGCGCGAGTTCGGGCTGACACAGGAGCAGATCGCGCAGCGCACCGGCAAGCCGCGCTCGGCCGTGGCCAATTACCTGCGGCTATTGCGCATGCCGGACCTGGTGCAGGAATGCCTGTTGCACGAAGCGCTCAGCTTCGGGCATGCCAAAGTACTGATGATGCTGGACGCGCCCCAACATATGACGGCGCTGGCCGAGCGCATTGCGCGCCAGGGTTTGAGTGTGCGGCAGACGGAGGACCTGGTGCGCGAACTGCTGCATCCGGAACGCAAGGCGACAGAGCGGCCGGCGCGGATCGTGGACCCCAACGTCCGCGAAGCCGAGCGGCGACTGGAGAGCGCGCTGGGAGTGCGGGTATTTATCAAAGATAAGAACGGCCGGGGCAAGATCGTGATCGAGTATCACTCGCTGGAAGATTTCGATCGCGTGCTGGAAGTGATGGGGGCGGAGAAGAAGTAGCGGTCAGCGGTCAGCCATCGGCCGTCAGGTGACAGGTGTAGCCCGGCCGCCCTCGGCTCTTCCCACCCCTTCGCTTCGCGAAACGGGTGGGCCACCCGCCCGAACGTATCAGATGAGGACTTATCAAACGATAAAGAAGCCGGAGAGGACGTATTATGCGGGAGCTTTGGCTGTTGCTGCCTTGGTTTGCGGGCCTGAGTTCTCGACGATTGCTATTTCCTCGTCTGTAAGTCCATAAAGCTGATAGACGAGTTGATCAATCTGGCGGTCAGTGGCGTCTACTTGGCGTTGAAGAACACTGCGCTCCTGCTCAGTTCGCGATCTTAGAACCCTGGATTGCAAACTGAGCATCGTTTCGACAAGGCAAACCAAGTCATCATGCACCTTTTGACGGCTAGGATTCCCGTCGAGAGGAGGTATTGGCAGCGAGCGCGTCTCTTTAAGCACGATCTTCGGGAAATCATCACGTTGCGCAATACTAGATAAGTGCAGAAAGAACCATGACATCAAACGGCTGTTCAGACATGCCAGCAAGTAATTGAGGTCTGGTCCGCCCGGCAGTGCCAAGATGCTTTGCAACGATTTATTTGTGACGAAATCGTCGGTGACCTTAACTGCTTGTAGTCGAAATTGCCGACTGATGAGCTCGCGGAGCAAGAGTCGCGGGCCTTGGAAGTACCTGCCGGGCTTAGGTTCTGCAAGTGTATTATCGAACCGAATGTAACAGCATTCGCCGCGCTCGAACTGGTAACGGCGGACTGCACCGCTAAAGGCACGCCGACTACTCGCGTGAGTTGGCGACTTGGTCAAGAGAAAAGGTGTAACTCCTCGCTGCACGTCTGAAAATTCTTGCAAGGGTCTACCACTTGCTTTCACTTTCTGAATGATGGCGGTCTCTGCCGAATCTGCATAGGTGAGGTATTCATCGCAGCCATCACCAAACCATTCGCTGAAGTTTGCTGAGCCTGTGCTCTCGTCCAATTCACTAGCCGAAGTTATGCGGTGCCGCTTGGGAAAGGTCTTAAGCTTTACAAACTGTGGGGCCGTCCTTGGCCAGGAAGCGAGTTGTTCGCGCTTTATGAGGACGAATACGGTTGTGTCGACCCAAGCTTTGAAAATGTCGTACGGTAGATTGACAAAGGATTCCGGATCTCCGGTGCAGGCAATAAGGCGTCGAAGATACGCAAATCCAGCCCCGCTATACCATCCCGTAGGAACAATCATTGAAATCTTGCCGAGAGACCTACATAGCCGGAGCGCCTGCTCAAGAAACAGAGCATAACTGTCCAAGACGTTTCGGCTACCAAACTTTGTTCGCAGATACTCTGCTTCAGATTCCGAAAGCAAAGCCCCGTAGGGCGGATTTCCAATGACGGCATCAAAACCGCCAGCCTGCATGATGGTTGTAAATTCTTTCTGCCAATCGAAAGCGTTTACACGATAACGCTCTTCCTCATCAATCAACCGCATCTGCTGATTCTGGTAAAAGTCGGTGCCGACGAGGGAATTACCGCATTTGATGTTATTGCCAAGATCGGGCAAGGCGCGTTCGTGGAACAGGCGGAGCTGGGCAGCGAGGGTTTGCTCGGATTCGCCTTCCAGGACTTTCAACAACAGAGAGAGCTTCGTCACCTCGACTGCCTGGGAGTCTATGTCTGCCCCGTAAATATTATTGAGCAGGATGCGCTTTTTCTCGGCCGTGGCGAGCCGCCATTCTCCGCCGGCGACCTGATAGAGCTCTTTCTTGTGCTTCTCCGCGCCGTCTTCCAGGTAGCGGTCGCGGTGCCAATTCAAAAGATACTGATAAGCCCCGATGAGGAATGAACCCGAGCCGCAGGCAGGATCGAGAATGCGGAGCTTGGAAGCCTGCTTCGGCGTCTTGCCCTCCAAGAGCTTGCCCACGGTGTTGCGAACGATGTAATCCACGATGTACGTCGGAGTGTAGTAAACCCCGCCCGCCTTCTTGACTTCCGGCTTGGGCTCGACCTTGGCCTGGTGGCCGGGAGTAAGACGAATGACTTGCCCAAGGAACTGTTCGTAAACCTGCCCGAGGATGTCGGCGGGGAAATGAGAGAACCGGTAGGGACTGTCAGGATAGTAAAGCCTCTTTAAGATGGCCCTCAGACGGATGTCATCAATCTTCAGTCTTGGGGTGAGTTTATCGGGCTCCTCGGCTCGGTTCTTTTCCTGGCTGAAATGGAACAGGCCGGAGTTGTACTTTTCATCGGCGCGCACGTAAATGTTAACGAGCCGCTCGTAAATGTGTTCTCCCTGCTGAATTTCCTGTAACTGGCCATACTTCTCGATGCCCCGGTCTTCGCAGATGCGGAGAAAGATGATGCGGTCAATGGTGCGCTGAACGGCGAAGTTGACTTCCCGCTGTGTGAGCGAGGGATTGCGGAGGGCAATGTTGGAAGCTAGTTCCTTACGCCAGGATTCGATTTCAGCAAGAAAAGCATCGTCAACCTCTGCCGTTCCTTTCTTGAGCTTGCTGGATTCAGTATAGCGGTCGAACGAACCTTTATAGACGGCTTCCTTAGAAAAGCGGACAGCGATGTCGTCCCAACGCGCCGTGTATTGATCGAACGTGATCAGGTCAATGCGGGCGACCGAGGCTTTGTCTTTCGGGTCTGGGGCCTTGCGGCAGTCGTAAACCGCAAATTCGGCAAAGTTGGTCAAGAGCGAGAGAGGCAGTTTGGAAGTCCAGGCATAGCTGCGTAGCTGGAAAGCTGGCGCGGGGTCAACCGCGAGGTGGATGGCAGGGCGCTTTGCCTCTACGAAAAACTTACGCGTCCCCCCGACTCGGAAGCAGTAATCGGGGGCTTCCGTGTGCGGGCCTTTCGGCATGCTGTACTCGTGAACAACATCCTTGTAAGTTTCTGCGTAGTGCTGCTTATTGTGTATGTCCCAGCCCAGAGCCTCAAAGAAGGGATCAATGAACTGGACGCGGACTTCGGTCTCGTTCAAGTTCTTACGATAGACATCTGCATTGGACGCGAAGTGTTCAACGAGATCAACAATGACCTGAGGCGCAGACATAGCAGAGCACAATAACCGAATTGCTCTCAGGGGGAAAGGGTTATTGCGCTCTTAGTCTACTTTCCAATGCAAAAGTGAGCACTATTGAGCAGTAATTCACAGGCTGCAGATTGGTAGTTGCGTGCTACAACGCTGCTTTAGTGGTTGATTTCACGAGTACCGGAGGAAGCGCGTGATCCAATTGCGGCACCAGCAGCGGAGCCTGTGGGAAGGTTTGTTTGCCGAGGAAGTCACCGATCTGTGGGAACCGTGGATGCAAGTGGTGGATGAGTTGTTAGAGGATGACAAACTTGTAGATGCAGTCTACGAGGCGCAAGGCAAGCGGCATCCGCAGAGCCGGGTCCGAGGACGGCAGCAGACGCCAGCGGAAGTTGCGTTGCGGATGCTGATCCTGAAGCAGGTGCGCGACTGGAGCTACGAGGTGCTGGAGCGAGAAGTGCGGGCCAATGTGGTCTACCGGAGTTTCTGCCGGATTGGAATCGAGAAGGTACCGGACGAGAAGACGCTGGTTCGTCTGGGCCAGGCCATCGGCCCAGAGGTCATTCGCGAACTGCATGATCGGATTGTGGTGTTGGCGCGGGAGCGGCGCGTGGTCCGCGGGCGGAAGATGCGGGTCGATACGACGGTGGTGGAGACCGACATCCATTATCCGACCGACAGTGGTCTGCTGAACGACGGCGCGCGAGTGCTGACGCGCATGATGAAACAGGTCGAGCGCAAGACGGGCGGGCTGAAGAAGAAAGTGCGGAATCGCATGCGCAGCGTGACCAAGCGCGTCATTGCCTTGGGACATGCGCTGCGACACAAAGGTGAGGAAGGGGAGCTGAAGCGTAAGCAAGAGTACCGGTACCTGGTGCGGCTGACGCGGCAAATACTCAACGATTCCAAGAGGGTGTTACAGGAAGTCGAGACTCTGCCCATCCGACGCCACAGCGGGGTGTAGGGGCTATGCGAACGGCTGGAATCCATGGCGGAACAAGTGCGACGGGTGGTGCGACAAACCCAGGCACGGGTGTTTGGCGGTATGACCCAGTTACCGGGAAAGCTGGTCAGTTTGTTTGAGCCGCACACGGAAATTATTCGCAAGGGCAAGGCCGGAAAGCCCAACGAGTTTGGCAAGCTGGTGCAGGTGCAGGAAGCGGAAAACCAGATCATCACCCATTACGAGGTGTATGCGGAGAGGCCGAGTGATCAGCACTTGTTGCTGCCGGCGGTGGAAATGCATCAGCACAAGTTCGGCCGGGCACCCCGATTAGTCGCTGCCGATGCCGGTTATTACTCGCGCGCGAATGAAGAAGGGGCACGCGCTTTCGGCGTAAAGCACGTTTCAATTCCGAACCGGAGCACGCGGAGCGAAGAACGGCGCAAACTCGAGAAGCAGCGCTGGTTCAAACACGGACAGAAGTGGCGTACCGGATGTGAAGGGCGCATCAGCGTAATCAAGCGCCGCCACGGGCTGCAGCGCTGTCGCTATCACGGAAGCGACGGAGTCGAACGCTGGGTGGGGCTCGGAATCATCGCTGACAACCTGATCAACATCGGTCGATGGTTGAGCGTTCGGCCAGCTCAAGTTGGACATGTCCTCTGCCCGTGCATCGCACGGATAGAGGGGAAACTAACTACACCCACGCCGACAAAATAGCTCCTGAGTTGGAAGCTGCTCCTCAGAAAGGGCTATTTTGCACCGGAAAGTAGACTAAACAGGTCCTACTGAATCAGACTCCCGTTCGGTTCCTCTTCCTTCTCCGGGATCACCACGGCGGCGGCGACGCGGTCTCCGGGGTCGAGCGACAGCAGGCGCACGCCCTGGGAGTTGCGGCCGCATTCGCGAATCCCCTCGGAGTTCATGCGGATGATCTGGCCGAACTGGCTGATGACCATGGCTTCCGAGTCTTCGCTCACCAGCAGGATGCTGACCACTTTGCCGTTGCGGGCCGTCGTCTTGACGTTGATGACGCCTTTGCCGCCGCGCGACTGCAAGCGGTATTCCTCAACCGGCGTGCGCTTGCCGTAGCCGTTTTCGGTGACAGAAAGGATCTTGTCGGGCTGCTCGGCTTGCGCTTGTTCATCTCCATTTTTGCCGTTTTTCGCCTTGCCGTTGGTCTTCTTCTTCGATTTCGGCGTGACCGCCATGCCGACGATGTAGTCGCCGCTGTCGAGGTCCATGCCGCGCACGCCGAATGCGGGACGCCCCATCGGGCGCACGTCGTCTTCGTCGAAGCGGATGGCCATGCCCTCGTGCGAGGCGAGGAAGACGATCTGATCGCCGTCCGTCTGGCTGGCGGCCACCAGTTCGTCGTTCTTCTCGATGCCGATGGCGATGATGCCGCGCGACATGGGGTTGGAGAAGTCTTTCAGCGGCGTCTTTTTCACTGTGCCGTTGCGCGTGGCGAAGAAGACGTACTTGCCTTCTTCCTCCAGGTCGCGCACTTCCAGCAGCGCGCGCACGGTCTCGCCGGGTTGCAGCGCCACCAGGTTGCTGATGTGCTTGCCCTTGCCGGCTGCGCCCACATCGGGCACCTCGTAGACCTTCAGCCAGTACACGCGCCCGGTATTGGTGAACACCAGGATGTAGGCGTGCGTGGAGGCGACGAACAGGTACTCGACGAAATCGTCTTCGCGGGTGCTCATGCCGCGCCGCCCGGTGCCGCCGCGCCGCTGCTGGCGATAGGTGGAAATGGGCGTACGCTTCAGATAGCCGGAGTGCGTGACCGTGACCGCCACCTGCTCGTCGGCGATCAGGTCTTCAAGCTTGATTTCGGCGGCTTCGTCCAGGATCTCGGTGCGGCGCGCGTCGCCGTATTCCTTCCGGATTTCCTCCAGCTCCTTGACGATGACGCTGCGCAGCTTCTTCTCGCTCGCAAGGATGGATTCGTATTCGGCGATGCGCTCGCGGATTTCCTTCAGCTCGTTGCCGATCTCATCAATCGAAAGCCTCGTGAGACGATGTAACTGCAATTCGAGGATAGCGTCCGCCTGGCGCGTGGTGAACGGCTTTTCCAGCTTGGGCGCGCGTCCGCTGACGTTGATGTCAATTTTCTTGCCGCCGAAATAGGCGACCAGGTTGTCGCGGGCCTCGGGGCGGTTGGCGCTGCCGCGAATGATGGTGATCACGTTGTCTATGTGGTCCAGCGCAACCTTGTAGCCTTCCAGGATGTGCTCGCGCTCGCGCGCCTTCGTCAGCAGGAAGGCGGTGCGGCGGCGGACCACGTCCATGCGGTGGTCAATGAAGTAGCGGATGGCCTGCACCAGGCCCATCTCGCGAGGCTGGCCGTTGACCACGGCCAGGAAAATCATGCTGAACGTCTCCTGCATCTGCGTGTGCTTGTAAAGCTGGTTCAGCACGATTTCGGGTTGCGCGCCCCGCTTCAGCTCGACCACGATGCGCATGCCATCGCGGTCGCTTTCGTCACGGATGTCGCCGACATCGTCAATGGTCTTGTCGTTGACCAGTTCGGCGATGCGCTTGATGAGCGTGGTCTTATTCACCTGGTACGGAATTTCGGTGATGATAATGGCCTGGCGGTCTTTGCCCAGGTTCTCAATGGCGGCGCGGGCCCGCATGATGAAACGGCCACGACCGGTGCGATAAGCTTCCACGATCCCGCCGCGTCCGTAGATGAATCCGGCGGTGGGGAAATCGGGCCCCTGCACGTCTTTCATCAGGTCGGCCAGCGTGGCGTTGGGATTGTTCACCAGCGTGATGCAGGCGTTCACGATCTCTGTCAAATTGTGCGGCGGGATATTGGTGGCCATGCCGACGGCGATGCCGTTGGCGCCATTCACCAGCAGGTTGGGAATGCGCGTGGGCAGCACGAGCGGCTCGGTGGTGGTGTTATCGAAGTTGGCGACGAAGTCTACGGTGTCCTTGTCAATGTCGGACAGCAGTTCTTCGGCGATAGCCGTCATGCGGCATTCGGTGTAACGGTACGCCGCGGGAGGATCGCCGTCCACGGAGCCGAAGTTGCCTTGCCCGTCCACCAGCGGGTAGCGCAGCGAGAACGGCTGGGCCATGCGCACCAGCGCGTCATAGAGCGCGGTGTCGCCGTGCGGGTGATACTTGCCCAGACATTCGCCCACCACTTTGGCGCACTTAACGTGCTTCTTGTTGTGCAGCAGCCCCATATCATGCATCGCGTAGAGAATGCGGCGGTGCACTGGCTTGAGGCCGTCACGCACGTCGGGGAGAGCGCGGCCGATGATTACGCTCATGGCGTAGTCGAGGTACGAGCGCCGCATCTCCTCTTCAATATTGATGGGCTGCGGATTGACGCCGCCGCCGTCGCCAGGGGGCGGGGTCAAGGGCAGTTGCGGATTCTGGGGATTCTGTTCGTCAGCCATTGAATTCAGTTCTCAGTTAACAGTTCTCAGTTGTCAGTCGCCGGCCATGCGCTGAGCTGCTTTTTTCCGCGACATATTGCGGCGGATTACGTTTCCGCACTTGATTTCGAACCTCACTGGGCGTAGAAGGTCCGATCCGGAGCGCTGCTCCAGAGGGCCGACGGATTCATGTAACTCCATGGATTTACAGGAATTTACGCACGGGGAAAGCACTCATTATTATATCACGAGTAGGGCGGCATCATCGTGGTGTGCGGGCGAGGACGCCGGCGCTACAAATTTAAGAGACGCAGCAAGCTACTACGTCTCTACAATGCAGAAGTGGTCGCGCAGCCGAGGGCGGCTGCGCCAGACGGCGGGTTAGAGAATTTTCTTGCCGAAGGCGGAGGCGGCGAGCTGGCAGGCGAGGTCGGCGGTGCGGTTGTGTTCGTCAATGACGGGATTGACCTCGACGATTTCGAAGCTGAGCATGCGGCCGTGGTCGGCGATGATCTCCATGGCGAGATGGGCCTCGCGGTAGGTGGCGCCGCCGCGCACGGGCGTGCCCACGCCGGGCGCATCTTCGGGGTCCACCCAGTCCATGTCGAGAGAGACGTGATAGCCGGCGGTACCGCGTCCGGCGAGGCGCAGGGCCTCTTCCATAACGGTGCGCATGCCGCGCTCGTCAATGTCGCGCATGGTATAGACCTCAATGCCTGCGCGGCGAACATTTTCCCGCTCCACGACATCAATGTCGCGCACGCCGACCAGCACACAATTGTCCGGCGAGACTTTAGGACAGAATCCGTAGAGATTGGCGAGTTCGGGCGGGCCAAGTCCCATGATGGCGGCCAGCGGCATGCCGTGTACGTTGCCGCTGGGAGAAGTTTCCGGCGTGTTGATGTCACTGTGAGCGTCAATCCAGATGAGCCCAACCTTCTGCTGGCGCCGGCGATAAAATTCCGCCAGGCCAGAGACGCTGCCCACCGCTGCCGAGTGGTCGCCACCAACAGTCAAAGGGACCTCGCCATTTTCCAGCGCCTTGATGACCATGTCCGCCAGCCTGGTGCAGGTAGCGGTGATCTCTTTCAGGTACTTGGCACGGGGGTCGCCTTCCTTCTTCTGCTCCGCCTGCGGGACCAGCAGGTTGCCGGCATCGGTGACCTTGTGGCCAAGCGCTTCCAGTCTCGCTTCCAGGCCGGCGACGCGAACGGCAGAAGGACCCATGTCCACGCCACGACGTGACTGGCCGAGGTCCAGCGGGACACCGATGAGGCGAATGGTGCGCGGCACGATCCCATTGGCTACAACGGGCGCGTTGGTGATGCGCGGTTCGGGAGTGAGGTCAGGCATAGCTTATTTGGTAATTGGGTAATTGAACTGCACTGCCGGTCGAGGGCAGATCGATTCAACCTGCCGCGCTTGCGTAAAAAAGGCCGGAAAAGCAGATCCTTCGACTCGCGCGCCGACAGCAGGCGCGCTCGCTCAGGATGACACCCTTTGTGGGACAGTCAATTGCCAAATTACCAACTCCCCAAATTACCAAATCCTACGGGTACAACCGATGCAGAGTACGTGCGAAGGGGATGGTTTCGCGCACGTGCTCGAGGCCGCAAATCCAGGCCACGGCGCGCTCGATTCCCATGCCGAAGCCCCCGTGGGGCACGCCGCCGTACTTGCGCAGGTCGAGATACCACTTGAACGCTTCCTCCGGCAGTGCGTGATCGTGGATTCGCTGCAGCAGCAGTTCATATGAGCCAATGCGCTGCGAGCCGCCGATGATTTCGCCGTAACCTTCGGGGGCAAGCACGTCCACGCAGAGCGCTTTGTCGGGATGCTGCGGATCGGGCTCCATGTAGAAGGCCTTCACCTGCGCCGGGTAGCGATGCACCATCAGCGGCTTTTCGAACTGCGAAGACAAGTAGGTCTCGTCGGGCGAGCCCAGGTCGTTGCCGTACTCGAACCTGGCTTCCAGCGCGCCCTTGGCGTGTCCTTCGTGCAGCATCTGGACCGCTTCGTCGTAGGTGATACGTGGAAATGGCGGGCTTATTTTCTCCAGCTTGCTAACGTCGCGTCCGATAGTCTGCAGTTCCGGGCGGCGGCGCTCAAGCACGCGCTGCACGATGAAAGAGATAAAGTTTTCCGCCAGCTCCATGATGTCGTCGAGGGTGGCGTAGGCGACTTCGGGCTCGACCATCCAGAACTCGGTGAGGTGGCGGCGGGTTTTGGACTTCTCCGCGCGGAAGGTCGGGCCGAACGAGTACACCTTGCCCAGCGCCATCGCGGTAGCTTCGATATAAAGCTGCCCGGACTGCGTCAGGAATGCCTGCTCGTCGAAGTAGTCCACGGGGAACAGCGTGGTGGTACCTTCGCAAGCGGCGGGCGTGAGGATGGGCGGATCGGTCAGGGTGAAGCCGCGCTCGTCGAAGAAATCGCGCGCCGCCTTGATGATTTCTGCGCGCACACGCAGCACCGCCGACTGACGAGGCGAGCGCACCCAGAGATGGCGGTGCTCCATGAGGAAATCCACACCATGCTCTTTCAACGAAATAGGGTAGGGATCGGCTTCGGGGACTTTCTGCACAACTTGCAGGTCGCTGATATCGAGTTCGTAGCCGCCGGGCGCGCGCTTGTCGGCGCGGACTTTGCCGGTGACAACAACGCTGCTTTCCTGAGTGAGGTTCTTGATGGTGTCAAACAGCTCGGGCGAGACCTGGTTCTTGGCCACGATGCCCTGAATGACGCCGCTGCCGTCGCGGAGCTGCGGGAACAACAGCTTGCCGCTCTCGCGCAGGTTGTAAAGCCAGCCGCGGATGGTGACCGCCTGGCCTTCGTGCGCTCCGATTTCGCGGATCGTGGTGACAGGTGCTTCCGTCGTTGTGGGATTCGTGCTCATGGAAACCTTTAACCGCGGATTCAAGCCGACGAACGCGGATTGGATAAAGACTCATTATGCCATCGGAGGCAGAGGGCGTGCTGGGAAGTGCAATGCAGTGATGTTGATGAGGAAATCCCCACCCTTCCCCCGCGCTTCGCTAGGGATCAGGATGGGGCACCCGGCCGTCGCTGGCGCGACGCGCATCTCCTGGACATCTTTATCTCACCACTGCCGTGGAGGGCTAATGAATATCGTTGCTGCGCGACTATGTCGTGCGCTGATCAAGTATCGCCGATCTTAGGAACTCGCTATCGCCGAATCTACGGGGTGCAGCCGATGTCCTGGGGGTCGTCGCGGACGAAATGGGTGTCTACGTAGATTTCTACTTCCATGGCGGCGAGGCGCTTCAGCAGGGCCGGAGAAAGGCGCGGACCGCCGGCCACTTCCGGATTGAAATGGCAACACCAGAAGTAGGCTTCGTAGCCGTTTTGCAGTTCCGCGATCTTCGCTTTCAGCGGTTCCAATTCATCGAGCAAGGCGGAAATGGCCGGTTCGAGCGACTGCCACTGACGCCATTGGCCTCCGGGGGCGTAGCCCCACATGCCGGCGGTGCGCGGACGCTGACCAACGATGTCGCCGGCATGCCATGAGGTTGTGGGCTTCAGACCGAGGACGGCAGTGATGTCCTCGGGATGGAGCGTTTCGCCGGAGAGGCGGAATTCGACGGTGTAGCGGTGCATGATCTACATTGCCCGTTGCCCGTTCCCCGATCCCCGCGTCTCCTGGTCGTCAACGTGAAATGGGAAACCGGGAACGGGAAACATTATCCGTTGGCTGCCGCGGCCGCGGCTTCTTCCAGCTTGCGGAAGGCCGTGTGGTATTTGTCCACGATCTGCTTATGGCCTTCGCCATTGATCTCCAGCACCAGCGGCGGCACGTGTTTCGCGGTGCGCAGGATGGCGAGCGCTTCCGCCCAGTCAATGCTGCCTTCGCCTGGAAACATGTGCGCGTCGCGGTCTTTGTTGTTGTCGTGCACGTGAGTGGAGCGCACCTCGTCCTTGAGCTTCTCGAGCGCCTCGGGCACGCTGCTCATGACGTTAGCGTGGCCGAAGTCAAAGCAGATGCCGAGATCCAGCTTCAGGGTGTTGATGAATTCCAGCAGGCGCTCGGGCGTGGCAATCTCGTTAGGGATATTTTCCAAAAGCAGGCGGACTCCCAGCGGCTTAGCGAAAGTGTGCAGGTGCTCCAGAGAGCTGAGTCCGAAGTCCAACTTCCTGGGCTCGAACTGCTCCCCCGGCGTGCCGAGGTGCTGGATCAAGAACTTGAAGGGCGCCAGCTCTGCCACTTCCAGGGCGCGCTTGATTTCGTCCATGGAGGCGATGCGGCGGCTCTTATCGGGGTCAACGATGTTGACGGGCGGCGAGCCGGTGCGTCCCCATTCGTAATCGGAAAACATAGGGGAATGAATGGAATTTATAGGCACATTGTTGTGACGCGACCAGTTGGCGATTTCGCGCACCTGGCCCTTGTCGGAGTAATCGAAGTGACCGCGGGCGCCAAAAATTTCGATGGCTTCGGCGCCGGCGCTGACCAGTTTGTCCAGCATGCCCGGATGCAGCCGCGACTTGATAAAAACATAGGTGGATATGGCTTTTCGCATCAGTATCCCCGTGCCTTTCCGTTCATGGCGCTCATAACCCGCGCCCACCGAGGGTTGCGAGGACGGATAACTTGTCGAGGCTATTTCAACAGTGCAGGTGAGGTCAATAAGTTCAAACACCCAGAGCAGAGATACAGGGACACAGAGAAGCTTGCCGAAGAGCCTGAAGTTGTCATTCCGAGGCTTCGCTCAGCGAAGGCAAGGAATTCCTCTCACAACGACGCACCTTGATAGCAATAGGATTCCTCGGCCGCCTCGCTTCCACCCCAGCACGCCAACATCAGGCGTGCTGGGGACC
>JBHGAZ010000055.1:0-14002 GCA_041946765.1 Terriglobales bacterium
GCCCTGGCGGTTTTCTTCTCTGTGCCCCCTCTGCGTCCTCTGCGTCTCTGTGGTGCAAAGCTTTTCTTTCTCTTTCCTCTGCTTTTCTGGAATCCGAGATGGTCCGAGACGACCGGCAGCGGTCGCTCCGCCCTCTGGTCCCAAGCTTGGGCGACCTTCAAGAACTCCGACTCCTGGCTCGTCGGCCTCGGCTACACCCGCATGCTCGACGTCTCCGGCCGCGGGATCCACATGCACAGCGACGTCTTCGACATGATGGTCGTAGGCGGCCTCATGGGCCTGGCGCTCCTAGCCCTCCGCTACTGGACCATGTGGCGAGCCCACGTCGGCCCGCGCGTCTCCTTGCTCCTTGCTCCGGGCTCCTTGCTCCTGGCGCCCTTGCCTCTCGCCTCTGCCCTCCTGGCCGCGTACTGCGCAGCGTCCATAACCACAGGACACCTTTGGGCGACGGACTTGAACTTGACGTATATAGCGGCGTTGGCAGGGGCGGGGGGAGTCGAAAGGTCCAACGAAACTCATTGCTCCCTGCTTTAATGCTGTCTCTTCGCTTACCGAGTGGTTTCCAGACCCGCCTCGACGCATTTGCGCCTCCCGGCTCGATGCGGGCGCGGTTCTTGAATGGTGCCGCATGGTCCACCATCGGCTTGTTGGCGTCGCAAGGCTTGAACTTCGTGGCGTGGATGATCGTTGCGCGGTTCCTTACTGCCGGGCAGTTTGGCGAGCTTGGGATGATACAGGCCACCTTGGGAATGTGCGGAATTCTCGCAGGCACGAATCTCGGGATGACCGCCACCAAGCACGTCGCCGAGTTCAGGACCTCCTCTCCGGAGCGGGCCGGACGCCTGATCGGATCGACGATGACGATCGCGGCCGCACTCTCGGCAATTGTGGCCCTCGCACTTGTTGTTGCCGCTCCCGCTCTGGGTGCGGATGTGTTGCGAGCACCCAACCTTGTCGTCGAACTCCAACTCTCAGCTGTGTTTCTTATTTTCACGACTGTGAACTCGGCGCAGGTCGGAGCGCTGGAAGGGCTCGAATGCTTCAAAGAGACCGCCACTGTCACCTTCGTTCGTGGTCTGTTGAGTATCGTGTTTCTCGCGGGTGGTACTCTCCTCCTAGGTCTCCGGGGATCGGTATTGGGTCTCACCCTCGCTGCGGCCGGCGCAGCGGTGACTAGCCACATTGGAATCTCGAGGAAGGCGCGGGTGCTTCAAATACCGCTAACGTATCTTCCCCGAGCCTCAGAGCTCGCGATATACTGGCGTTTTTCTTTGCCGGCCTTTCTTTCGGCTCTTTGCGTTGTACCAACGCTCTGGGCACTTCGCATGCTGCTCGTGCGTGAACCTTCCGGGTATCAGCAACTCGGGTTCTTTGCCGCTGCAACCCGTCTTCAAGACCTCATTTCGATGATCGGGAACAGTCTCGGCGCGGCACTCATCCCGATGCTCGCCTCGTCGTCGTCGCTCACCCGCTCCCGAATAGCCGATCGCAATGTCGTACTCACGTGGGCTTTCGCGCTTGCGGTGTGCATACCGCTGATGGCGTTTCCCGAATGCCTTGCGCTAGCGTTCGGTTCACAATACGCCAGTCGGTCCGCCCAACTCACTCTCGTCCTGACCCTCTGCTCAGCATGTGTGGTGACATTCAAACAGGGGCTTGCTCGCCTGTTTGTTGTAAACGACTTTATGTGGGTCGGGGCTGCTAGCAATCTTCTTTGGAGTCTGATAGCTCTGGGCGCGGCACATTACCTCGTAGGCTGGGGAGCCGTTGGTATTGCGGGTGCCGTTCTGATCGCGTACGTCGGCAACACAGCCGTTACTTTCCCTGTCTACATTAGGCGGTCGTTGGCAAATCCGGCACTGTTCGCCTCGGCACGCTCTGCATTGATTTGGCTGGCGGTCGCGGCTGTGCCTGTTGCCGCAATTTGGGTGACCAGCATTCCTTTACGGCTTGCCCTAACCATCCTCGTGGCGACTGTGGCCATCGTCGCCCTCGGTGGCTTCATACGTCCTGCAGCCTCGATGAAAGGTTAACCAATTGGCCCGATGCGTTGTGGACAACTCCGTCGCTCAAGAGCGCTGCTCGGGCTGTGGTGTGTGCGCTGGCATCTGCCCCTCCCAGATCCTCTCCATGGGGTTGGCTACGAATGGCGACCTCATTCCGCATCTGACTGGCAATTGCCCACCCAGCTGCAAAGCATGTACGGTCGTATGCCCTTTCTCGGACGGGCCGCTCGACTCCAGGCCGACGAATCGAGAGTTGTTCGCCCGCACTGCTGGCGCAGCCGAACATCCAGACATAGGCTGCTACATCGACGCGTTCGTCGGGCACGTGCAGGCCCCGGAGCATCGTTGGCATTCAGCATCCGGAGGCTTCGCCACGTGGTGCCTCGAGCAACTTCTCGCGACAGGTGAGATCGACAGGGTCGCTGTAGTCGTCCCACTGGCTGGCCCGGGGGCTCGGTTCGGTTTCGCGCCTATCGAGAGACCGCAGGATGTATTCAAGTCCGCAGGAAGCGTCTATCAGCCAGTAGAGTGCTCAGACATCATAAAGGGCCTTCTGGCAGAGCCGGTTACGAAATGGGCGATCATAGGGGTGCCGTGCCTGTGTGCTGCCGTGCGTCGGCATGCCGTACTTCGACGCCGCATTCGCTTCGTGCTCGGTTTGGCCTGCGGCATGTACCAGAATGCGTTCTACACGGAGTTTCTGGCGCGTGCTGCTGGGCAGGATCCGGACGGATTCGAGTCCTGCCGTTACCGCGTGAAAGACCCAGCCCGGAGGCCAAACGACTATGGCTTCGCATGCTACTCGGGAGGGCAGCCGATCGGCCACACCGTCCGATACACGAGTCTGCCTTATTTCCTTGGTCGCCACGGGTATTTTCGCCTTGGTTCCTGCGATGCTTGCACGGATGTATTCGCGGAAGCCGCTGACGCGTGCTTCATGGACGCATGGCTGCCTGAATACTGCTCCGATCCGCGCGGCACTTCTATAGTGCTGCTCAGGAATACCAGACTTGCCGAGATTTTCGCTGCCGGCGTCACATGCCGCGCCATAGATGCCAAACGATTGCCGGCGGCGCAGGTCGCATTGAGTCAGTTTGGTGCAACAAATCGAAAACGACGCGGAATTCACAACTCAAGCTGTCTGTTCTCATTTCTCGACAAACGCGCACAACTCGCGACACGCCGCCGCAGCAAGTTCGTGTGGCGGACGGTCGCGCGTCGGCTTGGTCCGGCTGCGTTATGGCTCTCGATGATTGATCTCTTGGCCGTGCAAGTTGCTCTCGGATTTGCACTCCCACTCCTAATTCGGTGTCGCAATCAGCTCCAAAGGGTGCTGGTTCGAAACCGTTGAATTGTTTCCGCCTCCAGCAGTACCAACCCAGGCGTCTACGCCTGTGAGGTGCCAGTGGAAACCTTAGTTCAGCCACAGCCTGCGACGCAACTTCAGCGGGCCAGTGCGAAACCTTTCTATCGGCCTGAACTCGACGTGCTTCGTTTTCTGGCTTTCACTGCAGTGTTTTTTCACCACGCGTTCCCACATGCAATTGAGCCGATGTTGGATGCTGGCGCACCCTGGGTGGTCGCTAATACGGCTTCTGCCGTACTGCAGGCGGGCGGATTCGGCGTAGACCTGTTCTTTGTCTTGAGCGCGTATCTTATAACGGAGCTTCTTATCCGTGAGCGGGAACTCACAGGACGCATCGACATTCAGTCGTTCTATGTACGGCGCACTTTACGGATCTGGCCGCTCTACTTCGCGTTCGTACTGCTCGGTTTGGTGGTGCTCCCACGATTCGCTCCTAGCCAGCGCACCGCTCCCGAATACGCGGTTGCATTCCTCACATTCTTTGCGAACTGGGCAATCGCGTTCATGGGGAGTTCTGGAAGCATTCTTGGTCCGCTGTGGAGCGTATCTATTGAAGAACAATTCTATTGTGTGTGGCCAATCGTGGTGCGAAGAGCCACAAATAGGGCACTCTGCGCCAGTGCTGTTGGCATGCTATTAGTCGCGTCTGTTACGCGTTTCATCCTGTGCCTGTTTCATGTGCCCCACCTTGCGGTGTGGTGCAACACGCTCGCCCGCCTGGACCCACTGGCAATGGGCATTCTGTTAGCAGTTTGGCTCCGCGGCGGCTGCGCGCCGTGCCGAACGTGCGTACAACGAATATCGCTATTAGGTAGCGTGATTTCGTTGATCGCCGCCATGGCTGTTTTGCAGCCGTTTGCCCGACGAGCAGAGCTTGCGCCAGTACTGATCACGTATCCGCTAGCAGCCCTAACTTGCGCCATTATCTTTGTCAATGCCCTGACGATCACCGGCCCGATGCTCTCAACCAGAGCAGCCAAAACATTCTTTTACCTCGGGAAAATCTCCTATGGACTCTATGTGTTCCACCTCCTCTGTATAACGGCGTCAAGGAAGCTACACGGTTCGAGTGTCTTCGCGCAAGCGCTTCTGAGTTTCTGTGTCACGATCCTATTGGCGGTACTGTCGTACGAACTGTTCGAAAAACCGTTCCTCAGACTTAAGCAGCGGTTCTCGCGAGTCGAGTCGAGATGCAGACTCTAAGAAAACGATCGGCTAATCGGCGTCAACCGGACATGACCCCTCACTTTCTCCTATACGGAATTCTTGGCGTCTATAACTACGGCTGTGAGGCAATCGTCCGCGGCACGGTCGCACTCCTTCGGGAGGTATGGCCGGAGTGCCAGATCGACTATGCGTCGCTGCGTCCTGAAGCCGATGAAGCCGTTCTATCTGACTTGGAAATCCGCGTCGTGCCTCGCCGCCCATGGCGTAGGTATTCCTGTCGAAACGTCTGTGCCAAAGTCGCGCGAACTGTAGGATCCTCATGGCTCCCTTTGATGGAGTACTCTCACCTCGCACGGTCTTATGATGCCGTGTTGTCTATTGGAGGTGATCTGTACACAATCGGTCCTCGCGGTGGATATGATCGCCACCTTCTTCGGTTCGGAGAAGCTGTAAAGGCTGCACAGAAGCGTTATGTAATCTGGGGTGCCTCAATTGGTCCATTTGATGATGCCGCCACACGCGCTGCGTTCAAAAGTCACCTTAGTAAAGCAGATCTGATCACCTCTCGTGAGCCTAGTTCGACGGTGTACTTGGCCTCTCTCGGGCTCAGCGAAAACGTGGTGAGCTGCGCGGATCCGGCATTCGTGCTCGGGCAGCCAGGTCCTCGACCGAGAAACCATCGTCTCAGAATCGGAGTGAACTTCAGTCCATTCAGTTCCCTCGCTTGTGATGCGGGGATTGCAGGTGCTCGGCGTTCACAAGCAGATGTCATCTCGGCACTCGCCAACCAGATGGACGCCGACATTCTCTTAGTGCCACATGTCTGTTCTAGCAAGCCCGCCGACGATGATTATGGGTACCTGTCGGAGATGAGGGCGTCACTACCCGACAACGTGAGGGCCAGGACAGCACTGCTCAACGCTAACCTGGGTTTCGCGAAAACGGGGTCGGCACTCGCCACTTGCGATGTCGTAGTCGCTGCACGTATGCATTGCGCGATCAACGCCCTTGGGGTTGGCAGGCCCACGGTGCTAATCGCGTACAGCCAGAAGGCATACGGTATGGCTCGGTATGTTTACGAAAACGAACGATTTGTTCTGCCTATAGCACAATTGGACGCCCAAAGTGCCTGTCGACTGATGTCGGAAGTGTTGCGCGAATCTGCGGATCTGGAAAAGTTTATAGCGAGTCGGAGCAGGAGGTTCTACAAGGATGCGAGGGGGGCTGCGAACTCGTTGCTGCAGATACTTACTCGCGCCGCCTCAGATTAGAGGCGGCCAGCTTAACACATCCTCAACACCGACAAGCGAGTGTCTCTCCTTAGGACGAGCAACAAATGAAGGTGCACATATACTACAGCCGCTTCCTGGATCCCGAGGGGCACGAACTCGCAATCGGAGGAGTGGAGACCATCATCCGCCACTTGACCGACCTGTGCCTCTCGACAAATCGTGACGTCACAATCTTCCAGCTGAGTAGCAGGCCATTCCGTGCCCGTTACCGAGAAGCAACTGTTGTGGGATGCCCCACGGACGGCAGACTTCGGGTCGGCGACATTTCCAGTCGTCTCCGCCAAGCAGCATGTGGCATAGGTCGAATCATAGACACGATTGAGGTGTTTGCGTCGGATGTCGTATCGCATCGGGTTGATAATCCTCGCGCACTATCAATCCAACATGGCGTTTCATGGGACCTGCCGACGGAATATCTGACAAAGCGGCTCTCGCTGCGCACGAAGGTCGGTGGTCAGTTGATGCGGCTCTGGCTACGCGCGAAGGCGTTGCGGCAATTTGAGAATTGCCCTTACCGTGTCTGTGTGGATTTGAACTTCCTGAACTGGTACAAAACCTTCCGCGGCGATGCCCAGACTGGGTGTGTATGGGTTATTCCAAATGCGGCTCCGGCAGTGGCTTGGCTTAAGGATCGAGAGACTCGCTATTCGCCGGTGCGCATTATCTTCGCTCGGCGGTTCATCCCAGAGCGAGGAACGCGTGTGATTGCGGAGGCGATTCGGTCGGTGTTAACAAGGCACCCCGACGTGCACGTTACGTTTGCTGGATCTGGCCCTGAGGAAGCGTATCTAAGGAGCTGTTTCAGCGCGTACCCGCAGGTCCAGATTTGCGCGTATGCGAGCCCTGCGGCTGTCCAGACTCATCAGTGTCATGATATTGCCGTCGTGCCATCGCTCGCTTCGGAGGGCACTACACTGTCGGTTGTTGAGGCGATGTCCGCGGGCTGCGCAGTTGTGGCTTCTGCGGTCGGCGGAATTACTAACCAAATCGTCACTGGTTATAACGGAGTGTTAGTGCGGCCTGAAGCGGGGTGCTTTGCATCAGCGCTTGATAGTTTGATCCGAGATCATAGGCTTCGGCTTCAAATCCAGCGCCGCGCTTGGGAAACGGCGACTGCTGCGTTCACGATCGGAAGGTGGCGGGAGCAGTGGATGGAAGTATTGGATTGGGTTGAGCACAATCGCAGTGGGGTGCGATAAAGAGGATGCCTCGATTTAGCGTAGTCATTCCGTTGTACAACAAGGCGGCCGAAGTCGAGAGGGCAATCCGTTCTGTGCTTAGGCAATCAGAGCGGGATTTCGAACTGATCGTTGTGAACGATGGGTCAACAGATGGGAGTGCGTACGTCGTCGAATCAATTCACGATGGGCGCCTGAGGATCGTCCACCAGTCAAATGCAGGCGTATCGGCGGCACGAAACCGTGGCATAGCGGAGGCAACGGGTGAAGTTGTTGCTTTTCTTGATGCCGACGACGAGTGGATGCCCCATTTCTTATCGCTGGTCTCTGAACTGGAAAGACAGTTCCCCGAAGCGGGTGCCGTTGCAACATGCTTTTTGATCGATAAAGGTCCTGGACTTGTGCACCGGGCCCGCGTAACGGGGGTCCCTGAACACCCTTGGCGAGGCTTATTGCACGACTACTTCGGGACGAGGAACACGCTGTGGTCTTCATGCGTCGCTATACGCAAGACCGTGTTCGAAACCACTGGGTTGTTCCGGAACGGACTGCGCATGGGGGAGGACCTTGATATGTGGTTTCGGATCGCGGCGTACGCCGATATTGCGTACACAACGGAGGTTGCCGCAGTCTGGCACTGGACTGCTTCGAACCGTGCATGCTCCAGCTTCGAGGCCCGAGACGTGACCTTCCTGCACGAAAGCGTGGCGGCGATAATAAACGATCCCAGAGTTTCAGTGAGCAAGAAATCCGCTGCGCAGACGTATGCGGCTGACGTCGAGCTTGAAAACGTGAAGGCGCTACTTCGTGGCCGCAGGCGAGATGAGGCGCTGATGTGTTTGCAGAGGTGGCGTTCCGATCATCGCGCTAACTGCAAGTGGTGTGCAGTCCGACTTGCAGCGGCACTTCCCAACGGAATATACACCCGTTGCGTCCGACTACGACAAATGTGTATCCGCCTCATACTACGGACGAACCGGTGGAGCAGGAACTGACAGCCGCGCCGTTCCCACTGAGGGGAATGAATTCTGACGACGCGATATGGACATAGCTGAGCGGGCCGGGTCGGTCATGCCCCATTGGTCTCGTCAATATGCGCTAGCGGCGACGCGCGCCAAACAGCAGCGTGTATCGCGGGCCGACGAACTCATATCTAAGCTGTTGCTGTTCTATATCGTTCTAAATCCGATCATCGACGCATACGCGGGCATGAATAGAGCAACGGCAATCGGCTCGGCGCTTCCAACTGTCTGTCGCGCGAGCTGGATTCTGTTGGCATCGGTGTACGCTCTGCCGGGCATCGAAAAGACTGTAAACGGTGCTTTGCGTCAAGTAATGTTCCCTCTGCTTCTGCTCGCGGTTGTTGCTGGCGTTACTGAAACGTTATTGGGTGACGCGGCATCTGGAATCGAGGCGGCTGCTCGCCTGTCGTTTCTACCTGTGACGATCGCCGCGACTTACCGACTCCGCACGCGTTGTATCATCAGCAAAGAATCGCTCGCTGTGCCTGTCGCCCTCGGTGGCGTTGCGCTACTAGCATGCATCGCGGCCGGAGGGGTTTTCGGCCTGGGAGTGCGCAATGCTTATCGAAACGAAGGGATCGCTGTCTCAGGGACCCTCTTCTCAGCCCAAACCACCGGTGTTTTCACTCTCATTTTGCACGGGATCCTAGGACTCCGATGGCGCAATAGAGTTATGAGAAGCATCTGGGGCGTGTCGATCCTGGCGGCCGTTCTGACTACTGGTGTCCGGGCGGCGCTCCTGATGGCTCTCGGATGCGCGGTTATATATGCGCTTACAACCGAGCGGCGGTCGCGGCCCCGAGCGCCCCACACGTTCAAATACTTTATCGGGCTGTTCACGGTGCTGCTTGTAACGAGCGCCGCTACGGCATTGACGTGGAACCGCTTCCCAGAACTGCAAGCACGATGGAACGACTTAAGCGCATCGGGACGAACGACATTCCAGGCCATTGTTGTCAGAGATATTTTGGACCGGCCCACTGCCGAACAGCTCTGCGGACGTGGGCGCCAGTATGTCGAGTCACTATTAGGTGGTTCCTATGGTGCTCGCATCGGAGCACATAACGACTTCCTTGATGTCTGGAGTGCCTACGGGTTGCTGGGGCTCGGAACCCTAATCATCGGCGTCATCGGGATTTGCGGAGCATCGCTTCGAATGCGACGGGCAGGCTGGGAGTGGCGGTGTGAGCATATGGCGGCGGTGGTCTCGTACATGATTGCGAGTCTCACACACGGCACTATCAATTACATGGGATTTACATTTCTCTTCGGTATAATTATCGGAATGTCCTTTGCATCGGTGTCAAACGCTAGGCGCAGCGTTCATTTGAAACAGTGTCAATACCAATGGAGCGCTCGTTGAGTCATTCACGAAATACGGTGCTGTATATTGAGGGTTGTGACTTCAATAGCGCTCCAATTGGCGGGCATCTGTCATTCGCGCGGTGCATGTTATCAGCATTCGGCAGCAAACTTGCTCTCGTTGGCATGGCTAACGATGTCCCAATTGGCCGGTGGACGAGTGTAGAGAGGCAGGGGGGGTGCAACCAATTGCTCGCTGTCTCAGGGGTGTCCCGTAACGGGGCTCGACCACTCGTTCCCGCGAGACTGTCATTCTACGCCGGATTGACTAGATACAGACGACAGATTCTCAAAGCTTCAGCCGGGACGGCGATCGTGGGTTGCCCGGAGGCCTTGCTCGCTGTTTCGGGCTGGGGTTGGCGGAGGTTGATCTATCAGTTCCACGGCGTAGCGAACCCACTCACAAACCCACGGTATCCAGCAGCCCGCCTACTTGCCGGGGCATTCGAAGCGCATTTGTTTCGCGCTCTTCGACGAGCGACGGCGGTCATTGCGTACGCTGCCCCTTCACACGTGCAGGCCCTGATCGCGCGGAGTCGCGGAGTTCTGCACCAGGACGGCGTGCTCGTTCGGTGTACGTGCGCTGACACCACCGTTTTTTTTCCTGCCGATCGTGAGATTGCACGAACATCTGTGGGCATTCCGATAGATCGACCAGTGTTCGTCAGTTGTGGTCGAATTAGCGCACTGAAGGGCTGGCCGCTCGTGCTGCAGGCGTTCGCGTTGCTGCTGCGTAAGTTGCCTGAGGCTGCCCTATGGTTCGTCGGAGATGGTGAAGACCGGCAACATCTGGAATCGGAGATCCTCAATCGGGGACTGACGCGCTCAGTGTGTGTTACGGGTTTTCGACCTCCGCACGAGGTGGCAGCATTTCTTAATGCGGCTGATGTTGTCGTTCTTGGTTCGCATACCGAAGGTTGGCCAACGGCGATTGTGGAAGCGCTCTCGTGCGGAACGCCTGTGGTGTCGACGGACGTAAGTGGGGCGCGTGAGATGATTCGCGACGGAGAGAACGGATTTGTAATCGACAGCCGTGATCCAATCGCTTTCGCCTCCGCTATCGCGCGCGCGATGGATCTTCCAAATGCCAGGGAGATCTCACTCAGCATCGCCTCCCAGTTCGGTGTTGAGAAACTCAAAGAGGAGTTCGCCTCGGTCTGCCCAGAATTGTTCTAACTGGGCCGAATGTGTATGCGGGTGCTCCTGGTTCATAACTTTTACGGATCGTCGGCTCCATCAGGCGAAAACCAGGTATTCAAAGCGGAGCGCGCGCTGCTTGAATCGCGAGGAAACAGCGTTTTCGTGCTGATCAGGGATAGCGATCGGGTTCGATCGCTTGGTCTTTATGGGGAAATAAGGGCTGGACTCTCGACGCCGTGGAACATGCGTGCGGCGGACGAGATCCGCACGTTTGTGCGCCGGGTAAAGCCCGACGTTGTTCACGTACATAATACGTTTCCTCTCCTTTCGCCGGCGGTTTTTCGCGCGGCAGGCGGTACGGCGGCACGGGTATTGACGCTGCACAATTACCGGCTGTTTTGTGCTGCCGCGATTCCGATGAGACAAAAGCGCGTATGTACCGAGTGCTTGGATCGCGGCTTCGCGCTTCCTGCGGTTCAGCATGGCTGCTATCGCGGCAGTCGTCTTGCGACACTCCCCCTTGCAATAAGCGTGGAGGTACATCGGCGGCTCGGAACCTGGCAGCGCGATGTGGAGGCCTTCATTGCGCTGTCAGAATTCCAGCGCGACACCATGGCGGGCGCAGGTTTGCCCCGAAAAAGAATCCACGTAAAGCCGAACTTTTGCGTTTCCGACGTGATGCCGCGTTCGTGGGCCTCCCGGGATGATGCCGTAATATACGCTGGGCGGCTTTCAGTCGAAAAGGGGGTCCGCGATCTCATCCGGGCGTGGTCGATGTGGGGACCAGAGGCACCTGAACTCCGGATCGTCGGAAACGGGCCTCTTCGGGCTGAGTTGGAGTCCGCAAGCCGAGAGTGTGCGGGCGTGCGAATTCGCTTCCTAGGACAAAAGAACCCGGCTCAGACCCGGGACTTAATCGCGGCCTGCAAGTTGTTGATCCTCCCTTCAACGTGGTTTGAAACTTTTGGCATGGTTGTTTGCGAAGCATTTGCTGCCGGAACTCCTGCTGCTGTCTCCAACTTGGGCGCTCTGCCCTCGATTGTGCAAGAACACGTAACTGGAACTATCTTTCCCGCGGGCAATCCACTGCAACTGCTCGAAGCTGTCCGACGAGTCTGGGTGTCACCGGAGTTGGAGCAAATGGGGGTGGCTGCGCGCAGGCGGTACGAAGAGCGATTTAGTGACGACGCAAACTACAGCATCCTGATGGACGTATACGAACAGGCGATCGAGTGCCGGTCGAAGCGTTCCCCTACGCTCGATGTCCGGTAGCGATTCTCATCGTTTACGCATAATCTCGCTGAACCGCGAGCCCCAAACCATTCCTGGTTCTTTCGATCTGAGGCGAAACTGTGGCTACTGCGACCACAAGTGATTTCCTTGGCGTTCCTATCAATTTGCTCACCCCTGATGAGGCATTCATCCGGTTGCTGAAGTGGGCGGATCAAGGGCGCCGCGAGTATGTAACGCTTGTCAACCCCCACAGCGTTTTGACCTGTGTCCGCGATGCCAGGATGCGCTCAGCGATCCTCGGTTCCGGGCTTGCCCTGCCGGACGGCGTAGGTATCACTCTCGCCGCCCGCATTCTCGGCTACGGGCGCGCATGTCGGCTCGCGGGGCCATCGCTGATGTTGGACGTTTCCAACTGGGGCAGAAAGCAAGGCCTCCGGCACTTTTTCTATGGTGGTGGCCCGGGTGTAGCCGAAGCTCTTGCCCAGCGCTTGGCTAAGCACTTCCCCGGACTCACTATCGCGGGCACCCTGTGCCCTCCTTTCTGCGCTCTAACACCCGACGAGGATGCCGCGTTCGTTGCTCGCATCAACGCTGCAAAGCCTGACATTGTATGGGTCGGGCTTGGTACCGGCAAGCAGGAAAAGTGGATGGCCGCTCATGTGGGCCAGATCGATGCTGCGGCCCTGATCGGAGTCGGCGCTGCCTTCGATTTCCACGCTGGCACGATCCCCTGGGCACCTGCTTGGGTTCGGCGTGCGGGCCTCGAATGGGCTTACCGCCTTGCCCATGAGCCCCGCCGCTTATGGCGCCGGAATCTGGATAGCCCGGTTTTTCTCGCCAGAATCCTTGCGCAGCGGTTCTGGGGTATTCGTCCACAAGCGGAAGCCGAGACATAAGCGATCGTCGCCGGTGCGGACCGTGCAGTCTTTAACCAGTGGGGGGCTTCCCTCCGAACTGAGGATGCTCGTCGCATGCTGCGGCGAAAGCCCCGACGGCCCCTCGGTCAGTGTCCTGCCGGATCTTGATTGGTCCGCCCTGACGTCCGCAGCGGTGCGGCACGAAGTACCTGCCCTGTTCTACGAGTGCCTGAACTCGGTTTCTGGTGTTCCCGTTTCGGCCCTGACAACTTTGGAGTCGTGTTTCCACGCGACCGTTCGCGCCAACCTGCGCCTCTCCTCCGCCCTCATCGAAATCGTCTCCGCCCTCCGGCGTGCCGGCATCCAGGCCGCTCCCTATAAAGGGCCAGCCGTCGCCTGGTCTCTCTACGAGCACCCCGGCCTCCGCCAAATGGACGATATCGATATCCTTCTGCGCCGTCCCGATATCCCCCGCGCCGTTGGAATCCTTTCGGACCTCGGTTATCGCTCGCAGTCGACACCTGACCTCCGCCTCCTCGAAGGCTATCGCCAGGTTTCTCTCGTGAATCCCGCCGGGATCGTCGTCGAACTGCACTGGGCCTTGATGCCCTCAGGGCATCCCATGTCCGGCGACCCGGCGCCCTACCTCGGACGCCTCGTGTCTGTCACCATCGCTGGCACTCCCGTACCTTGCCTGGCTGCGCAGGACTATCTCCCGTTGCTGTGCCTTCACGCCGCGAAGCACATGTGGGAATCGCTCAAGTGGGTCTGTGACCTCGCCCGCCTCGTCCACTCCCCTGCGATCGATTGGCCCTTAGCTTGGCAGCGGGCCCGTGAGGAACGATACACCCGTGCCCTCTCCATCGGCCTGGTCCTCGCCCGTGATCTCCTCGGCACAGATCTCCCGCCCGGCGCCGAACCGCGCGACCCTCGCGCCGAACGACTCGCGGCGAGCATCCCATGGGACCGCCGCCCCACGCCTCCCGAACAGAAGCTGTTCCAACTCCGTTGCGCCGAAACGTTAACCGGTAAGCTCGCCCTCCTTCGCACCTTCGCCCAACCGACCGAAGCCGACGTTACGACGCCATCTCCCCGCGTGTTCCACTACCCGCAGCGCCTCCTCCGGCTTATCAGAACGTACGTGCTTCCCGCGCCTTCAGCGCCGCAACAGTGAATCGCATAATAGTGTGCCGGAGAGACACCCGAAGAGTGCCCCTCCGGCCCTGGCCTGCTCGAGTCTTCCGATTACAGCCCGAATTTCCCCAGCACCCGGTCCGCCTCACGGCCGAGCATTCCTGGCGTGTGCTTCGCGGGCATGCATGGCTCCGCCGGCGGCCGGAAACGCTCCCGCGGTTGGTCGATGCCGTCGTGCTGGCGCA